>JBBREK010000238.1:0-6084 GCA_038203025.1 Planctomycetota bacterium
GCGGAATGCGCTCGTGGCCCTGGTCGAGCCGCACGATGACAAACTGGCCGGGCTTCCTGGCCTTGGCGACCAGCGGTGCCTCGATCACCAGGCGGTGGACCGCGGCGGCGAGCTGCTCGTTGGAGAGGATCCGGTGCATGGCGTTCCAGGCGCAAGATGTTGGTGTTGATGACGACGATGATTGCGCGAGGTACGGAAACGGACGGCACTCAACGCGGCGGACGTCTGCCATCCAATCCGGCCCAATCCGCAATCGGCACCAGCCGACCCGGATGTTCGACCCCGAAATTCGCTCCGGTACGGCGCAGGGCCGCCTGGGTGGAGGCGTTGCCTAGTCCGATGACAAGGCAGTCGGCTGCGGCTCCACCGACCGTTCCCCGCGGCCCATCGGCGATGACGAGCGCATGGCGGACCTGGATGGCCAGGCGGTTGCAAGCCAGCAGGGTGGCGGTCGGCCAGGGGGAATCTTCGGGGACATCCTCGGCACAGATGCGCATCGGGAGTCGGACGGTACAGGCAAGTCGCTCGAGGAATCCAGCCAGTTCGCTGCGCGAGGCGGGGGTGGTGACTACGCACGGCAGCCCTTCCTCGTACAGGTGATCGAGCAGCACCGGTAGCCCATCCCAGACAACGGCGGTGGCCGGCGCATCGACCGCCAGCACGACCAATCCGAGGCCGACCGGTTCATAGCCGCGCGCCCTGTAGCCGCCATCGGGGTGCCATGCCGCATCCATGCCTGCGGTGGGCGCGGACAAGGGCTTGGCACGGGTCGACATGGCAGATCTCCGTAGCGTTGGATATGGACGGTCAGTGGTCATGGCCGGCCGGCGGTCGGCCATGACCCCTGATTCAGACCAGGCCCTGGTCGCACATGGCGTCGGCGACCTTGACGAAGCCGGCGATATTGGCGCCCTTGACGTAGTTGACCCTGTCGCCGTCGCGGCCGTGCTGCACGCAGGCCTCGTGGATGGCCAGCATGATCCCCTTGAGCTTGGCGTCGACCTCGGGTCGGGTCCAGTTCAGGTGCATGGCGTTCTGGCTCATCTCCAGGCCGGAGGTCGAGACACCGCCAGCGTTGGCTGCCTTTCCCGGGCCGTAGCAGATGCCCGCCTTGAGGAAGACCTCGACGCCTTCCGGCGTGGTCGGCATGTTCGCTCCTTCGGCGACGCACATGCAGCCGTTCTTCACCAGGCATTCGGCATCCTTGTGGTTGACCTCGTTCTGCGTAGCCGAGGGGAAGGCGGCGTCGCACTTCACGCCCCACGGACCCTGACCGTCGAGATACGTGGCGCCGAACTTGTCGGCGTACTCCTTGATGCGACCGCGACGGACGTCCTTCAGATCCTTGACCCAGGCGAGCTTCTCGGGGGTAATGCCGGCTTCGTCGACGATGCTGCCGTTGGAGTCGGACAGGGTGATAACCTTGGCGCCGAGTTCATTGAGCTTCTCGACGGTGTACTGCGCGACGTTGCCCGAGCCCGACACCGCGACCCTTTTGCCAGCAAAGGTCTGCTTGCGCAGGGCGAGCATCTGTTCCGCGAAGTAGACCGCGCCGTAACCGGTGGCCTCGGGCCGGATCAGCGAGCCGCCCCATTTCAGACCCTTGCCGGTCAGCACGCCGGTGAACTCGTTGCGTAGCTTCTTGTACATGCCGAAGAGGAATCCGATCTCGCGGCCGCCAACGCCGATGTCGCCAGCGGGGACGTCGGTCTCGGAACCGATGTGGCGCTGCAGTTCGGCCATGAAGGCCTGGCAGAAGCGCATCACTTCGGCATCGCTCTTGCCCTTGGGATCGAAGTCCGAGCCACCCTTGCCGCCGCCCATGGGGAGGGTGGTAAGGCTGTTCTTGAACACCTGCTCGAAGGCGAGGAACTTGAGGATGCCGAGATTGACCGAGGGGTGAAACCGCAGGCCGCCCTTATACGGGCCGATGGCGCTGTTCATCTGGATGCGGAAGCCGCGGTTGACGTGGACGCGGCCCTTGTCGTCCTGCCAGACCACGCGGAACATGATCACCCGTTCCGGTTCAACGATGCGGTCGAGGACGCGCAGATCCTGATAGCGTTTGCTGGCCTCGACTACTGGCAGGACGCTCTCGACCACCTCGCGGACGGCCTGGTGGAATTCGGGCTCGCCGGGGTTTCGGGCGATGACGGACTGCATGAACTGGTCGACGGCGCTAGACATGGATGCTCCTTGGGGGTGCGGCGAGGTTAGGCATCGGGCACTCGCGGATCCACATATTTCGATATTGTATATTCGTAGATTCAGTAAAAGTAATACTGTGAACCTCGAGCACCTGCGACTGTTCAGCGTCGTAGCCAAGTCCCGTAGCCTCAGCGAGGGGGCCCGGCAGCTGGGCTACAGCCAGTCGGCAGCCAGCCAGGCGATTGCCCAGCTGGAACTCAGTCTGCGCGTGCCGCTACTTGACCGTTCGTGCCGGCCGCTGGCGCTGACGGATGCCGGCCGGCGGCTGCATGCCGGGGTTGGTCACCTGCTAACCGGCTGGGATCGTGTCGTCGCCGGCTTGTTGCCGGAGGAGGGAGTCAGCGGAGCCGTGACGGTGGCGGCGATCCACAGCCTCGGCATCCACCTGCTGGTTGGTCTGGTGCAGCGTTTTTCCGCCGAGCATCCGGGCGTGCGCGTGCGTACCCAGCATCTGCGTCAGGACGAAGTGGTGCGCCAGGTGCGTGAGCGCCGGGTCGAGTTGGGCATCCTCTCCTATCCACCGACCCTGCGCGGCTTCGAATCCATCCACCTGTGCGACGAACCGCTGGTGGCGGTATGCCATCCGGCCCACCGCCTGGTGCCGCGCCGACGCTTGCGCCTGGCCGACCTGGACGGGCAGCGCTTCATCGCCTTCGACCGCGAGTTGCCTATCCGTCGTGCCATCGACGAAGCGCTGCGCGCTGGCGGGGTGCGGGTCGATCCCGTGATGGAGCTAGATAATGTCGAGAGCATGAAGCAGGCGGTGCAGAGCGGTTGCGGCATGGCCATCCTGCCCGAGCCGACCATCCTGCGCGAGACGCTCGGGCGCCTGCTTGTCGCCCTGCCCTTCGAGGACGTGCAACTGGTCCGCCCGGTGGCGGTGATCCGTCGGCGATCTCTGCACGATCCGGCCTCAGACGCCTTCATCGCCTATCTGCACGCCAGCATGCACCAGCGGGTCTCGGCGCCAATCGCGCCGGTGCGCTATGACCGCACGCCCTCGCAGTACGAATAGGACAGCACATGGCCTACCACCGCCTAACAACCGGCATCTCCGGGCTCGACGACACCATCAAGGGCCTGGCAGTCGGGGACAACGTCGTCTGGCAGGTTGGTGACATCGACGACTACCGCGCCCTCGTCCTGCCCTTTGCCGCCGCGGCGCGGCACGCTGGCACCCATCTCGTCTATGTCCGCTTCGCCAGTCACGCGCCGCTGCTTGATGCGGACGCGGGCGCCGAAATCGTGACCTTGCGGCCCCACGACGGCTTCGAAGTTTTCGTTGCCGCGATCCACGCCGTCATCGAACGGGCCGGGCGCGGCGCCAGCTACGTGTTTGACTGCCTGTCGGACTTGGTGGTGGACTGGTACTCCGACCAGATGCTGGGCAATTTCTTCAAGCTGACCTGCCCATATCTCTACGACCTGCGTACGCTGGCCTACTTCGCCATCCTGCGCAACACCCACTCATCCCGGGCCGTAGATCCGATCTTCGCCACCACTCAGCTGTTCCTCGACGTCTTCCGCCACGAATCCCGCCTGTTCGTCCGCCCGATCAAGGTCCAGCACCGCTTCGCCCAGACCATGGACATGCTGCACGCCTGGGAGGGAGAGCGATTCTCCCCGGTGACTCGCAGCGACCTCATCTCCGGAATTTTACGCGGCGCCGGTGGCCAGCGCGGAGTCCACGCCACCCTTGACGCCGGGCCGTGGGATAGAGCCTTCCTAAGCGCCGAGGCCGCCCTCGACTGCCATAGCCGCTGCCAACGGGGGGCGGACGAGTTGCCGCCGATGCTGCGGCGGCTGCTCCGCATGCTGCTGTCGCGCGACCCCGACATGCTGGCCCTGGCCGAACGGTTTCTGACCATCGAGGATATCCTCGACATCCGCCAGCGCATGATCGGCACCGGACTGATCGGCGGCAAGTCGGCAGGCATGCTAGTGGCGCGTGCTATCCTGCGCGACCGCTCGCCCAGGCTCGGCGGGCTGCTGGAGGAGCACGATTCGTACTACGTCGGGGCCGACGTTTTCTACACCTATCTGGTCGACAATGGCGTGTGGTGGGTGCGGCAGAAGCAGCGCCATCCGGAGACCTTTCTCGACGGCGCCGACCAGGCCCGGCAAAACATCCTCACCGGCCGCTTCCCGCCGCACATCCTCCGCCAGTTCGATGCCATGCTCGAGTACTTCGGGCAGTCGCCGATCATCGTCCGCTCCAGCTCGCTGCTCGAGGACAACTTCGGCAACTCCTTCGCCGGCAAGTACGAGAGCGTGTTCTGCGCCAACCAGGGTCCGCCGGAGCGGCGCCGGGACGACTTCCTTGCCGCCGTCCGCGCCGTCTACACCAGCAGCATGTCGGAGGAGGCGTTGCGCTACCGCGCCCAGCGCGGCCTGCTGCAGCAGGATGAGCAGATGGCCCTGCTGGTGATGCGCGTGTCGGGATCCAGCCACGGGCACTGCTATTATCCGCATCTTGCAGGCGTCGGCTTCAGCTGGAACCCCTACGCCTGGAGCGAGGACATCGATCCGGCGGCCGGCGTCGCCCGCCTGGTCTTCGGTCTGGGCACACGTGCCGTCGACCGCTCCGACGATGACTACACCCGGGTGGTCGCACTCAACGACCCCAGCCGGCGTCCGGAGTCGAATTTCGACGAGGTGCGCCATTACGCCCAGCGCCGCGTCGACTTCCTCGACCTCGAAGCCAACCAGCTGATCTCCGGATCCTTTGACGAAATCTTCCGGCGCAGCCCCGATGTGCCGGCCAGCCTGTTCGTCTCCGACGATCAGCGCAGCGATGGCCATCCCGGCGATCCCGTGTTGACCTTCGACGGCGTGCTGGAGCAGACCAGCTTGGTCGGCGATCTGCGCGAGGCCCTAGCCCTGTTGCAGGAGAGCTACGGCGTGCCGGTCGATATCGAATTTACCGCCAACTTCGACACCGCCTGCGCCTATCGCCTGAATCTGGTGCAGTGCCGACCGTTGCCAGTGACCATCGCCGAGGGTCTAGTCATGCCCGCCGAGGCCGGACGCGGCGCTCCGATCATCACCGCCCGTGGCGCGGTGATCGGCCACAGCCGCATCGTCTCGGTCGACCGCTTCATCTACGTCACCCCGTCGATCTACGGTCACTTGCCGATCAACCAACGCTACGAGGTAGCGCGGGTCCTTGGGCAGTTGAACCGCTCCTCCGGCAGCGGCACGACCATGCTGCTGGGACCAGGCCGTTGGGGCACCAGCACTCCGTCACTGGGCATCCCCGTGCGCTTCCAGGACATCAGCCATGTGTCGATCCTCTGCGAAATCGTCAGCATGCATGAGGGCCTGGTCCCCGACGTCTCCCTGGGCACGCATTTCCTCAACGAACTGATCGAGGAGAACATTCTCTATCTTGCTCTGTTCCCGAACCGTGGCGCCAACCAACTCGACGAGTCGTTCTTCCGCGACGCACCGAACCAGCTGCCGCAGCTGCTGCCCGAGGAGGCGAAATGGGGGGATCTGATCCGCGTGGTGGCTCCGGTGCGCAGCGCCGGGAGCAAGGGAGTGATCCTGCTGGCTGATGCCAAGGCGCAGTCGGTGGCGTGTTATGCCTCTGCGGAAGGCTGACCGTTCAACTCCGATCCGGGATCGATGCGTTTCTAGCGCATTAGCCAAGCATCGATGCGCTTGGCGGCGGTCTTGCCGTCGCCCATGGCGAGGATGACAGTGGCTGCACCGCGCACGATGTCGCCGCCGGCAAAGACGCCGGGGAGCGAGGACATGAGATCCTGGTCGACGACGATGTTGCCCCACTTGTTGAGCTTCAGGTCGGGGCAGGTCTGGGTGAGCAGCGGGTTGGCGCGGGTGCCGATGGCGCTGACCACCAGATCGCAGTCGATG
>JBBREK010000239.1:0-6059 GCA_038203025.1 Planctomycetota bacterium
GGTCCGCCTCGCCGGCCGGGCAGAGGGCAGCGAGGGTCAGCAGGGAGGCGGAAGCGAGGCGCATGGCAGGTTCCTTTGCCCATCCTACGGACGGGTGCGGCCGACCTTAGCCAGCAGTCCGCGGATTGCCACGCCGGCACCAGGCCGTAGGACGCGCCTCCCATGATCAAGCACAGCTCCTACCATGATGGCAAGGTCCAGTCCCTCGGCTTCGAGCGGAACGGCCGCAAGCAGACCGTCGGCGTGATCGTCCCTGGCGAGTATCAGTTCACCACCGACGGCGCCGAGCGCATGTCGGTGATCAACGGCGAACTGCAGGCACGCATCGCTCCCGGCCCATGGGTGGTCTACGCCGCCGGCACCGCCTTCGAAGTCCCCGCCAAGACGACCTTCGGCGTCAAGGCAGCGGTGACTAGTGCCTACTGGTGCGAATTCCTCTGATTGCTTGGGGCTTCCGCCCCCACGGCCCTGACGGGCCTGCCCAGCGGCCTTTGTCGCGGCTCGGTTTCGTCGCAGGCTCCGAAACCGTGGCGGTATCGGCTGCGCCGATGGTATGCCGCCACCGCCGCTTGGCGGCCGGTTCTCGCTGCGCTGCGACCAGGGCTGCGCCCTGGACCCCGCAGGCGGGTACGGCTATTCTGGTGGGTCGTTGCCGATCGTCCACGCCAGACGGTCGGCCGCATAGCGGCAGAAATCACGTGGCGTCGACAGTACCGATTTCCAACCGTTGATCGCAGCGGCCTGTGCTCCGGCGCTGCGCTTCCACCAGCTTTCGATGTCGCGCTGCACGTCCTGGCGGCGGGTGTCGAGCTGGATCTGCGCGCTCCACAGCACGGCGCCGTCCCGACACGAGATGAGGTGCACCGAGGCGCCCAGGCTGACCGGATGGAAACCGTCGAACTGCTCGACCCGGCCGATGGCGACGGCGTCGCAGCCGGTGGCATCGCGCACCGCCAGCAGTGCGTCGATCGACACGCGGCCCTCGTGCAGATCGGGCGTTTGCTGCTGTAGTCCGGCAGCTTGCTCGGGGCCGACCAGGACGGTCTCGTGGATGCCGAGGGCGCGTAGGCTGTCGGCGAAGGACGGCGACAACTCGGCGGCGCCCTTGCCGACCTTCTCGGCCAGGGCGAAGGGCAGCACGGCGACGCGCAGCGGTTCGATCGCGCGCGGTGTGGTGTGCCAGGCCACCGATCCGGGCGGTGCCGCGGGCATGCGGCGGAACGGGTTGCGCGCCAGGTCGGAGCAGCCAACCAGCAGGACGGCGGCGATGAGCAGGAGGTGGCGCATCAGCGTGGCTCCATCCGCTTCGTTGGGGTCTGGTTCTCCAGCTGGCGGGCGGCTTCGCGCGCCTCGTCCTGCAGTTCGAGCAGCTGGGTGGTCTGACCGGGGGCGAGCTTGAGAATGCCGGCGGCGAAGCGGAAGTGCTCGCGCTCGGCCTTGAGGCGCTGCAGCTCGCTGGTGGCGAGCTGGGCACGCAGGCCTTCGGCCTGGTCGCGGGCTTCGGTCAGAGCCTGCTGGGCGGTGATCAGCGCATCGCGGGCATAGGCCAGATCGCCGGCCTTCTCGCCAAGCGTCTTACCCCGATCGCGGGCGGCCTGCAGCTCCTGGGTCAGCTCGGCGACGCGCTGGTCGCGGGTGGAGATGCGCGCCTCGGCATCAGCGAGTTCGCGTTCCAGCCTGCGCAGGCGTTCCAGTGGCGGCTCGCCGCCCTGCCGGCCCTCGACGCGCAGCAAGCTGCCGTCGCGGTAGGCACCACGGCCCTTGCCCAGGTCGTGCTCCAGCTTGGCGATCTGCGCCTCGAGTGCGGCGAGGTGCCGGTCAAGGCTCTGCGATTCGGAGCTCTGCGGTACCGCCTGGATCGTGCCCGGGCCGACCCCGCTGCGCGGTCCGCGCGGTCCCGGCGAGCATGCGGTCAGCGCCAGCGCTGCCGCCAGCATGGCGAGGAAGCTCCACTTCATGGCCGACGCTCCGGAGCGGTGTCGTCGACCGGTGTGGCGACGTTGCCGAGGGTGGCGCGCAGGCGCTCGTGCAGGGCGGCGAGTTCGGCGCCGCCGCGCGGCAGGCGCAGGACCCGGGCGGAGAGGTCGAAGAGGGCGCGTTCGGCCTCCAACCGGCCGAGCTCGGCCGCGGACTGACGCTCCTTGGCGGCAGCGAGTCCACGCTTGGCGGCGGCCAGCTGATCCTGTGCTTCAGCGAGCTTGGTGTCCACATCGGCGGCGACGGCGAGCTTGCCGGTGGCGGCATCGCGCGCCGCCTCGGCCTCGGCCAGGGCCCGGCGGCTCGCCAGGAGCGCCGCCTGGGCTTCGGCGGCAGCGGCCTCGGCGCGGGTGGCGCGGTCGGTGGCGACGGTGGTCTCGGCGCTGAGGCGATCGAGGCGTTCGAGCACGCCTTCGTTGCGGTCGGGATCGCGACTGAGCAGCGCGGCGGTGGTACTCGCCCGGCCGTCCTCGCGCAGCTCCAGCGCGGCGAGCCGGCTGGCGATCTGCTCGCGTGCCTCGCGCTCGGCGGTGAGCCGGGTGGTGGCGGAACGCTCGGACTCGGTGCGCTCGGCGGTCAGGCGCTCGGCGCGCATGCGCAACTCCACCTGGGCGGCGACCAGGCGGTCGACCTCCAGGCGCAGGCGATCGCGTTCGTCGATCGCGGCCCGGGCCCGGGCGGTGGCGGCTTCGCGTTCGCTGGCGACCGCGGCCAGGGCGGTCTCGCCGCCGGCGGCGCGGGCGCCGGCCAGTTCGGCTGCGTGCAGGCGATCGCGCTCGGCCAGGGCGGTACGCACGCCGGCCTCGGCCTCGGCGATGCGGGCGACGGCGATGGCCTTGGCTGCAGCGAGGTCGGCATCATGGCGCGCCACCGCCTCGGCGATCAGGCGTTGGTACTGCTCGCGCAGCTTGGCGAAGCGTGCGTCCTCGGTTGGGTCGGCGACAGCCGGCCTCGGGCCCGGGCTGGCGTCGGCCAGGGTGGCGAGTTCGCGCACGCGGTCGCCCGGGACCGGCGCGTCGGTCGGATCGGTCAGGGCGATCACCCGGGCGATGGCGCGTCCCTTGCCGGGCAGGTCGGTGATCTGGATCATGCCCTTGATGCGCCCGCCGTCCGGGGTGATCACCCGGTAGGGGGTGCCGGCTTCCAGCGCTCCGTCGAGGGTGAACTCGACCAGAGAGCGGCCATCGGGCGCGGTGGCGACCGTGACCACCGCGCCATCGGCACGGGTCGGGGCCTTGGTTTGTATTTTCATCAGCGTAGCCGGTGTCGGCGGGGCGGCGGGGGCGGTGCTGCGCATCTCGCCGCAGGCGCCGCAGAACACGACAAAGGCGGCGAGGGTCGGGACGAGGAGGCGGCGTGGCATGGCTGGAGGACAATGAAAGCACCTCCTGTGCCAGTGTCCATTCGAACCGTCGGTTGACCCTGGGGGCGACCTCCCTATCTTGCCGCGCCCCGCCCGGGATCCCTCGGGCACCATACGCCGGCAACGCCCAGACGGGCGACGCGCCGACCGGCGGTGGCATCCAGCGCGTCGCCAACCGCCGACACCCGTACAGAGGGTCCGGCAGGAGTCCGTCATGGCTATCGTCGACCTCAAGTCGCTGCTCGACAGCGGCATCCACTTTGGCACCTCCAGCAGCCTGTGGCACCCGCGCATGGCGCCGTACCTGTACGGCAAGCGCGGCGGTATCCACATCATCGACATCCGGCAGACCACCAAGCAGCTGATCCACGCGCACTACTACTGCGCCAAGCTGGCCCGCGCCAACAAGACCCTGCTGTTCGTAGGCACCAAGCGCCAGGCCAAGGACGTCATCCGTGACGCCGCCAAGGCCGCCGGCATGCCCTACGTCGCCGAGCGCTGGCTGGGCGGCACCCTGACCAACTTCGAGACCGTCCGCACCTCGATCCGCCGCCTCGACATCATCGAGGAGCGCATGAACACCGCCGAGTACCTGCGCGAGTCGAAGAAGATCCAGTCGCGCGATGGCCGTGAGCGCCGCCGCATTCTGCGCAACCTCGAAGGCGTGCGCACGATGAACAAGCTGCCCGACGCCATCTTCCTGGTCGACCCCAAGCACGAGGAGACCGCGGTGCACGAAGCCCGCCGCCTCGGCATCCCGCTGCTCGGCCTAGTCGACAGCGACACCGACCCGACCCTGGTCGACCTGCCCATCCCCGGCAACGACGACGGCATCCGCCCGATCCAGCTGGTGGTCAAGGCCCTGGTCGACGGTCTGGCCCGTGGCCGCTCCGAACAGTTGACCCGCGTCGAACCCGCTGCCGATGCAGCCCCGGCCCCGGTCGCCGCTGCCGCCGCCCCGGCCTCCAACTTCCCCGCCGCCAAGTAAAGGACTCTGTCATGGCCGAGATCACAGCTGCCCTGGTCAACGAGTTGCGCTCGATGACCAACCTGCCGATGATGAAGTGCAAGCAGGCCCTGACCGCCACCAACGGCGACGTCCAGGCCGCGATCGAACACCTGCGCAAAATGGGTGCCGCCGCCGGCGCCAAGTTCGGCGGTCGCGAGACCCCGTGCGGTGCCACCGGCATGGCCATCGGCAGCGGAGCCGGTGTCATCGTCCTGGTCGGCTGCCAGACCGACTTCGTCGGCAAGAACGACGCCTTCCGTGCCTTCGTCCAGCAGATCGCCGATCTCGCCCTGGCGAGCGGCGCCGACAGCGTCGACGCGCTCAACGCCCAGCAGCTGGGCGGCGTCGCCCTGCCCGAGGCCGTCATTGCCCAGATCCAGAAAATCGGCGAGAACATCAAGCTGGTGAACGTCAAGCGCGTCGCCGGTGAGACCGTCTCCGGCTACAACCACGACGGCCGCATCGCCGCCCTGGTCGCTGGCGCCGGCGATGCCGCCAAGCTCAAGCAGATCGCTCTGCACGTCGCCTCGGCCAGCCCGGTCCCGGTGGCGCTCGATCGCGGCTCGGTCGATCCGGCCCTGGTCGAGAAGGAGAAGGAGATCATCGCGGCGACGCCTGACGTGCAGGCCAAGCCCGAAGCGATGCGCCCGAAGATCGTCGAGGGCAAGCTCGGCCGCTTCTTCAAGGAGAGTGTGCTGCTCGAACAGGAGATGCTGTTCGACGCCGAGAAGGGCGAGAGCGTCGAGAAGTACGCCAAGCGTATCGGCCTGACCGTCGCGGCCTTCGGCCGCCTCCAGGTCGGTTCTTAGTTCGCGGCTTTCAGTTCGCGGCTTTCAGTTCGCGGGGCTCTGCCCCGCGGCCCCGCCGAGGGCTGCCGCCCCCGGATCCCCCGCCAGGCCCGGCTCACTGACGTTCGCCGATGGCGCGTCCGACGTCACACGAGGCTGCTCGGCTGGCGCCTGCGCTGCCAACGGCACACACGCTTCGAATGCATCGACCTGGGACCGCGCGCCGCTGGCGCGCCCGGGGCAATGGACGACCTCGCGGACCTACAAGCGTGTGGTGACGCCGACCGGTGGTTCTCGAATCCGACCACACCTCAACGATGTAACGCGCGAGGGCCGGCGGGGTCTTGCCGTTGGGGAACTCGGCCGACACGTGCCAGAGGTGGCGGCCACGCCTCACCCGGTAGCACCCCAGGGGTCCGTCAAGAAAACTGGTTGGGTTGAACCTGGACATGAGATTCCCCATGGAAAACCAGGGAGATTCCGAAGGCTTGCGCCAACCTCAGGGAAAGCCGGTCTCCATTGATATGTTGTCAGTAAAGGACTTACGAGGTTCACGACATGACCCTGGGTAGCACCCCAGGACGTGGGGACCGCGGGGATCAATAGGGGTGGGTGGGGTGGTCACGGGTGGGTCCTCGGTGTGGTCTACTTGAGCAGGTATGCGGTCTTCGTTGCGGCGTCTAGCTTGCTGGCGTCGGGGTACAGGGCGGTTAGTTCTACATGATCGGATTCGCGAACCGTGTCCAGACTGGCTGAATTCCCTGCTTTTTGTATCGACTTCGGGTTGACGCCCAGCGCTGGGCCTGGCGATTGGCAATGGTCTCGAAGGTCCTGATATCAGGACTTCCTGAGGCCGCCAAGAGTTGGGCCAGCGCTGTGCGGATGTCTCTGGCGGACAACATGGGAATGTGGTCTGCCTGCT
>JBBREK010000240.1:0-6037 GCA_038203025.1 Planctomycetota bacterium
AGGTCGAAGGCGTGTCGCTGGAGACGTTCCGCCGCCGTCTGGCCGAAGAGGCCCCGCCGCTGGCACGCCTCACCGCCATCACCTGCGAGGACCTGCCGGACTGCGGCGAACGCGGCTTCCGCATCGTCGCGTCGCAGGACGGGGCGCCTCCCAGCCTGGCGATCACCCCCGACGCCGCCATCTGCGCCGCCTGTGCCGGCGAGGTCGTGGATCCCGCCGACCGCCGTTATCGGCATGCCTTCGCCAACTGCACCGGTTGCGGGCCACGCTACGCCATCATCACGGCGGTGCCCTACGACCGGCCGAATACCACCATGGCGGGTTTCGCCATGTGCCCGGCCTGTCGGCGCGAATACGAGGACGTGCGGGATCGCCGGCATCACGCCCAGCCGATCGCCTGTCCGCAGTGCGGGCCACGCGTCTGGCTGCACGGCCACGACGGCGACGGCATCGCTGAAGCAGCCCGGCTGCTGCACGCCGGCCGCATCGTCGCGATCAAGGGCCTGGGCGGCTTCCACCTCGCGGTGCGCGCCGACGACGAGGCCGCGGTCGCCCGCCTGCGCAGCCGCAAGCAGCGCGACGCCAAGCCGTTCGCGGTCATGGCGCGCGACCTGGCGACGGCGCGGAGTCTGGCTGCGTTCACTGCCGCTGATGCGACCCGGCTGGCATCGAGCGTCGCCCCGATCGTCCTGGCACCGCGCCACGGCGTCGGTGTGGCTGCATCGGTGGCGCCAGGCGGCGACCTCCTTGGCGTCATGCTGCCCTACACCGCTATGCACCTGTTGCTGCTGCAGGCGGCGCCGGCGGTGCTGGTCATGACCTCGGCCAATCCCGCCGGCGAGCCGCTGTGCCACGACAACGCCGAGGCCTTGCAGCGTCTGGCCGGCATTGCTGATGCCTTTCTGCTGCACGACCGCGACATCGCCCGGCTGCTCGACGATTCGGTGTGGCTGGGGGAGACGCCGCTGCGCCGGGCCCGCGGCTGCGTCCCGGATCCGATCGCCCTGGCCTGCGACCGTCCGCTGCTGGCGCTCGGCGGCGACCTCAAGGCGGCGGTGGCGCTGGCCGCCGACGGACGCTGCGTGCTGTCAGAGCATCTTGGCGACCTGGAGAACCCGGCCGCCTTCCGCAACTTCCTCGCCGCCACCGCCCGTCTGCAGGAACTGCTGCGCCTCCCCCCCGCGGCGGTGGTTGTCGATCTGCATCCCAGCTACCACGGCGCTCGCCACGGCCGTGGTCTCGGTCTGCCGGTGATCGCGGTGCAGCACCACCATGCCCACGCCGCTGCCTGCCTGGCCGAACACGGTCATGCCGGCCCGGCCTTGGCGGTGGTCTGCGACGGCACCGGCTACGGAGCCGACGGCACGGTGTGGGGTGGTGAAGTGCTGCGGCTGGCCGGCGCCGGGTTTGAGCGTCTCGACCACCTCGCGCCGTTCGCGCTGCTCGGCGGGGACGCCGGCGCCGCCGAGACCTGGCGGCCGGCGGTGGGTCTGCTGCATCACGCCTTTGGCGAGGAGTGGCCGCGCCTGCTGCCGCGGCCACTGGACGCCGAGACGGTCGCCATCGCCCGTGTCCGCCTGCCTCGCGCCGTGCGCTGCAGCAGTCTCGGCCGGCTGTTCGACGGCGTCGCCTGGCTGCTTGGCCTGGGCGACGTCAACCGTTTCGAAGGCGAGGCGGCAGTCGCGGTCGAGCAGGCGGCGCTGCGTGGCCGTCCCGGCCGGCAACTGGCCTTCGACGGCCTTGACCATGCCCCGCTGGTGCGCGGGCTGCTGGCGGGTGGCGACCCCGCCGACCTCGCCCTGGCCTTCCACGAGGCGGTGTGCGACGCCCTCGCTGCCGCCGTGCTGCGCCACGCCGACGACACTGTCGCGCTCAGCGGCGGCTGCTTCGTCAACCGCCTGCTGCTGCGCGGCGTGCAGACGCGACTGGCTGCCGCCGGTCGGCGCGTGCTGACGCATCACCTGGTGCCGCCGGGTGACGGCGGCCTGGCGCTGGGCCAGGCGGCGATCGCTGCCCTGTCAGGTTGATCTGTTCTCCGCCTGCCGCGGGACCGCCGGTGTCCCGCCGGCCATTGCAATGGACCTGTCTCTGCTGGCCGAGGCAACGGACCTGTCTCTGCCGCTTGTCGTGGATTGCCTGTCCAATCCCCCGTCTAACCTCATCTCGCATGTGCCTCGCAGTTCCAGGTCGTCTCATCGCCATCGACGGCAAAGTCGGGGTCCTGGATTTCCAGGGCAACCAGTTGCGCGTCTCCCTGGCGATGACGCCGGAGGCTACGATCGGTGCCTGGCTGCTGGTCCACGCCGGCATGGCCCTGCAGGAGGTTGACCCCGACGAGGCGCGCCAGACCTGGGCCTATCTGCAGGAGATGGGCGTGGCGGACGTGCCGGCGGAACTGGCGTGAGCACGCCAGCCGAACGCCTCGCCACCGCTTGCGCCGGACGCCGCGTCACCCTCATGGAGGTCTGCGGCACCCACACCGTGTCGCTGTTCCGCAGCGGTGTGCGCGGGATGCTGCCACCGTCGCTGAAGCTGATCTCCGGGCCGGGTTGCCCGGTCTGCGTCACCGCCCAGGGCTACATCGATGCGGCCCTGGAACTCGCCGGCCGCCAGGGCGTGACCATCGCCACCTACGGCGACATGGTGCGGGTGCCCGGCCGCGGCGGCAGTCTGGCCGAGGCGCGGGCGCGCGGCGCCGACGTGCTGGTGGTCTACTCGGCCCTCGACGCGGTGGCCTGGGCGGCCAAGCATCCCGAGCGCCAGGTCGTCTTCCTCGCGGTCGGCTTCGAGACCACCACGCCGGCTACGGCGCAGGCCGTGCTCGACGCCGAGGAACAGGGCCTGGCGAACTTCCGCGTTCTCACCGCCCACAAGCTGGTGGTGCCGGCGATGCTGGCGCTGCTCGCCGGCGATGGTGGCGACGGGCTCGACGGCTTTCTCTGCCCGGGGCACGTCAGCGTGGTCATCGGCTCAGAGGCCTACCGCCCCATCGTGACGCGGCACGGCAAGGCCTGTGTCGTCGCCGGCTTCGAGGCGTCCTCGATGGTCGCGGGCATTGAACGCCTGTGCGAGATGCAGCGCGACGGGCAACCCGGCCTCGACAACCGCTACACCGTGGCGGTGAAGCCGGAGGGCAATCCGCACGCCCAGGCCCTGATCGATCGCGTGTTCGAGTCCTGCGACGCCACCTGGCGGGCGATGGGCACCATCCCCGGCAGCGGCCTGCGGTTGCGCGCGGCCTACCGTCGCTTCGACGCTGCCGTGCACTACCGCCTCAACACCGAGGTCGACGACGACCCTGGCGCCTGCCGCTGCGGCGAGGTCATCCAGGGCAAGGTCGAACCGAAGGAGTGCCCGCTGTTCGGCAACGGCTGCACCCCGACCAATCCGGTCGGGCCGTGCATGGTCAGTTCCGAGGGCACCTGCGCAGCCTGGTTCAAGTATGGTAGGTGAACTGATCCTCCTCGGTCACGGTGGTGGCGGCGAACTGACCCGCCGACTGATCGCCGAGCACATCCTGCCGCGTTTCGCCAACCCGGCCCTTGATCCGCTGACCGATGGGGCGGTGTTGGCGAATCCGGGCGGACGGTTGTGCGTGACCACCGACGCCTCGGTGGTGCAGCCGATCTTCTTCCCCGGCGGGGACATCGGCCGGCTGGCGGTTTGCGGCACGGTCAACGATATGTCGGTGATGGGCGCACGACCGCTGGCCCTGACCCTGTCGCTGATCATCGAGGAGGGCCTGTCGTTCGCCGAGCTGGATCGCGTGCTCGATTCCGCAGCCGCCGCGGCGCGCGAGGCGGGTGTGCCCATTGTCACCGGTGACACCAAAGTGGTCGAGCGCCGTCGTGGTGACGGGCTGATGCTCTCTACCGCCGGTCTCGGCGTGCTGCCTGACGGGGTGGATCTGTCGCCGCGCCGGGTCCGTCCGGGCGATGCCATCCTGGTCAGCGGGCGCATTGCCGAGCACGGCCTGGCGGTGATGGCCTGCCGCGAAGGTTTGGCCTTCAGCACGCCGGTGGTCAGCGACGTGGCGCCGCTGGGCCGCCTGTGCGCCGCGCTGCTTACCCTGGGTGAAGGATTGCGCTTCATGCGCGATCCGACGCGTGGCGGCGTCGCCGGCGTGGCCGCTGACCTGGCCGAGGACGGTGCTGTCGGGGTTGAACTCGACGAACAGCACATCCCGATCAGCCCGGCCGCGCGCCACGCCGCCGAACTGCTCGGTCTCGATCCCTTGGCCGTGGCCAACGAGGGCAAGATCATCGCCGTGGTCGCCGCTGCTGACGCCGAGCGGGCGCTGGCGCTGCTGCGCGCCGATCCGCTCGGCCGCGAGGCTGCGATCATCGGCCGGATCACCGCCGCCACGCCGCCGCTGGCGGAAATGCTCACCGCCGCCGGTGGCCGCCGCATCGTGCAGCGCCCGCACGGCGAAGAACTGCCACGGATCTGCTGATGCACGAACTCTCCATCGCTGCCGGCCTGCTCGCCCAGGTCGAAGACCTCGCCAAGGCCAACGGGCTGATCCGCATCGGGGTGGTACGCATCGCCGTCGGCGTGCGGCGCCAGGTGGTGCCGGAATCGCTCGACATGGCCTTCGAGGCGGTGTCGCTGGGCACGTCCGCCGAGGGCGCCAAGCTGGAGCAGACCGAGGTGCCGATGCAGGCCCGCTGCCGCGGCTGCGGAGCGGACTACGCGCCGACCCTGCGTGACTTCCGCTGCCCGTCGTGCGGGCAGGCCGCCGCCGATATCACCGCCGGTGATGACATCACCATCGCCTCGCTGACCGGCGAAACTGAGGACTGAGCCATGCCCAACGTCACCGTCATCGCCAAGCCGCTGCTGCAGAAGAACGACCAGATCGCCGCCGCCAACCGTCGGCTGCTCGAAAGCCACGGCATCGTCGGCATCAACGTCATGAGTGCGCCCGGATCGGGCAAGACCACGCTGCTGCAGAAGACCATCGAAGTTCTCGGCGCGGCGCGTTGCGCCGTGCTGGTCGGCGATCTGCAGACCACGCGCGACGCCGACCGGCTGGCTGCCACCGGTGCGCCGGTGGTGCAGATCAACACCGGTCGCGGCTGCCATCTCACCGCCGCCGAGGTCGCGGACGGGCTCGCCTCGATCGACCTGTCCGGCCGTGCCTTCCTCTTCATCGAGAACGTCGGCAACATGGTCTGCCCGGCTGGATTCGCGCTTGGCGAGCACCGCAACGTCGTGCTGATGAGCCTACCCGAAGGCGATGACAAGGTGGCCAAGTACCCCACCCTGTTCCAGGCCGCCGACGTCGTCCTGCTGACCAAGATCGACCTCGCCGGAGTCATGGAGTTCGACGAGCAGCGCATGCGCGACGATCTCGCGCTGGTCAACAGCCGAGCGCCGCAGGTGCGGCTTTCGACCAAATCCGGGGATGGCTTCCAGGCCTGGATTGACTGGCTGAACGGCCAGACGGGACGAGCGCCAAGCAGGTGATCGAGGTCGTCGCCGACCGACGAGGTGAAGTCCACCGGCGACCGCGCAAACGGCGCGTTGGGACGGAGGCTGGCGACGGATGATGTGGACAGGATGATGTGGACCAGATGATGTGAGATGATGTGGACGATGTGATGTGGATGTGGACAGGCACCGAATGACGCGTCTACTGTGGGATGATGTGGATGTGGACAGGCACCGAATGATGTGGATGTGGACAGG
The DNA here is from genome assembly GCA_038203025.1 of Planctomycetota bacterium. GTDB lineage: Bacteria > Planctomycetota > UBA11346 > UBA11346 > UBA11346 > UBA11346. Next base: position 5,692 of record JBBREK010000240.1, read on the forward strand.
CACCGAATGACGCGTCTACCGGGCTTTGACGGGATGTGTTGGATGTGGACAGGCACCGAATGACGCGTCTACCGGGCTTTGACAGCCGCTAGCGATCAACGAACCACCTGCGACAGCACGAAGCCGGCCCGATTGGGCCGGCTTCTGTCGTCGTATCGGTCTGCGAGTCGCCCAGCGTTGGTCGATTCGCGGTGTTGCTCGACGTCGCCCCGGCGGCCTCTCGGCCGCTGGCGTGTCGTGGTGCTGATCGAGGGGCGGCGTGGGCCGCTACGCGGTGTCAGGCTCGGGCGGCGGCGTGTCGTCGCGGTAGAGTCCGGCGGTGGTGTCGATGATCCACTTGGCTCCA
>JBBREK010000241.1:0-6006 GCA_038203025.1 Planctomycetota bacterium
CCGGCGGCGATCAACCGGCTGATGATCCCCTGGGGGCCGAGCAGATGCTCCTGGCCGACCACCTCGGCGAGGGTCTTTGGGCGCAGACGTTCTGGGAGCGGGGACATGGTCGAGTGACGCGTTTCGGCTTTGGCGGTGAGGGTCCAGGAACGAAAAAGCCGGCGGTCGTCCGCCGGCTTTTCTTGAAACGTGGAACTCGAAACCAGCGCGTCAGCGCTTGGCTGCTCCGGCGGTTGCGAAGCACCCCTTCTCAGCGATGACGACCTTGGCCTTCGAATCGACCTCGGCGGTGGTGAACAGCCAGCCGGTGACCTTCTGGCCCGGGTAGCGCTGCTGCAGCTTGTCGCGCATGTCGAGGAAGCTCTCGCCGTCCTTGACGCTCAGCTTGCCGTCCTTGCGCTTGATGTCGACGAACCACACGTCCTTGCGGCCGCGGGCGATGACGATGCGACCAAGGCCTTCGAGGCCGTAGGTCTTCACCGGCACGGCTTCCACACTCTGGAAGACAGGGAGACGAGTCTCCAGTTCGCGATCGACGACATCACCGGGGAGCGGATGGCCAGCCTTCAGCAGGCGGATGATGGCTTCCTCGGTGGCCTTGATGGCAACGCGCATGGGCGGGGGTCCTTGGTTGGGGGGTTGCAATGGAGAAGGAGTCGCGATGGTGAACAGGTCAGAGGGATCCCGACCCGCTCAATTTTCGTGCGTCAGTATGCTATCAGCCTTTTTCATTTTTCAAGGCGGCAACTTATGCGTGCTTTGCATGGCCCTGAAATGCTTGGCACGAGCCTTGCCAGGAATACCCAATCACACGTCATTGTCTGTCGAAACGACCCAGTAGACTCGAGGCCCCATGAGCGATCAGCACGAACCCACGGACCAGAAGGATGCGGAATTCGTCGTTGATGCGACGACGAGCGAACCCGGGACTAGCATCGTCCGCGCCGATGAAGTGGTACCGCAGCGCCTGGTGGCCCTGCCCCTGAACCAGCGGCCGGTCTTTCCGACCATGATGCTGCCACTGGTCGTTCCCGCTGGCCGCCTGGCCGATGCGGCACGGCACGCCCTCAGTCACCACCATGGCTGGGTGGGGTTCTTCATGACCCTCGAACCGGTCGAGGAGAGCGGCGCCTTCACGGGCACCCAGCTCCACCACATCGGATGCGCCGCACGCATCGCCAAGCATCAGGACGTCGATGGAGGAGCTCTTCAGGTCATCATCCAGGTAGCCACGCGTTGGCGCACCGTCGAGGTCGAACGGGACGACAAGCTGGTCATCGTGCGGGGCGAGGCCATCCGCACCACCGTCGATCCCGGCGACCAACAGGTCCGGGCCTTGGCCATGGCCATCGTCGGCCAGCTGCGTGGCCTGGTCTCGCACAACCCGGTGTATGGCGAAGAGATCAAGATGGTCCTCGCCAACTTCAACAACATCGATGGGCCGAGCCGGTTGACCGACATCGCCGCCAGCCTGACCACGGCCAAGCGGGACGACCTGCAGGACGTCCTGGAGACGATCGAGATCATCCCGCGCATGGAGCGGGTCGTCGCCCTGCTCACCCGCGAGGACCAGCTGTCGCAGCTGAAGACCAAGATCCAGAAGCAGATCGAGGACAAGGTCAGCGACCACCAGCGCAAATTCTTCCTCAACGAGCAGCTCAAGGCGATCAAGCAGGAGCTGGGTCTGGAGACCGACGACAAGTCGCTCGACGTCAAACGCTTCAAGGAGGCGCTGGAGAAGCGCGGTGACGCTGTCCCGGCCGAGGTCCGTCAGGTCGCCGACGAGGAGCTGCGCAAGCTGTCGCTGCTTGATCCTGCCTCCAGCGAATACAACGTCGTGCGCACCCGTCTGGAGTGGCTCACCGAGCTGCCGTGGGGCGTGAAGAGCGACGACCAGCTCAACATGGCAAAGCTGCGCAAGGGCCTCGACGAGGACCATTTCGGCCTGGAGGAGGTTAAGGACCGCATCGTCGAATTCGTCGCCGTGCGCAAGCTCAAGGAGGATCGCGGCGGTGGCATCATCACCCTGGTCGGTCCGCCCGGCACCGGCAAGACCTCGGTCGGCGCCTCGATCGCGCGCCAGCTGGGGAGGAAGTTCTTCCGCTACTCACTTGGCGGCATGCGCGACGAGGCCGAGATCAAAGGTCACCGCCGCACCTATGTCGGCGCCCTGCCGGGCAAGATCGTGCAGGCGCTCAAGCGCTGCGGTTCGATGAATCCCGTCATCCTACTCGACGAAGTCGACAAGCTCGGTCATGGTAACCAGGGCGATCCGGCCAGTGCGCTGCTTGAGGTGCTGGATCCCGAGCAGAACAAGGACTTCCTCGATCACTACCTCGACGTGCGCGTCGACCTCTCCCAGGTGCTGTTCATCTGTACGGCCAACGAACCCGGCGGCATCCCCGAGCCGCTGCGCGACCGCATGGAGGTAATCCGCTTGGCCGGCTACGTCGAGGCAGAGAAGATGGCCATCGCCCGCGACCATCTAGTACCCAAGCAGCTAACCGCGCATGGGCTAAGCAAACGCAACCTGGTCTTCACCACTCCGGCGCTGCGCAGCATGGTCCGCGACCACGCCCGCGAGGCCGGCGTGCGCCACCTCGAACAACTCATCGCCAAGGTCTGCCGCAAGATCGCCACCGCCAAGGCCACCCATCCGAGGACGGCGCGGATCTCCGTGACGCCGAAGAACCTGGTCGACTACCTGGGCAAGCCGCTGATGCGCGACGACGAGCTGCTGGCGCATCCGCGCCCTGGCGTCGTCACCGGACTTGCATGGACAGCGATGGGCGGGGTAACGCTAGAGATCGAGGCCGTTGGCGTCGCCGCAGAGAAGGGCTCGCTGACCCTGACCGGCCAGCTTGGCGACGTGATGAAGGAGTCGGCGACGCTGGCGCGCACCTACCTGATGGCCAATGCCAAACGGCTTGGCGCCGACCTCACCTATTTCGACAAGCACGCCATCCACGTCCACGTACCGGCCGGCGCCACTCCTAAGGATGGTCCCAGCGCCGGCGTCACCATCGCCACTGCCCTGTTGTCACTGGCCCTGGACAAGGCGCCGCGCCGCCGCCTCGGCATGACCGGCGAGCTGACCTTGACCGGCCGGGTCTATCCGATTGGCGGCGTGCGCGAAAAACTGGTCGCGGCCAAACGTGCCAGGCTGACCCGCGTGCTGCTGCCGGCGGCCAACGAGCGCGACTACGCCGAGCTGCCCAAGCTGGTCACCGACGGCATCGAGGTGAAGTTCGTCTCGACACTGGATGAAGTCCTGGCCGAGGCCGGCCTGGACTGACGAGCTCCGGCTCGTCGGGACGCTAACCGCCGACGAGCTGGAGCTCGTCGATCCCAGGGCTAGCGTGCCGCCATGCCCAGCACCGACCTGACCTTCGCCACCAGAGACGCGCATCGCGCCTGGCTCGCCAGCCAGGCCCAGCTGCCGCGCGGCTTCCGGGTCGGCGTCGCCCGCTTCGCATTCACCCCCGCCGAGGCGCCCAAGCCCGCGAAGATGGCGATCACAGTCATCGCCACCGAGCGGCCGTCACCGGCCTTCGCCGCGCTGTTCACCCGCAACGCCTTCCCCGGTGCGCCGGTGGTGATCGGCCGCAGCCGGTTGCAGCAGCCGACGCTGGGCGCCATCGTGGTAAACAACAAGATCTCGAACGTCTGCGCCCCGGGCGGCGTCGCCGACAGCGAGGCCCTGTGCGCCGAGGCCGGCCGGCTGCTCGGCATCCCAGCAACCGCGGTCCTGCCGTCGTCCACCGGCGTGATTGGCTGGAAGCTGCCGGTATCGCAGATGCTGCCGGCGCTGCCGGACGCGGTTGCGGCACTGTCGGACGCCCAGGGCATCCTGCCGGCGGCCGAAGGCATCTGCACCACCGACCTCTACCCGAAGATCCGCCGCGCCGATCTGCCACAGGGCAGCATCGTCGGCATCGCCAAGGGCGCCGGCATGATTGAGCCGAACCTAGCGACCATGCTGGTCTACATCCTCACCGACCTCGACGTGGACCGCGACGAACTACGCAGCGCCCTGGCCGAGGCGGTCGGCACGACCTTCAACCGCATGTCGATCGACAGCGATACCTCGACCAGCGACACGGTGGTGGCGTGGAGCAGCGGCGTCGGTGGTAAGCCAGAGGTAGCGGCGTTCCGCGCCGCCCTGCGCCAGGTCTGCGCCGATCTGACCGAGGACGTCGTCAGGAACGGCGAGGGTGTGCACCACGTCATGCGCGTGCACATCGCTGGCACCCCAGACGCAACCACCGCCGTCGCCCTGGGCAAGAGCATCGTCAACAGCCCGCTGTTTCAGTGCGCCGTGTGCGGCAACGACCCCAACGTCGGACGACTGGTCTGCGCCATCGGCAAGGAGGCCGGAGCGCACTTTCCGGGGCTCGACCTGTCGCAGTTGCGCCTCGCGGTCGGCGGCATCGAGGTGTTCAGCGACGGCGCCTTCCGCCTCGACCGCGGCAAGGAACAGGCCGTGTCGGCACACCTGAAGTCGGCCGAACTGTATACCAGCGTCCCGCCCGCCGACGGCCTGACCTTCTGTCCGCCGGTGTCGTGGCCGCCGCACGAGCGTAGCGTGGTGATCGAGGTCGAACTGAACGCCGGTACGGTCGGCGCCGAGGTGCTCGGCGCCGACCGTACGCATGAGTATATTAGCGAGAACGCCGACTACCGGAGTTAAACCGGAGCGCCGACTTCAGTCGGCCCGGTCGGCCGGCCGTGGGGTAATGAGGAGATGAGCACAGTACGCCATTGCCCCGCGGCAGGCTGAAGCCTGCCGGCCGTGCCGGCTAAAGCCGGCGCTACGTTCGCGTCAGCCGTCCAGGGTCCAGTCCGGCAGATCGGTGCGCATGGCGGCCGGGCGTTCGCAGGTGCTGGTCAGGGTGACGTACTTCCCCGATGCAGAGGCGTCGTGTACCGCCTGCATGACGTCGAGAGCGTGCATGGCGATGGCGTCATTGGCGCGATGCGGACGGCCGGTGCGGATGGCCTGCGCCATGTCGGCGACGCCGACGCCGCGCGAACCCTCTTTGTAGGGATGGGTGCGGTCGTACTCGACCCAGTCGTGCAACTTGGCGCGCTTCACCTTCACCGGGCCGCCGGTGCCGTTCGGGTCGGGCACCTGCATCGAACCGGCAGTGCCGTACAGTTCGATGTTGGGCATGGTGTGGCCGCCCTTGATATCGAAGCTGGTGGTCAGCGTGATGACCGCGCCTGCTGCGAATTCCAGGACGGTGACGATATGGGTCGGCACCTCGACCTTGACCACCTTACCATGTTTCGGCTGGCTGGTGATGGTGCGGGTCGGGAAGGTGGTGGCGGTGACGCCGGACACCCGCTTCACCGGTCCAAGCAGGGTGATCAGCGCATGCAGATAGTACGGGCCCATGTCGAACATCGGTCCGCCGCCGACCTCGTAGTAGAACTCCGGCGAGGGATGCCAGCTCTCGTGGCCGCCGCACAGCATGAAGGCATTGCCGCCGACCACCGGGCCGATGACGCCGTCATCCAGATACTTGCGCGCCGTCTGGATACCACAGCCGAGCACGGTGTCCGGCGCGCAGCCCAGGCGCAGACCCTTGGCCTTGGCCTTGGCCACCATCGCCTCGCCCTCGCCGCGGTTGAGCGCGAACGGCTTCTCGCCGAAGACGTGCTTGCCGGCATCCAGCGCCTGCATCGCTACCGGGGCATGTGCCTTGGGGATGGTCAGGTTGACGACGAGTTCGATGTCCTTGTCAGCGAGCATCTCCGCAACCGAGCAGGAACGCGCGACGCCGTGCTCGGCCGCTTTGGCCTTGGCTCGCTCCGAATCAAGGTCAGCTGCAGCGGCGACCGTGATGAACGGGAAACGTTTGCAGGCGTTGAAGTAGGCGTTGGAGATCGATCCGCATCCGATGATGCCGATCTGCATGGGCTTGATGTCAGGCATGGGGTTTCGGGTTTCGGGTTTCGGGTTTCGGGTTTCGGGTTCGGGTTTCGGGTGGCCTACCGCGCGGC
>JBBREK010000242.1:0-5908 GCA_038203025.1 Planctomycetota bacterium
AGTGCGGGTGTGGGGGAGGGCGGAGGTGCCGCGGGGTGGGGGCCGCACCCCCGTACCTCCGCACCTCCGCACCCTGATCGGCGCTAGCCGACCAGGTACAGTACCGTGCCGTATTCGACCGGCTGGCCGTCCTTGACGCAGATGCGCTTGATCTGGCCGCTGATGCCGGCGTCCGGCTTGATCTCGTTGAACACCTTCATGGCCTCGATCAGGCAGACCACCTTGGCCGGGTCGACCTGGACGCCTTCGGCGACGAAGTTTGCGGCATCCGGATTCGGCTTCAGGTAGACCGTGCCGGGAATCGGCGAGGTGATCTGCTTCCAGCCGGCCTCTTCGGCGCTCTTGGCCGCAGCGGCGCCAGCGGCGGCAGTCACCGCAGCGGTCGGCGCGGGGGCGGCGGCTACGGGGGCGGCTACGGTCTGCACCACGGTGGTGGTCGCGGCCGCCTTACGCAGCTTGACCTTCAATCCCTTGGATTCGACCTCGACCTCGATGAGGTCGTTGTCGTTCATGAGCTTGGTGATTTCCTTGAGGACCTTGGTGTCCATCTGCGGACTTCTCCCGAATGGGGCTACGCGGACCGTGGCCGCGGGGGTGCCCGTGGCCGAGGCGGGAAGCTAGGTCGCGCGACGCATGAGTCAACCGGACCCGAGGGTCCATGTATGACGAAAGCGCATAGGAGGCAGTCTCCGGCTGTCGCTAGCTCCAGGGGCGATCGCGCCGTATCTTCCCGCATGCCGCTGCCCGCACCGGTCGTCCCCCTCGACGAGGTCGAACTGATCGACGCTGCTGCCGTCCAGCTCGGCCAAGACCTCACCGAACTGATGGAGCGGGCCGGGGCGGCCTTGGCGGCCCAGGCCATGCGCATGGCCCCGTCCGGTCCCCTGCTGGTCGCCTGCGGACCAGGCAACAATGGTGGGGATGGCTATGTAGCCGCCCGACTGCTGGCTGCCGCTGGACGAACAGTGTCCGTATGGCCCGTAACCGATGCCAAGAGTGATCTGTGCCGGCTAAACCGCGACCGGCTGCCGGCCGCCGCCCGGCTGGTCGCCGCGCCACCTGCCACCCCGCCGGCCCTGGTCATCGACGCCGTGCTTGGCGCTGGGGCACGGGGCGAGCCACGTCCGCCCATCCCTGCCGCGCTGGACGCCCTGCGGCGGTTGGGGGCCCCGGTGCTTGCCGCCGACGTGCCAAGTGGTCTGGGCACGCCGCACCTCCTGCCGGCGCGTTTCACCGTCTGCTTCCAGGTGGCGAAGCATGAGCTCCTCAGCCCTGCCGCCGGACCAGCCACCGCCGAATTCACCACCGTCGACATCGGCATCGACCCGCGCGCCTGGCTGGAGGTGCAACCCAGCGTGCTGCGCCGCTTTCCTGGCCTGCCGCGCGAGGCCCACAAGGGCGTCAACGGTGAACTACTGGTGGTCGGGGGTGGAGCCTTCCCCGGCGCCCTGGACCTGGCCTGCCGGGCAGCGATGTGCACCGGCTGCGACCTGGTGCGGGCGTGGACCTGCGAGGGCCCACCGCTGCCGCCGACCATCCTGCAGCACCGCCAGCCTGGCTCGACGCTCGCCCCGGTGACCACCGGCGAACTGACGCCCTACGCCGTGCGCGCCGGCGCCGTGCTGATCGGCAACGGCCTGGGTCGGGGCCGCAACGCCGTGGAGGCCGCCCGGCAGGCTGCCTCGCTGTGTCTGGAGATGGGCGTGCCAGTGGTGCTCGACGCCGACGGCATAACAGCCTGCGCCGACCAGTTGACCACCGGCGGCGCCCCGGCCCTGCTTACGCCACATCGTGGCGAAGCGCGCAACCTGCTCGGCCTCTCCGCCCTGCCCGAGGAGGAGCAACTGCACGCTTATGCCGCGCTACACCGTACGTTGCTGGCCAAGGCCCCGGTTGACTTCGTCAGCGATGGCTGGCGCTGGCAGCGCAACCGGCGCGGTAATCCGCGTATGGCGGTGGGTGGCACCGGCGATGTGCTCGCCGGCCTGTCTGCTGGCCTGTTGGCACGCGGCTGCCGACCCTACGACGCGGCGCGCATCGCCATTCTCTGGCTCACCGAGGCGGGCGACGAGCTGTGGACCGAGCAGGGCCCATGCTGGGATGCCCTCGACCTGATCGAGCGCCTGCCGGCGACGCTGAAGCGGCTGTTCGCCGTGGCCGGACTGGCCTGGCCGCCAATGGTGGGCTGATCATCACCGCACCCGGTGCCGAACGCATGGCGGGCAGTGCTGGACGAGGCCACCTTCGTGCCAGCATAGGAATCAGCCATGCGCTCCGACACCATCCAGAAGGGCTTCGACCGGGCCCCCCACCGTTCCCTCCTACGCGCCGCCGGCGTCAAGGAGGAGGACTTTGGCAAACCGTTCATCGCCGTGTGCTCGTCGCACGTCGAGATCATCCCCGGCCACGTCCACCTCGACGAGGTCGCCGAGGTGGTGTCGGCCGCGATCCGCGCCGCCGGCGGCGTGCCGTTCATCTTCAACACCATCGGCGTCGATGATGGCATCGCCATGGGCCACCAGGGCATGCTATGGTCGCTGCCGTCGCGCGAACTGATCGCCGACTGCGTCGAGACCATGGTCATGGCGCACTGCTTCGACGGCATGGTGTGCATCCCCAACTGCGACAAGATCGTCCCGGGCATGCTGATGGGCGCCATGCGCGTCGACATCCCCACCGTCTTCGTCAGCGGCGGGCCGATGAAGGCGGGCAAGGATCAGGACGGCAAGGCCGTCGACCTGGTCCACACCTTCACCGCCGTGGCCGAGCACAATGCCGGCCGGCTCAGCGCCGAGAAGCTGAAGCAGCTTGAGCAGATCGCCTGCCCGACCTGCGGGTCATGCAGCGGCATGTTCACTGCCAACTCGATGAACTGCCTGTGCGAGGCCCTCGGTCTGGCCCTGCCCGGCAACGGCACCATCCTCGCCGGCGAAGGTCCGGGGAAGCTCAACCCCGAGCGCATCGACCTGTGGAAGCAGGCAGGCCGCCACATCCTCCAGCTGGTGCAGCAGGACCTGACGCCGTCGAAGATCGTCTCGCAGGCGGCCTTCGACAACGCCGTGACCCTCGACGTCGCCATGGGCGGCAGCACCAATACTGTACTGCATCTACTGGCTGTCGCCCGCGAGGCGGGCGTCGAGTACGACATCCAGCGCATCGACGCGATCTCGCGGAAAGTCCCCTGCCTGGCCAAGATCGCCCCCAACGGCGACCACCACATCGAGGACGTACACTTCGCCGGCGGCATCTACGCCATCCTCGGCGAGCTGGCTGCCGCCGGACTGCTCGACCTGTCCTGCCAGACCATCCTCGGCCAGACCTGGGCCGAGATCCTGCGCAGCGAGCGCACCAAGGACGCCACGGTTATCCGCAGCGTCGCCAACGCCTACACCAAGGACGGCGGCCTGGCCATCCTGACAGGCAACCTGGCCGAGAAGGGCTGCGTGGTGAAGACCGCCGGCGTGGTCCCGGAAATGCTGGCGTTCACCGGCGAGGCCATCGTCTTCGAAAGCCAGGAGGACGCCTGCACCGGCATCCTCGGCGGTCGGGTCAAGCCAGGTCACGTCGTGGTCATCCGCTACGAGGGCCCCAAAGGCGGGCCCGGCATGCAGGAGATGCTCGCCCCGACCAGCTACATCAAGGGTTCCAGCCTGGCCGGCAAGGTGGCACTGGTCACCGACGGCCGCTTCAGCGGCGGCACCAGCGGCGCCTCGATCGGCCACGTCAGCCCCGAGGCAGCCGCGGGCGGCACCATCGCCCTGGTCACGGATGGCGACCGCATCGCCTACGACATCGGCGCGCGCACCATCGAACTGCTGGTGCCGGTCGACGAGCTGGCCCGCCGCCGCGCGGCGTGGAAGCCCCTGATCAAGCCGGTCAAGGGCAGCTGGCTGAAGCGCTACCAGGCGATGGCGACCAGCGCCGACACCGGCGCCATCCTGCGCATCTAGCCTGGGACCGACGAGCGGGGTCGGGGTGGCCCCCGGTCGACGCGGGGCTAACAAAATTGCTTCCGTTCCTCTAACGGCTTACGAGCCGTGAGAGGGCAGCTCCAGCTCGTCCGATTCGACGACGAGCTGGAACTCGTCGCTCCCAGGCCGTCGCTCCGGTTGCCGTACCAGGAGTCCTGGCGAGCATTCCGCGATGATCCTGCTGCGTGTCCAGCCCTCCGCCGACGGCCAGTTTCTCCACTTCGCCGACCAGCACGGCCGGCCCTGCGCCGTGTGGTGTCTTCTCGGCGTGCCAGCCGGGCCCGGACCGTGGCCGGTGGTCATCCATTGCCCGGGTGGCGGCCAGGCGCCGCAGGCCGCGGATGTCGCCTTCTGGAACGGACACGGTTTTGCCTGCGTCGCGTTCGACTGGCAGCACGGGCTGTTTCCGGGCCACGACCCGGCGCGCAAGAGCTCCTGGCCGCCCAGCGTGGTCGTGCAGGGCGCTCCAGCGACCCAGCCGATGCAACTGATCCTGCCGGTGGCGGTGCAAGCGGTGGCGGCGATCATCGATTGGATCGGGCAGGACCCACGGCTGGACGCGGACCGCATCGGCATCACCGGCATCTCCTGGGGCGGCTACCTGACCTGGGTGGTCAACGCCCACGAACCACGCCTGCGCGCCGCCGTGCCGGTATACGGCTGCGGTGGATTGTTCGATGCCGTGCATCCCTATCTACAGAGGATGTCGGCCGCCGTCCGCCGGACCTGGCTGGCCGACTATGAGCCGACCCGGCTGGCAGCACGGCAGCAGCACCCGGTATGCCATGTTTCCGGGACCAACGACTTCTTCGGCTGGCCGCGACATGGTGACCGGCTGCTGGATGCGGCCGGGGTGCCACATCGGCGCTGCTGGTCACCCAACCTCGACCACGCGGTCGAAGCCGGCGGTTCGGCCCTGGCCGTCGCCTGGATGGACCGCTGGCTGCGCGGCGGTCCGGCCCTGCCGCCCGAACCGCAACCCGACGACGAGGGCAAGCGGTGGTGGACCTGCTCGACCGGCGGTGACGACCATGCCTGCTGGTGGCCCGGCCGAGCCCCGGCCTGGGCGACCGCCCGGATGGTGCGGGTGCAGCACGGCGGGTTGGGTCTGTCCTCACGCATCGAACGGCTGCGCCCGTCCGTCACCGCTCCACCGCTACCGGATCGCTGGGGCGACATCCGCGCCGGCCTCGGTTGGAACTGGGGCCTGGGCACCACCCAACTGCATGGCAATGCCGGCGTCGGCGTCGTGCCACTGCCTGGCGACCCGACGCGCGGCACCGTCACTGGCAACCGCTCCGACGACCTGGCGGTGATCCTGCGCCTGACCGCCGACCCGCGCTGGAACCGGCCGGGCTTCGCCGGCCTGCGCCTGCGGCTGAGCGGCCTGTCCCGCGCGCCAGCGAAGCTGTCGGCGTTGTTCACCCTGCAGCGGCCGCACAACCGGACCGCGCATACCGTTGCGTTGCGCATGGATGCCGACGGCTGGGTGCGCATCGACCGGCTGCCACCCGGCGCTGAGTGGTCCGAAGCCACGCGCCTCGATATCCAGGGCATCCCCGGCCCGCGTTTCGTTCTCGGACCGATCGAGCGTCTCCCAGCCTAAGCACTGCCAAGAGGTTGCACACGGACGGCGTTTGCTCTGTTGTACAAACGTTTGTATTCATAGCATGTGCGGGAACCACGGAGGCCGCATGCAGCCCGACGCCAGACACATCAAACGCATCATGGTGGTCTCGAACACGCACTGGGACCGCGAGTTCCGGCGTTCGTTCGAGAAGACCCGGCGGCGGCTGCTGACCATGCTCGACACCACACTCGACATCCTCGAGCGGGATCCGACCTACGCCTCGTTCACCATGGATGGTCATGCCATCATGATGGACGACTACCTTGAAATGCGCCCCGAGCGTCGCCCCCTGGTCGAGCAGCTGGTG
>JBBREK010000243.1:0-5908 GCA_038203025.1 Planctomycetota bacterium
CTCGAGCTGTTCCAGCGGCAGGACGACGATCCCCTCTTCCAGTTCGTCGTCGGCGTAGATCTCCAGCGAGACCTGGAAGGTGTCGAGGTCGATGCCGGAGATCTTGCGTACCCGGAAATGCTGGCTGCCGACGGTGGTGGCATGGAGGAAGCAGGCGCCGTCCGGAAAGGCCCCGCCTTCCAGTTGCTCCTGGATGTCGACGACCTTATGCGCGCGCTGGAAGGCTATCCACTGCACGGGATTGCGTTCTTGGAGCCGCTCGAAGGCGACCTGCTCGCGGAACTCCGCCAGATGCTTCTCTTTCAGCTCCTCCTCGCGCTTTTCTCGTCTACTGCTCATGCCTGCTCCCTGGTCGGATGCTGCGGGACCCATGCATATCCGCAATGGGTGGTCCGGGGTGGCCTGTTCAGGGGTGGCCAAGCGGCGGAGACGGCTAGCTTCCCGGCCAACCTGGAGTCCTCCATGCCCCGCGTCTTCAACTTCTCCGCCGGCCCCGCCATGCTGCCCACCGAGGTCCTTGAGGCTTCGGCCAAGGCTCTGCTCGACTACCAGGGCAAAGGTTTCGGCATCGCCGAATGCTCGCACCGCGGCAAGGAGTTCGACGGCGTCGTCGACGAGGCCATCGCCCGCTGCAAGACCCTGCTGGGCCTCGGCGACACCCACGACGTCCTCTTCCTCCAAGGCGGCGCCACCCAGTTGTTCAGCACCATCGCCATGCAGTTCGCTGGCGGCAAGACCGTCGACTACGTGACCACTGGCGAATGGGGCAAGAAGGCGGCCAGCGCAGCCAAGGAGGTCGGCGCCAAGGTCAACATCGCCGCAGCCAGCGACACGACCAACTTCGACCGCACCCCGGCACTGGGCGAGTGGAAGCTGACCGCCGACGCCGGCTACCTGCACGTGTGCAGCAACGAGACCGTGCATGGCCACCGCCTGGTCGACCTGCCCAAGCACGACAACCTGATCGTCGACGCCAGCTCGGAGTTCCTGAGCCGGCCGCACCCGATCGACCGCATCGCCCTGCTCTACGGCGGCGCGCAGAAGAACCTCGGCCCGTCGGGGCTGGTCCTGGCCATCGTACGCAAGGACCTCTACGCGCGCATTCCGGAGAAGGGCCTGCCCAAGCTGTTCTCGTTCAAGGCCCAGGCTGAGGCCAAGAGCATGATCAACACCCCGCCGACCTTCTCGATCTACATCCTGCTGGAGGTCTTCCGCTGGCTCGAACGCCAGGGCGGCCTGGCCAAGATGGAGCAGGTCAACGCAGCCAAGGCCAAGTTGATCTACGACGCCGTCGACGGATCCAACGGCTACTACGTCGGCACCATCTTCGACAAGGCACAGCGCAGCCACATGAACGTCACGTTCAAACTGCCGACTGAAGACAACACCGACGCCTTCGTCAAAGAGGCGGCCAAGCTCGGCATGGTGGCACTGAAGGGCTACCGCACCGTCGGCGGCATCCGCGCCTCGATCTACAACGCCATGCCGATTGAAGGCTGCCAAGCCCTGGCGAGCTTCATGAAGAACTTCCAGGCGAAGAACCCGTGATTATTCATCACGTTCGTTTCAACTTGAAGGAAGGCGCCGACCTGCGCATCTTCCGCCGTGGCTTGAAGACCCTGCTGACCATCCCATCGGTGGCGGCGGGGTGGTTTGGCGAGCCGGCGAAGACAGAGAAGCGGCCGGTCAGCGAGACCGACTGGGATCTCGTCCTGCTGCTGCACTTCAAGACGGTGAAGGACCATGACGCCTACCAGGCGCATCCGCTGCACCAGGCCTTCGTCACCGAGTACGCGCCGCTGTGGACCAAGGTCCGGGTGGTCGACGCCGCGCTGTAAGTCGGCCTTGGTCACCCGCGCCGCCTGGGGTCCGGCTTGGCGGTTGATCCGCCCAACCCCCTCCCCATAGTGCTGCGCCCCCGCTTCAGCCCCGGCAGCGCATGTCGCGTCCGCCCGGGCAAGCAGCATCCGGCCCGCCCAGCGGCGGGCCCTCCAGGAGACGACCATGGCCCGATACAACGGCCCCCGCCTGCGCAAAGTCCGCCGTATGGGCACCGAGCTGCCCGGCTTGACCACCAAGACCGCCGCCAAGCGCCCGACCATGCCCGGCATGCATGGCCCGACCAAGCGGATGAACAAGACCAGCGAGTTCGGCCTGCGTCTCAAGGAGAAGCAGAAGCTGCGCCTGCACTACGGCCTGACCGAGCGCGCCATGCGCCTGGTCTTCACCCGCGCCCAGCGCATGCCCGGGGACACTGGCCGCAACATGCTCAGCCTGCTGGAAGCCCGCTTCGACAACCTGGTGTGGCGCGCCGGCCTGACCCGCACCATCCCCGCCGCCCGCCAGCTCATTGGCCACGGCCACATCAACCTCAACAGCAAGCGCGCCAAGACCCCCAGCCAGATGCTGTCGGTCGGCGACATCTTCCAGGTGCGCGAGGCCTCGCGTAACCGCGAAGACCTGCGCATCTCCGCCAACAGCCCGGTGCGCGAGCGCCCGGCCGGCCTGAAGATCGACCTCGACACCCTGGCCACCACCGTCGAAGCCCTGCCCGGCTCGGAACTGATCCCGGTCGACGTCAACGTGCAGAAGGTCATCGAGTACTTCGCGAAGTAGTCGATCGGCCGAACAGGACCGCGGGGGGAAGGCCCCCGGGGAAAAAAAAAAACCGGGGGGACCCCCCCCGGGTTTTTTGTTTTTCCCCTACCGGGGGGGTCACCCCCGGGGTCCTGTCTACGCCCCCGGGCGCTTCCAGGTCGGGCCCTGGCCACCGAGCACGGTCGAAC
Source organism: Planctomycetota bacterium (assembly GCA_038203025.1). Classification (GTDB taxonomy): domain Bacteria; phylum Planctomycetota; class UBA11346; order UBA11346; family UBA11346; genus UBA11346. Next base: position 2,787 of record JBBREK010000243.1, read on the forward strand.
CGGGCGGCGGCTTCGGTGCATCCGGCTTGGGCGGAGCGGCCGGCTGCGGGTTCGCCGCATTGGCCGCTGCGAGGGTGGCGGCGATCTCGGCGGCCTTGGCCGCCTTCTCCTCCTTCGACTTGGCCTCCAGCAGGCTGTCGATGTCGACGCCAAGCAGCTTCAGCCGCTTGGCGAAGTCCTCCTTGTCCATCGACTTGTCCCAGGCGTCCATCGGCTCAACCTCGCCCGACTTGATGCGGTGCTCGAGGGCGTCGTTGAGCAGCTGCATACCGTACTTGGCGCCGGTCTGCATCGCCGAGGGGATCTGGAAGGTCTTGCCCTCGCGGATCAGCGCCGCCACGCCACTGGTGACGAAGAGGATCTCCAGCGCCGCCAGGCGGCCGCCGCCCTTCTTCTTGAGCAGGGTCTGCGCAACCACGCCGCGCAGCGAACCGGCGAGCATCAGGCGGATCTGCTCCTGCTCGTCGGCAGGGAACTGGTTGATGATGCGGTCGACGGTCGAGGCCGCGGTCGAGGTGTGCAGGGTACCGAAGACGAGGTGGCCGGTCTCAGCCGTCTCGATGGCGATGCGCGTCGTCTCCAGGTCGCGCATTTCGCCGACCAGCACGATGTCCGGGTCTTCGCGTAGCACGGCGCGCAGGGCGGCGGCAAAACTCTTGGTGTGGTTGTGCACCTCGCGCTGGTTGACCAGGCACTTCTTGGCCGGGTGGACAAACTCGACCGGGTCCTCGATAGTGATGATGTGCTCGGCGCGGGTGGCGTTGATGTGGTCCATCATCGCCGCCAGGGTGGTCGACTTGCCCGAGCCGGTCGGCCCGGTGACCAGCACCAGCCCCTTCTTGTAGTCGCACAGGCGCATGACGCCCGGCGGCAGGCCAAGCTGCTCGGCGGTGAGGATCTTGTCAGGAATGCGGCGGAACACCGCGCCGATGCCGAAGCGGTCGCGGAAGTAGTTGCAGCGGAACCGCCCGACCCCCTCCAGGGCGTAGGAGAAGTCGGTGTCCGAGGTCTCCTCCCACTGCTTGCGGTTCCGTTCCGGGCAGATCTCGAAGAGGATCTGCTGCAACTGGTCCTTGTTCAGCTTCGGCGCCCCCGGCAGCTGGACGATGTCGCCACTGACCCGCAGCATCGGGAAATGCTCAGACGTCAGATGGATGTCCGAGGCCTTCTGCTCGGCCATGATCTTGAAGAGGTTGTCGATCCAGGCCATGCCGTCCTCCGGGGTCCGCACAAACTACAGCCCCCGCGCTGCACATGCAACGCGGGGGCGGACGGGGCGGGATGGGGGCGGAACTCAGCGGATGATCTTGGTCCAGCCGCCGAGGCCAATCGCCTTGCTGCCGAATGGCAGCTTGGGTGGCTGGCCCTCCTCATAGAAAAAGTCCGGATTGTAGAATAGGTTGCGGTCTGGAGCGCCGTAAACGCCCTGGATGGCCTGCATGGTGCCGGCCACCGAGTTGGGCCAGCGATTGGTCACGACGTTTGCCGGGTTCTGGCCGGTTGAGTACTGCGCGACCCAAGCCAACGGGTTCAGTGGGCTATCGCCGTTGGTCAGCCAACCGAACGGCGTCAGCCCTTGCTGCTTTGGCGCATCAAGCAAGTAGCTGCGCGTGTAGCGCCGTGTGTCCATGGCGACGATCGATCCGACAAAGGTCATGTTACGGCTCGACCAATCCTCGAGGAACAGCATGGTGCTGACGAACGAACTGGATTCACCCATGCGTACCGACTCGCGATTCGTCGGCTGGGAGTGGGTCAGCAGAGCGAACTGGTAGGTGGTGTTACTGGCCACCGGAAGCGGATTACCACCAATCTGGTTCATCGCCAAGCTGCCGCCGCCAGTCAGTGAACCGGTGATTGTATTCATGGTCAGGCCGGGAGCGCGCAGCAAGTTGTCGTCCCAGCTATTCGAAAGCATGATGGCCATATCACAGTAGATTCCCAGCTTGTTCGGTTTTGTCGCCGGCTGGCCAGCCCATAACACGTTGTGTGGCACGGTGTTGACATCGCCCTGAATGTAGAGTTGGTTGGGCGTGTAAAAGGTCATACCGAAGGGTTTATAGGGATCATTGGTGCCGGTGTAGCCCCAGTCGATGTCAGAGGCGTTGGTGATGCGCACGCCGTGGTGGTAGTCCTGCGGTTTGATCGCCGGAGTCTTCCACAACTGCCCAGCAACCATGCCGTTTCCCAGGGCGTAGGGCATTAGGTCGGCATAGGATCCTGCGGTCAGGTCGTTGCCTGTGTTGATGAGGTTCATGACGTTGCGTATACTGTCGAATTGGGTCCTCCGCTCGTAGCCCGGCGCTACATTGGGCAGGTTGGCCAGATCCACGTTATCCAAACCGCTGCCGGTCACATTCGGCAGGGCAGGGTTCCACGGGTTGTCGCCCTGGATGTTGGGATTCCACGGATAGCGGTTGTAACGGCTAACGTGCACGAGGAGGCCGTCGCGATTGACGCGGTCACGCAGCAACCCATCCGCTGCGAACAGCGCGTTGGTAGGACCGGCCCCAGGGATGCGGTCGGCGATAGCCTGCGACATCAGCCGGTTTTTGATGTAGGACTGAAGAGCGCCGATATTGACGGACAGGATAGTCGTCTTGGCCATCAACTCGCGCATCGACGGGATACTGAGACTCGTCGGATAGAGGTAGTTCGGATCCTTCTCCTGGCCATCCTCCCACCAGCGCGATTGGCTCCAAAACTCGCGCGGGTTGTAGAACCAGTCCTCGTCGGCGAGGCGGGTGCCATCCTGGCCGTAGAAGAAGAAGTCCTCGGTGATGTCGTATGGACCCCAGAAAACCTGGTATTGGCTGGCGAGATAGCGCGTTGTGTCGTTCGGCGCGGTCGAATCTGGGGCCTGCTCCCAGTCGGTCGCATCGATGGTCTGCAGAATTGGCTGGGGATCGCTGGTCAAGATGCGCATCGAACTGGCGTCTACATCCAGCATCGTGCCCGTCGAGCCCGAGTTGGCGCACAGGCCGATGAGCAGGTCGCTGCCGCGATAGCGGGCCTGCACCACCTCGACGCCGGAGGCCGGCGACGGGATGTCGGCCAGCGTGCGGCCCCAGTTGCGTTCAACGGTATAGGTCGGAGGCGCAGCGGTGAGGATGCGCATGTAC
>JBBREK010000244.1:0-5894 GCA_038203025.1 Planctomycetota bacterium
GTCGTTGACGGGTTCAAGCAGGTGGATACGCAGGGTCGAGACGCGGTCGAGGCCAAGCCACGGCGCCGTGCTGCGGGCCAGCAGCTGGCCCCAGCGAAGGTCGGGCCACAGGCAGAGCACGCCGTGCGCGCCCACCACCAGACCGGCGGCGAGCAGGCCGCTGCGCAGCAGCGCCAGCGGCAGCAGACGGCTGGCGTCGATCCCAGCCAGGGCGGCGGCGACGTCAGCGCGCAGGTGCGCGCGCAACTCCGGCGAATCACGACCGTCGCCGGCACCAGCGAGCTGGTGTGCCGCCAGCAGACGGTCGCGCATGCCGGGCAGGCGTTCCTCGGCAAGGTTGGCGATGGCCTCGACATCAAGCGGACGCAGCAGGCCGGACCCGCCGCAACGCCACGCCGCCAAGGCGGCGGCGCCCCACACCCCAGCGGCATAGGCCCAGCGCCACGAGTCGTCGATCACCAGGACGCGGTCGAGGATGGCGGTGCCGGCGAGGACGGCGCCGCCGGCCAGCGAGCCAGCGGCAAGGGCGCGCACCAGCTGCAGCCGTCGACGACGGCGGACGGCATCGGCAAGAAAGCCAGCGATCTGGCCGGCATCATGTTCGGCAGGCTGGTTCATGTTGTGCACCTCTGCATGGCGGCCTCCGGCGGAACGCCTAAGCATGACGATGTCATGGCGTAACTGCCAAGGTCTCTGGGGCCCCATCGCTGGCGATGGAGCGGGCGCCGAGCAGCAGTGGCGGCATACAATCGGCGCAGCCGATGCCGCCACGATTGCGGAGGCTTGCCGACGCAATCGAGCTGCGACAAAGCCCGGGGGTAGGCCTGCAAGGCCGTAGGGGCGAAGCCCCTGAGCAGAGAGCTCATGGCAGGCCCTGACGTCGACGGATGAGCAGTTCAATGCTGAGCAGCATGGTGATGGCACCGAACCACCACCAGCTTGTCCACAGTGCCGAGGTCCGCTCGACGGCGCGTTGACCCTTGGCCTCGACCAGGGCGGCGGCGAGCTTGTCCAGATCGGCCTCCTCCCACAGCTTGCCACCGGCAGCATCGGCCACCTGCTGCAGTCCGGTGTGATCACAGCTGAGATAGGCAAGTTCGCCGTCGCTTGCAGCGTCGACCACCAGGACGGTCGACGGGCCATCTGGCTCGCTGCCGTCCGGCGCCAAGCGCACGTCATAGCGGCCGGCGGCCAAGGTCGGGCCGTGCGCACGGTAGATGCCGTGCCCGTCCTCGGCCAGCGGCACACGCGCCACCTGGCGACCATCCTGCAGGATGATCAGCGCCGGGCGCGCACCCAGGCGCGGAGCCCCGCTGGCCTCGCGCAGGCGGACGCGCATCAGCGGACGCTGGCCGGGCTGCAGGCGGGGCCCACCCGGATCGAAGGCGGTGCGCGATGTGCTGACGGCGTAAGGTTCCTCGGCGACGGCACGCAACAGCTGGTTCCACAGCTGCGAGGTGGCCTGCGCCCCGCCGACGGCACGCCAGCGCCAGGACTCGGCGTGGCCGATCCACACCACCTGACCGGCACCGAAGCGTCGTGATACCACCACCGGTCCGCTGGTGCCGGCCTCGTCGACGGCTTCGAGCAACACCTCGGCGCCGGGCAGGGCCACGGCCCGGGCCAGGGCCTCGGGCGGCGTGCGCTTGGCCCAGGCGGCGGCGTTGGCAAGCGCATCGACTCCCAGGCGCAACCAGGCGGCCTGGGCGGTGGCGGCGGTGGTGCGCAGCGCGGTCGGATGCCAGGTGCCGCTACCACGCCGCACCGGCATGAGCGGACCGGCGGGACCGGCGGCGAGCGTGGCCAGGCGGCCTTCGCGGCCGTCGATGAGCACCAGACCACCGCCGCGCAGCTCGACGAACTCGCGCAGCCAGCCCAGGCTGGCCGGACCGAGGAGGGCGGGATCGAGATCACCGAGCACAGCGACATCGAGCGCCAGCCAGCCGTCGCGGGTGTCGGGGACGGCGGTGGGACCGCGCGGCAGGCGACCGTCCGAGACCAGGGCGCGGGTCAGCTGCCACTGCTCGTCGCGGCCGAGCAGGCCGTCGAGGAAGCGCCACTCCCAGCGCGGGCGGTCGTCGGCGAGCAGGACGCTGCGGCGCTGCAGGGTGATGCGCACCCAGCCCTCGAGTCGGTCGTTGGCCGGCTGGACATCGCCGCCCGCCACCTCGACGGTGGCGAGCAAGGGCAGGAGCAGACCGCTACGCTGGCTGGCGTCATCGCCGGCCAGTATCGCAGCCACCGCCGGCGCCAGATCGACCGCGAAGGGCAGGCTGCGCTGGCCGTCGCCAGTGCCGGTGAGCGGCCACGAGCCCAGCTCGATATCGCCGGAATGCAGGCGCACGGTCATGGCCGTACCGGGGGCGAGCGTATCCTTGAGGCGCAGCACCCCGGATAAACGGTCGCGTACGTGCACCTGCTCGGGCAGCTCGATCGCCTCGATGGCGGCGTCGGCGGGCTCTTTGGTGGCGCCTACCGCCACCATATGCAGCTCGGTGCCGCCGCGACCGGCCAAGATGCGCGCCGCCGCCTCCGGCGGTTCGCCGGCAGTACGCCGGCCATCGCTGAGCACGATCACCGCCGTCGGCGCCGGGCCGGGGCCATCGCCGGCGGCAACCAGGGCGGCGAGGTCAGAGGCGCGGCCGACCGCCGGGCCGCCGAGGTCGAGGGGTGGCGGCTGCGGCGGAGCTGCCAGGCGCGACGACCACAAGGCCCGCGGCTGGGCTCCATCGAAGCGCAGCACGTCGACGTCAAAGGCGCTGGCCAGACGACTGAGCAGCGGCTCGCCGCCACGGCACAGCGCCGTCTCCAGGCGTTGCAGACGCGGCTGCTTGGCGTTCTCGTCCCCGACACCCATGCTCGCTGAGGCATCAATCGCAACCACCACCCGGCCGACCGCGCCCTCGGTGCTGCGTACCGTCAGCATGGGCTGGGCGACCAGCATGGCGGCGAGACCGACGGCGGCGGCGCGGCAGCCTGGCAGCAGCCAGCGTGCAGCGCCGCTGGCGGCGAGGTGACGGCGGTACCACCAGAAGGCGAGACCGGCGAGGGCGGTTGCGAGCAGCAGACCGGGCCACGGGCCAAGCTGGGCGGCGGAGGCGAGGGATAGATTCATGGCCGCGCCCTGACGCCGCCCGAGCGGGCGGCGATGCGGTCGATCAACGCGATCTCGGCGAAGAGCAGAACGAGGAGCAGGCCCCAGAACCACGGCCACAACTCGACACCGCTGCGTCGCTCGCGTTCGCGGGCAAGCAGCTCACCGGCATCAGCGACCAGCACAGCCCCGAGCTCGCCGGCGATGCGCGCAATGCCAGCCTGCTCGTGCACAGCGGGGTCGTACTCGCTGGCGGAACCCTGGACCACGAAGTGGATGGTCTGATCCTGACCCTCGACGGTGTAGACGCCGGGCCGCCGGGTGTCCTCCCAACTTAGCCCGCCGCCGCCATCGCGCGCGACCACCGCAACGTCGTGGTGGACGCCGTCGGGCGTGGTCAGCACGGCTGCGCCACCAGCTGCAGGCAGCACCGCCTGCAGCACTGTGCCAGGGGTGAGGTTGCGTGGCGGCGCGACCGTGGCGGCGAGCCAGGCGAGCAGTTCGTGCATCAATGGCACGAACGAGGGACGTAGCGGCAGGTTGCTCCAGGCCGGCGTGCAGGCGGTGGCGCAGACCAGAACGCGGCCTTCGCCGAAACGACGCTCGACCAGCAACGGCGCACCGTTGTCGAGCATCAACGGTGAGGTGGCGCCTGCTGCCGGCGTCAGTTGGAACCAGGCGCGCACCGCCACGCCGATAAGCGAGGCGCGGGTCGGATCATCGAACAGGGCAAGGGCGGGATGGTCGTGGCGCTGCGCCAGGATGCCGGCGCCGCGTCCGCTGCCGACCTGGCCGAAGGCCGCCGGCAAGACCTCCGACATGGTCTTGTTCCACCACGCCACATCGCAGCGGTCACCGGGAAATACGAACAGCCCGCCTCCGGCACGGACGAAGGCGGTCAAAGCTGCCGTCTGCGCCTCATCGAGGTTGCGGACGTTGGCCAGCACCGCCACTTTGCTGGCGGCGAGCGTGACCGCGTCGAGTCTGGTCGCCGGCAAAGTGGTGGCCTTGAGCAGTCCGGGGGTGCCGGACGGCGGGGCAAGGGCCAGTTCCAGCCAGGCGGTCTCGCCAGCGAGCGGCGCCGGATCGGGCTTGCCGCTGAACAACGTCACCGGCACCTGGGCCGCCACAACCACGCTCAGCCGTGCCACGCTGTCCCCAGCGATCACGTCCCCCGGGGCGCTTGCCTCCACCGCCAGCACATGGCTGCCGGCGGTGGCGATGGTGCAGGGGATGAGCGCCTGAGTGGTTCCGCCGGGCGTCAGCGCGGCACTTGCGGTGGCGGTCTCGACGCCGTCGATGGTCAGGCGCAGCCGGATGGCGGGAAAGCCCTGCGGGCCGAAGGCGCGGAGATTCGCACGTAGGCGCAACGGTTGATCCGGACCGATCAGCTCACGATCGACGACCAGGCCGGCGACCACTAGGTTGGAGACCGTCTGGGATTTCACCGGCAGCAGCACCAGACGCGGTGCCACCGGCAGGCCGGCCAGGGCCTTGGCCAAGCGCTGACGTGCCTCGCCGTCGGCTTCGGCCCACGAACCGCGCTGCAAGTCGCTGACCAGCAGTACCAGGCGGTCGGGGCGCGACAGCCCGTCGACCACCGGCGCAGCCCGCGCCAGAGTCCGTGCCACATCGGCAGGGGCGTCGCTGGGCGGGGTCGCGGCGACGCGCTTGGCCAGGCCGTCGAGATCGGTGGCCGACGCGGAATCCCCGCCGATCCCCGACAGCGGCAGCACCACCGCGTCACTGCCACGCGGCAGTGCGCGCAGCACCTCGCCCACCGCCTTGGCCGCGCCCGCGGTGCGTCCGCCCGCCTGCATCGAGGCCGAATCATCGTACAGCACCGCCAGCGATACCGGCGCATTGCCGGCAAGCAGCAACTCGCCGGTGAGGGTGGCGCGGGCCATGAGCATGGCCAGGGCGACCGGGATGAGGATGCGCAGCAGCAGCAGGAGGAGCTGCTCGGTGCGCATGCGACGGCGTTTGCTGCTTTCAGCGCCGAGCAGCAGGTGCATCGCCGCCCAGCGCACGGTGCGCGGCTTGCTCTTCGACCACAGATGCAGGGCAGCGGGAAGCGCCGCGACCAGGGCGCCGCCGACCAGGGCGAGATTCAGGAACAGCATGTCGACCTACGCCGCCGCTCGCGTGCCCAGCCAGGCGGCGAGCTGCCGGCCGCACGGCTCATCACTGGGGACCATGGCAAGGTCGATGCGCTGCCGTCGACAGCCGTCGGCCAGTTCGTCGCGCCAGGCCTGTAACGCATCCAGATACGCGGCCCGCATATGCGCCGGATCCGCGATCGCCTCCGCACTGTGCTCCAGGCCCTCAAAGCGCGTCCAGTCGGCAAATGGGAAAGTCAGCTCGTCGCGGTGCAGGACGTGAAGCACGGCGACGTCGTGCCGGCCGTGGCGCAGGCGGGCAAGGGCGCGGATGAGTGGCGTCGCCTGGTCCATCAGATCGCTAATCAGGACGATCAGGCCGCGACGCTGCAGCCGTGCCTCGACCAGATCGATGACGTCGGCGAGGGCGGTCTCGCCACCCGGCTCGGCCTTGGTGATGGCGGCGGCGATATGGCGCAGGTGGCCCGCCCCCGAGCGCGGCGGTACCAGGTCGCGCACCGATCTGTCGACCACCGCCAGTCCGACGCTGTCGCCCTGCCCGATCAGCAAGTAGGCGAGGCCGGCGGCGAGGCGCTTGGCGTGCATCAGCTTGGATTCGCCTGCTGTTCCCGCGTAACCCATCGAAGCGGAGGCATCGAGGATGATGGTGGCGCGCAGGCTGGTCTCGTCCTCGTGCTCGC
>JBBREK010000245.1:0-5867 GCA_038203025.1 Planctomycetota bacterium
TTTGGTTTTCTGCGGTGTGATTTTCCTATGGGGTGTAACGGGCGCCGACTGGGGTGTTGCGGTTGTTTTTTGGGTTTTGGGGTTTGGGGACCCTAAACCCGTATTTCGGTGGTCCCCCGGGTCCCTAAACCCTAAACCCGAAACCCACATGCCCATTCCTGAGACGCCCATCACCGACCTCGACTGGACACGGGTACCCAGTCCGTCATTCGTCGTCGACCTGCGCCTGCTGGAGCGCAACGCACGACTGCTGGCGCGCGTGCGGGCCGAGGCCGGGTGCCGCATCCTGGCGGCGCTCAAGGGGTTCTCGATGTGGGGGGCATTCCCGATCCTGAAGCCATACCTCGACGGCTGCGCCGCCTCCGGACCGATCGAGGCCCAGCTGGCGCGCGAGGAGTTCGGCAAAGAGGTGCACACCTATGCGCCGGCGTTCAGCGAAGAGGACCTCCGCGAATCGCTGGCCGTCTCCGACCACATCGTCTTCAATTCGCTCGGTCAGTTGGCCAAGCATCTGCCGGCGGTGCGGGCGTGCGGTCGTCGCATCGAGGTCGGCCTGCGGGTAAATCCGCAGTACTCAGAGGTCGAGGTCGAGCTGTACAATCCCTGCGCCCTGGGCAGCCGTCTGGGCGCGCGGCGCGATGAGATCGGCGCCAACCTGCCCGACGGCGTCGACGGCCTGCACTTCCACGTCATGTGCGAGCAGGGCGCCGAGGTGCTTGAACGCGTGCTGTCGCACGTCGAGGACCGCTTCAGCGACTGGTTCCCCAAGCTGAAATGGATCAACTTCGGCGGCGGCCACCACATCACCAAGCCGGGCTACGATGTCGACGGGCTGATCGCCCTGGTGCGCGATTTCCGCGCCCGCCATCCGCACCTGACCGTGTACCTGGAACCCGGCGAGGCCATCGCCCTGGGCACCGGCGTGCTGGTCGGGACGGTGATGGACATCGTCAACAACGGCATGCCGATCGCGATCCTCGACGTCTCGGCGACGGCGCACATGCCGGATACCTTGGAGATGCCCTACCGGCCGACCATCCATGGCGCCGGTGACCCCGGGGCGACGCCGTACACCTACCGCCTCGGCGGTCCGACCTGCCTGGCCGGCGACGTCTGCGGCGACTGGTCGTTCCCAGCTCCGCTGGTGCCTGGCCAGCGCCTGGTGTTCGCCGACATGGCGCACTACACCATGGTCAAGACGACGATGTTCAACGGCGTCAAGCACCCCGCGATCGTCACCTGGGACGGCCGCGACCTGCGCGTCCTGCGGCGTTTCGGCTACGCCGATTATAAAGCGCGGCTGTCCTGAAGCGACGCTGCCCTCAACGATCGACGTCGCGGCGGCGCTCCAGGCGGCCCTGCGCGTCGTAGAGGAACAGGTCGATACGCAGACGATAACGCTGCAGGCCGTGCTGGCGGATCAGGGCGTGCGCCGAGCGTCGGGTGCGCTCTAGCTTGGCGGCGTCGACCGACCAGCCGGCGACGTCGTGGTCGACGCGCCGGCGGACTTCGACCACCAGCAGGGTGCGCCAACGGCTGGCGACGATATCGAGTTCGCCGCCGCCCCCGGTCCAGTTGCGGGCGCAGATGCGCCAACCGCGCAAGCGCAGATGGCGCTCGGCGGTACCTTCGGCGCGCTGGCCGACAGCCCGGGGATCAGCCGTGGCGGGCACGCTCGGCCGCCATCGCCGTGGCGGTGATCGACCAGTGGCTGGCGCTCCACTGGACGGCCCCATCCCGCACCAGGAACAGTTGCGGGCTTTGGTGTACCCGGCCCAGCCGGGTGGCGATCCAGTTGGACAGCGGCCGGTCCTGCTGGACCACGACCATGCCGGCGAGCTCGCTTGGATGGGCAGCGAGATGTGCCTCGACCTCGGCCAGCGCCGCGGCGCTGGTCGGGCAGATGGCCGAATGCTTGAGGATCCAGGCCGGGGTCGGACCGGCGATCAGCTGCTCGGTCTGCTCTTGGCCCTTGAGGATGTCGATCATGGCTTGGGAGTTCCGCCGATGGTGAAGTGGACGCCGCCGGTGATGCCACCGACCTTGAGCTTACCGTGGTCGATGTCGAGATCGGCGCCAAGCGGCAGGAAGGTGCCGTCGATGCTGCGCACCTCGCCGCCATCGATGACCACCTGCACGGCGGCCGCGCCCTCGCCGCCGACCTTGACCTGCCCCGGCACCACCAGCGAGGTCAGCTTCGCCAGATCGGCGTGATCGACCACACCGTTGATGGTGCCGCCAAGCTGCGCACCGCTAAGTCGTCCCTCGAACTGGGCGCTGAAGCCGCCGGGCAACGGCTCGCCAGCCGCATCGGCGGCCCGGACCATGGTCCGGTTGACCACCAACTCGGCCAACCGTCCCTGTTCGTGCCGGGCGGTGACATCAAGGGTGAAACGCGGCGTACGCGTCGCCAGCGACAGCCATTCGCCGGGGATGCGCACCTCGCCAGAGCGGAGGAGGCCATCGAGCGACACCTCCACGGTGTCCTCGACCACGCGCACGCGGCCACGCAGGTTGGCCTCGAGATTGCGGATGAAATCGCGGTTGCGCAGCCGGAGCACCGTGCCGGCCAGATCGAAGCTGTCGAACTCGACCTGTAGCCCAGGGGCGAAGGTGACCTTGGCCACAGCCGACAGGCTGCCACTAAGATCGGGCAATTCCACCGGTCCGCGCAGCCGGTCCATCAGACTCTCGATCGCATTGCTCGCGACAGTAATGCGCGCGGTGGTGGACGAACCGGTGTAGGAGATGCGGCCGATCGGCGGCTTCTGGTCGCCAACCCGGGCGCCGGCCTGATCGCCGGACAGCAGATCGAGTGAGACCTGCACTGTCCCGCCCGGGACCAGCACGGCTGCCACCTGGCCGTCGATCGGACCCAACGACCAGCCCTTGGCGAGCATACGTGCCTGGCTGAGCCGGGCGGAGAACTCCGGCCGGTCGGCGGCAAGCACAGCGCTGGCCTGCACGACATGCCCGCCGCCGATCACCAGTGGTGCCGGCAGCAGACCCTGCAGCAGCACCAGGGGCAGTTCGCCGGCGACCAGGCGTGGTGGCTGCGCGCCACCCAGCACCACCTCCAGCCGCGCGCGGCCCGGGCCGACCACGGCGATGGAGGTACGGTGATCGGGGGTCGGCCATCGCACCTGCAGCTTTGGCAGCAGGCGTGCGACATCGCCCATAGGCAATCCGCTGGGTAGCGGCAGACCCGGTCCGGCCGTCCAGGTACCAGCGTCGAAGGCCACCCAGCTGCCGGCGCGGTCGGCGGTGAGTTCGCCCGAGGCACTACCCAGCTTGGCGTCGGTCATGGTCACGCGCCGCAGCACGGTGTTGCGGGCATCGACGTCCAGCGTGCACGAGCCTTCACCGCCCGGCCAACGCGCCAGTACCTCGCCGCGGATGGTGTTCGAGACCACGTCGATCCGCACCGTGCTGCCGGCACAGTCGGCCAGCGCCGGCAACCAGGGATCGAACACGTCCGGCACCTCCTTCACCAGACCGATGCCCTCGGCGACGGTGAGGAGGGCACGCGGCGAGGCCAGGCATTCGCGCACTTCGATGACCGTGACCACCGGGGCCTCGGGACTGGCGCGGTCGGTGGTGACGGCGACACGCACCGGGCGGCCCGCCAGGCTGCCGACGCCCTCGACAGTGGCCTTGGCGCCCAGCGCATCGACCTGCACTGCGGCGTCGCTGAGCAGCAGCCCACCGGGCAGCTCGACCGAGCCATCGGCGACCTCGACGCGCACCGGGCGCGGAGCGCGAGTCGGCACATGGCTTTGCTCCGCCTTGATGATGGCAAGCAGGAAGCGGTAGCGGGGGATGTCGAGCCCGCCGCGCACCCCGTCGATGCGCAAGGAGATCAACCGCTTGTCGAGAACGTCGAGGCGAACCCGGATCTTGGCGGCGCGGGCAAGTTCGGGCTGACCATCCTCAAACACCACCGCATCGACGATCTCGACCTCATCGACGCCAAGCAGGCGGACCTTGCCGACCCGCAGGTGCCCGGGCATGCCGTAGGCCGTCCAGCCGTGCTCGATCTCGCGCTCAAGCCCGCCGCTGCGCAGGTAGCTGCCAATCCCGACCGCCGCCAGGACGGGAACGCCGACCAGGACGAGGAGCAGGATGACGAGCAGGCGACGACGGCGGCGGGCCATTGGGGAGCAGCAGGATCGGTCGTGTGCAGTCTGAATCAACCGCCCCGTAGCGGATCGGCAGGCCCCTCCATGGATGCCAGGATGGCGCTGGATCGAGCGCTCGCCGGATGACGAGACCTCGCGGTTCGCGGTTCGCGGTTCGCAGTTCGCAGTTGTAGCGACACGTGTTGTGTGTTGAGGGTGTTCACCAAACGGGTGACCACGTGTAAACCCCATATGGTCCGGAATCGAGGGTCCAACCGCGAACCGCGAACCCGCTGCAGTATGTAGGATGGCGGCACCGTGCCCCATGCCGCGCAAGCCGCTGCTGCATCGCTACGATGCAGCTTCCGAGAACGTGGACACCTGGCTCCCCGTAACCTGATTGCCGCTTGTACGAGCCGCCTGCGACCTCCACCCCACCTCGGTGACGCCCCCTGCCCTGGATGCGGCTGGCGTCTTGCCCTCGGCTTCCGGCTCTGTCATCATGGCTGGCGAAGGCGGACCCCCGTGCCGGACAGCTTCAGCGATCCAGCCCCCCAGAGGCGCAAGACTCCCAGCGAGATCCTCTCGCTGTCGCCGAGCGAATTAGAGCAGCTCAAGGGCGATACCGGACGCTTCGAAGCCAAGGTCACCTATCGCAAGCCGGACGAGCAGACCCCCTCGCTGACCTACCTCGCGGTGTCGGTGGCGCGGGCCGTTGCACGCACCGCCCCGCGCGGCCAGGACCCGGACGCCGCCATGGGCAGCGACCGGCTCGCTGCGGCGCAGAATATCGAGGAGATGGCGACGCACAGTCCGATCGCCGCCGCCCCGGTCGCGGTGCTGGCGCTGAAGGATCTGGTCCACGACGTCCTGCGTCTGCGCGAACGCGCCGCCCTGCTCAACAGCAGCACGGCCAGCGCCTACTCGGCCCTCAACAGCACCGAGCACAAGCTGATCGAGCTGCGCTCGTACCTCGACCGCCTGCTCGCAGCGGTGGCCCGCGCCGCCACCAGTCCCGATGCCGTCCTGCTCGACGCCCACGCCACGCATGTGGCCCGGGTCGGCGCGGCGGAGTCGGCCTTGGCCGGCGGGGTCCGGCCAGAAGGCGGGGCACCCCCCGACGCCGAAGATTCGCGCCACGCCCTGCTGCGGGCCGAGCAGGCCGCCGCCACCGCCCAACGGCAGCAGCAACTGGCCGAAAGCGAGATCGCCCATCTCCGTGCCGAGCTGGCCGCCGCCCACCAGCAGCTCAGCGACACCAGCGCCGCCGACCGCCGCGTGGCCGACGCCGAGGCCGCCGCCCGGCTGGCCGGCACGGTACGCAATGAGGCCGAGGCGCGCGCCGCGCTGCTCGCCGAGGAGCTCGCCAGCACTACCGAAGAACGCGACCGCATGGCGGCCGAGGCGACTGGCCAAAGCGAAGAGCTGTCCCGCCTACGCAACGCCCGGCGCGACAGCCAAGCCTTGGGCGACGCCCTGGCCCGGGTCGGCGAATTGGAAGAGCAGCTGGCCGAGGCCGAAACCCGCGCCCCGACCCAGACGATCAACACCGAACTTGATGAACTGCGCGCGGCCAAGCGCGACAGCCAGGCCCTGTCCGATTCGCTGGCCCGGGTCGGCGCCCTGGAAGAGCAGATGTTCGCCGAGAAGGAGCAGGCCGAACACCGCTCCTCCGAACTCGCCGAACAGCTCTCGCGGGTCGCCGCCGAACGCGAATCGCTCGCCCGTCAGCGCGCCGACGCCGCCAGC
>JBBREK010000246.1:0-5824 GCA_038203025.1 Planctomycetota bacterium
GCGGAATGCGCTCGTGGCCCTGGTCGAGCCGCACGATGACAAACTGGCCGGGCTTCCTGGCCTTGGCGACCAGCGGTGCCTCGATCACCAGGCGGTGGACCGCGGCGGCGAGCTGCTCGTTGGAGAGGATCCGGTGCATGGGGGTTCCTGCGGCGAGCAGGGAACATATATGCTCAGACCGTCGATCCAACCCCTCTCCGGCCACTGGTCTTAAGGATGTGGTCGTAGCGCCGTGACCAGCCGGGCGCGCAGGTCGCGCAGCCCGACGGCCAGGCCCTCACCCTGCTCGCCGGTGGCCGGTGGTGGCAAGCCGTTGAGCTGATGGAAGCTGCGCACCGCCCCGAGATCCAGGATGGGCAGGCCGGGCAGGCGCCTGGTTACCTGTTCCAGCCAGGAATCCCACAGTACCTGGTTGCGTGGCGTGGGCAGGCCGCCGAGCACGGGGACGATCAAGGTGCCATGGTGCAGGGCCTCCTCGGTCGTCGCGCACCAGTTGTCAGCCCGGGACGGTCCGGTCGGCACATCGCTGGCGTCGAGCAGGACGAAGCACCATTGGACCCCGCCCGCCACGGCGCGTTGCACCGCCTGCACGGCGTCGGCCGATTCCACCAGGAGGTCGGTCGGCGCCGGTCCGTCGATGAACGCATCGGCAATGGTCTGCCGGGCGGCGTCGCCGAACAGGCGCATGGCCAGTGGCCGGGCGATGAACACCGTGCGGGTAAAATCGACCGAGCCATGCCGCCGGCCGAGCAGCTCGCGCAGGGGGGCGGCCTCGGGCGCGACCAGCATGCTGGCGCGCAGGCCGAGATCCTCCCAGCCAGGCGGCACGGTGCCGGCTATGGCTGCGGCGCAGAAGAACGGTCCACCGGCGGCGGCCTGCAGGACGTGTTCGTCGCGGCCAGGTCGCAGGCTCTGCTTGACCACCTGCCAGACAGCTGGCTTCAGGTCGACGGCCTTGTGGTCGAGGGTCAGACGCCGGTCTTCGGAGCCTGGTCCGGGATGCAGGACGAGCAGCACCTCGGTTGCGCCCGCCGGCAGGCGTAGCCGCAACTTGCCGAGTTGGCTCATGAGCATGCGTGGCGCCTGACCCGGAGCGGCTGGGCCACCGACCAGAGCCGCGGGGTGGCCGGGGACGAGCTCAGCGCCCAGGATACCGCTGCCGGGCAGCAGGGCTTGTGGACCGGACGCGGGCATTGGTGGCGCGGCCTCGGAGGGGGGCGGGGCGGGATCCGCCTGTTTCTCCACGGTGATCGACTGCGCTGGCAGGTCTGCGACTTCCGGCCGAATGTCCTGACGCCGCTGCTTTGCCTGGACCGCGCCGATCACCACCACCAGGGCGAGCAGGCCGACGACGACCGCGCCAAGGACCAGCAATCCGCGCGTGGTCCCCGGCATGGGGACCGCTGCGACGATGGTCGGAGCTGACGGCGGCTGTGCGGCGGGTCGCAAGATGGTGGACGGACGGCCCGGAGCCAGGCAGGTCGCCATGGCGGGCAACTGGGTGGCCAGGGCGGTGAGCTCCCGCGACACCACGGTCGGTTCGGGTCGCCCGCCCGGCTCTTTGGACAGACAGCGAATGAGCAGCGGCGCCAGGCATGCGAGGTCTGGCCGCGCCTCGGCGAAGGACGGCGGCGGGGCGTAGATGTGCTGATGCAGCATCTGCAGCGTGCTGGTGGCGTGGTAGGGGGGCCGTCCGGCCAGGGTCTGGAAGATGCTGCAGGCCAGGCTGTAGACATCGGATCCTGCGACAGGTTCATGGCCAAGTGATGCCTCGGGCGACATGAAGGCCGGGCTGCCGATCAGCGCCCCGGTGGCGGTAACTTGGATCGAATCGCTCGACCGGGCCAATCCGAAATCGGTAAGTTTCGCCACCCCCTCGCGGGTGACCATGATGTTGTCGGGCTTGATGTCGCGATGGACGATGCCGAGGCGATGCGCTGCGGCGAGGGCGTCGGCGGCCTGGGCGTACCAGGCCAGGACCTGGCGTACCGGAAGCCGTTCCTCGACTGCCAGATGACCCAGGCTGGAGCCGTCGACCAACTCCATGACCATAACCAGAAGTTCCTCGCCCTCGGGCCCACAGATGGGGCCGAAATCATGGCAGGCGACAACATGCGGATGGATGAGCCGGCCCATGGTCTGGGCTTCGCGGGCGAACCGCTCGCGATAGTCCAGATCGGCCGCCAGGTCCGGCTTGATGACCTTGATCGCCACCGGCCGGTCGAGGCGGACCTGCAGCCCACGATAGACCGCGCCCATGCCGCCCCGGCCGAGCAGCGCGTCGAAGCGCAGGCTGTCCGTGGCGAAGCCGAGCAGCGGATCGCGTGCGGGCATGCGCCGACGGTAAGCCGGGCCCCGCGCTACCGCAATCGCTTGGGCCGGCATAGGACTTGTACCTGGGATCAGGCCGGGCGTTTCAGGCGGAGGTCGTCAATTCACAGATGATCGACATGGGGACCGGGCGCACCTTTGGTTTTTTGGGGTCCTCAGGCTGCGGGCCAGACGGTCCTCGCCAGCAAATCCCTGCCGGCACCGGTTCTCCATGTTGAGCCGGTGTGGTGGGGAGGGGTATTTTCCCCCTCCAATAAATGTCCGATAATGTATATTGTGTAATATTTATCCAGTCGAAACAGCGGACAAATCCAAGCGAAGTGGAACTTGTGGAAAACGGGTCGGTGCGTAGCTGCTACATGCCGCAGTGGGTTCGCGGCTCGCCGTTGGACCGTCGATTACGAACCCTATTGGTGTTGGGTTACCACTTGGTCGCCCGCTTGGTGAACACCATCAACACCCCCCGCACGCGTCGCTAGAACCGCGAACCTCGGATGGTGATTTCCCTCAGAACCCGAAGCGCAGCGCGACGTACACCGCGTCGTGCTCGACATCCTTGAGGTGCACCTCCTCGTAACCGAGGCCCAGACCCAGACCGACCGAATCACCCTTGGTCAGGGTGACGGAGGCCTCCAGACCCCAGGTCCAGGCGAAGCCCAGCTCGCGCTCGCCATCGACCGAGACCCAGCCCAGGCCAGGGCCCAGGCGGCCGGTCAATTCCAAGCGGGTCCGCTCGGAGAGTTGAGCGAAGGTGCCGCCGACGCCGTAGGCGAACGGGGCGATGACACTGACATCGACCTCGTCGTTACCCCACCAGGTCTTCAGGCTGGCGCCAACACCGAGGATGCTGCCGAAGGGACGCTCTCCGGACGCCTGGTAACCGGACAGCGCTGTCGCCGAGCCGCTGAGGTAGACGGCGCGCTGCCGGCCGTCGACGCCGTCGACGTGCAATTCGGACAGACCGGCCGTCACCTCGGCCCGACGCTCGCTCCAGGTCGCGCCACCGAGGAGATCGTAGATCCCGCGGCCGTCGGCCGGCGCGGCCGGCGCGGCTGCTGCCGGCGCTGCTGGAGCGGCGTCGGCGGCCCCGAGCGCCGCAGCGGCGCATCCGAGGATGGCGAGGCCGTGGATGGTCGACAGGCGGTTGGTGCGGATCATGCAATACTCCGGGCGGCTCGATACCAGGGTGGCGGGGTGTCGTCCAGCAGCCAGGGTAGTGCCAGCCGCTCCCACGCCAGGGCCTGGGCGTATCCGTGGAAGGCACGTTCCCAGGCGCGAAAACGCGGTGAATGGACCCCCTCGCGGCGCAGGCTCGGGTGCATCGCCTGGCGATGGTGGCAGTACTCGTGGAAGAGCACGTGTTCAAGAAACACAGTGGCGATCCACGGCCGGGACAGGCGCGGCGAGATCTCGATGCAGCACTTCCGGCGACGGTAGCAGCCGAATCGCAGATGGGTGAGCCGTCGCCTTGGCGGATTCCGCCCCCAGGCCACGGGCGCCAGGGGCAGATCGTGGAACCAGGCTTGATGGATCGTCGCCGCGAGCTCATCGAGCTGCTGGCTGGGCCCCTCGCCCAGTGTCGCCAGCGCTCCGGCAGTCCCGTCACTTGTGGCCACGGCTTGTTCGGCCAGACGGCTGCTGGCCCGTTGCATTAGGGCCCGCAATCCTGGCCCAGCGCCACCGCGCCCTCGGCGCAGGGCCCATTCCGATATCGATACCGAACAGTCGGTGTCTATGAGCAGTGTCGGATGCAACCGCAAAACGAGGGCACCCAGAGGATCGCAACGCAAGCCGAGCAGGCTCCGCCTGGTACGACGGATCACGATGGAGACACCAGGCAGACGCGTCTGCAGGTCGGCCAGGGACCAAGCCGGATCGGCGTCAGGTGAATGGGGCACGGCGCCGCATGCTGCCAATGACCTCAGGCGAACAACCGCGAGCCCACCCGCACCACCGTGGCCCCCTCCTCGATGGCCACACCAAGGTCGCCGGACATACCCATGGACAGGCCGGAAAGCCCATGCGAGACGGCAAGCTCTCGCAGACGAGAAAAGCAGGTTCGGACAGTCGCCGCATCGCCGTGTACACCGAGTTCCGGGGCCATGGTCATCAGGCCGGCCAAATCCAGGGCCGGTTGCGAGCGGATGTCGCTGATCATCTCCGCCAGTCCGGCGACGGTCAGGCCGGCCTTGGCAGCCTCGCCACTGGTGTTGACCTGGATATAAACCGGCAGGCGGCGATCGCCCTGGATGCAGGCCCGGGCCAGCCGGCCGACATGCTCTGGATCACACAAGCTGTGCAGAGCGTTGACCAACGGCGCCAGCTTGGCCAGTTGCCGGCCCTGCACCCGGCCAATGTAGTGCCATTGGTCGCCAGGCTTGGTGTGCGCCGTCATCAACTGCAGATGCTCGATGCGATTTTCAGCGAAGTCGGTGATGCCGGCCAGGCGCAGCGCCTCCAGCACCTCTGGCTGCTGGTTCTTGGTTACCGCGATCAGGGCGACAGTGCCCGGGTCACGCCCGCATCGCCCGCAGGCGGCAGCGATGTCGGCACGGACGGCAGCGACGTTCGCGGCAATACGCAGGGGATCGGTCATGACCCGGATCTAACCGCCATCCGCCGGCCGAGCCAGCAGGGGACCGCTACTTGGCATCCGGCTCGGGCTCGTCGTCGCCAGCCAGGATCTTCTCCTTAACCGCCCAGGCCCGCCAGGCGGCCACCGCCTCGCCACGTTTGGCGGCATCATCCCGGGGATCGAACGTGAAATCCTGCTTGGTGATCTCCTGAAGGATGTCGTGGGTCCGGCGACGCAGCAGCGGATTTGGGCTGGACAGGCCGTCTATCAGGGCGGGCACGGCCTGGCGGCCGCGCGAGCGCAGGCGGCTCTCGGCCTCCTGCGACTGGCTGCCGGTGGTGCTGGCCAGGTTGGCGACCGAGGCCCGATCCGGGTCATTGGTCGGGGTGGATGCGGCGGCGCCATCCTCGATGTCCGGGATGCCCGGCCAGCGGAAGCGGGTCTTCTCCTCCTTCCACCACTTCTCGGCCAGTTCGATGCGCTTGATCCGCTGGTCCATCGGCAGGGCGATGTCGATGCCCCAATCGAGGGTGGTCGCCCGGCGCAGCACATCGACGCCCCGTCGGGCAATGGCGGGGTCCTCGTTGCGCATCACTTTGAACAGCACCGGGAAGATCTCGATCTTGCGCATCTCGGCCAGGCCGGCGGCGGCTTCGACGGCGGAGGCCTGGTCAGCGCTGCGCAGTTGCTCCATCAGGATCTGCACCTCGCTGACCGACCAGTTGGCGTCCCACCACGCCTTGGCTTTCTCCGGGGTCAGCTCTTTGTCCGGCAGGAAGGTGATCGCAGCCAGGGTCTCGCGGGCCTGGTCCTGCACGTCGGTGGAGGGGTTCGCGAGCAGTTCGACAAGCCGCGGCACCGCTTTGCGGTCGCGAACCTGTAGCGAGGCCATACAGAAATAGAGCAGATCCTCGGGAT
>JBBREK010000247.1:0-5790 GCA_038203025.1 Planctomycetota bacterium
CAGGATCACGCGCAGGTAGGTGAAGCCGTCGCCGTCATAGCCGCACGGCAGGTGCTGGCCGAGGTTGTCGGCGACCAGCTGGCGGGCACTGGCGTACAGCCGTTGGGCGCGCGGCCAGTTGCGCCACTTGCCGCCGAAGAGATGCCCAGCGTAGAGTTGGCCGGCTGCCATCGCCGCCGCCTGGTTGATCGGCTCGTGCAGGATGGGCAGATGCCCGCGCCCCTTCTGATGGCTCGCGATGTTGCCCTCCAGGATGTCCAGCGCCTCGTTACCGATGGCGTCGATCTCCGCGGCGGTGAAGGCGCCAGCGACGGCGAGCCAGTCGAACAGGATGAGCAGCTGTGCCGCCATGGCGGCGCAGATCCAGCGGTCCCCCAGTCGGAACTGCAGGCTATTCCAGTAGTGCACGCCGTTGCCGCCGCGCGCCGGGTCGGCCAGGACATGGCCGTCGCGCCACTCCAGCAGGAAGGCGGCCTTGGCCGCAGCCAGGTCACCGTCGAGCAGCGACCAGAAGGCGCGATGACAGGGCGACCAATCGCGACCATGCGCCTGCGGCGTGCTGGCCGACCGGCTGAGCGCGGCCAGCTCGCGCATCCACGGACCGGCCGAGGCGAGCCGACGCGGCAGCGACTCCCAGGCCTCGTGGAACAGCGGGACGGTGGTCATGGGGCTATCTCCTCCGGCAGCGTACTCAGCGCCAACCACTCGCCCACGGCCCAGGCGGTGAGCGGTCCGTCGCTGTCCCGCTCGCCGTCGATGCCGGCGCTGCGGTCCCGGTAGCGGCCACCGTCCAGCGCCAGCTTGGCTGCAGCGGCGACCTTGGGCAGGGCCGCCGCGGCCGATCCCGGGTCGGCGAAGCGGGCGAGCAGGATGGCGTCGGCGAAGGCCCGGCGATGCAGGCCGGTGATGAAATGGCGGCGGGCCAGGGCGGCTCCGGCCCCATCCCACACTCCGGGGCGATGGTACTTGACCAGCCAGCAGTCGGCCGGTTCGACCCCGGCATCGGCGAGGATGCCACGACCGACGTCGGCGCCGCACTGGGTCAGGGCGATGCGGGTCCAGTCGCCAATCTGGTCCGGCAGCCAGATTGGCAGGGCGGGATCGCCAAGCGGATCGCGGTCGAGCAGCGTGGTCTGCGGCCGGGACCAGCCAGGCAGCGCCACCAGCCCGTTCACCAGACCCTGCGTGAGGAAGGCGGTAGCGGCGGCGGCGACTCCGGCCGGTGTGCTGCCGGTGATGACGATGCTCTCGGTTTCGTAGGGCGGCTTGGCGATGGCGTCGCTGTGCAGCCAGGGGTTGAAGCCGGATTCGATCCAACCGACCTCGCCGGCCACGACACCGAAGCCGAAGCCGGACCACCCGCCGCTCTCGACGCGGGCCTCGTGCTGCCAGGCCTGTCGTACCAGCGCGTCGTTGGGCAGCCCGACCACGATGACATGGTTCCAGGCCAACGACTCTCGCCGGCCTTCGGCCAGCGCGGCGCTGGCCCCGGCCGCTATCGGACGGCCATCGGCAAGCACTCGGAGCAGCGGTGTCGCCCCGGTGCGGATCCGTTCCGCCGCATCGACAATCAGCGGATCGGCGTCGGCGGCGCAGGCCACCAGCAGTCCACGATGCGGATCCTCACCGGCGAGCAGGCAGGCGGCGAGCATGGCGAGCATGGCGATCCTCATGGTGACTCCTCCACCAGCACCAGCTCGCCATCGGCGGGCCGCAGCGGGACGGTGATGATCCAATCAGATCCGTCCCGGCGCAGCGCCAGGGGACGATGACTGCTCAGCGCGGTGGCCACAGCACGCTCTCCTGTCGCAGCCAACCGCACCTCGACCGGACCGCCGTGCTCGGCCCAATCCTCGACGGTGAACAGCCGTCGGCCGCAACTGGTGAAGCCGTAGCCCGCGATGCCGGCCGGATAGTGCAGCGGCAGGCCGCAGCTGCGCTGCATCAGCGCGGCGAGCCGATTCGCCTCTGGGATGGTCAGTTGCTCGTGTCCGGCGGCGATCAACACACGGTTGGCGACGACTGCGACCGGCTTGCCGCCGATGGAGAAGCCGGCCTCCACCGACCCATCGGTCGGCGGCGCACCGAACAACACCAGCGGGACGCCGCGGTCCATCCAATCGGCGAGCATGGCGTGCTCGTCCGCGGACCACGACCCGACGTCGAGGCACACCAGCGGCGCCTGGCCCTGCCAGCGCGCCGCGCTGGTGGCGTTGGCCGCGAACGGGACGCTGATGCCGGCGTAGTGCAGGCGTCCGATGGCGTGTGCGACCCCCTCCGCGAGATGGTCGGCCTCGCCGCTGCCGCCCATGCCTCCGCCGCTGAACATCGTCTGCTCGGGGTCATCGAGGCGGGCCGTGCTGATGATCACACCGGCGCCGATCGGACCATCCGGCGTCAGTAGGCTCCAGCGCTCGGCGGCATTCCAGTTCTCCTGCCAGTCACCTGGCGTGACGGTGAATGGCGCGTATCCGTTCATGCCATAGCCGTAGGTGTGCATCGATTGGTAGCGGCCGTCCAGACCGATGCTGCCGCGCCAGGCACGAACCGCGGCATGGCGCCGGCTCGTCTCGGTCAGACCGACCGGGCTGAACCAGTGCGGATTCGACAGCACGGCACTGTCCCAGCCCCAGCAGAAGTTGCTGTTCAGCTGCCACGACGGGTTGAACGCCTTGATCGCCATCTGCACGCCGGCAGTGAAGGCGTAATCCTCACCGCGGGCGCCCCAGGTGTTGTCGTCGCTCATGCCGCGATAGGTGGCGGCAAGCTCGTCGAGGGCGGCCAACGGCACCAGCGGGATGCCTTGACCGCGCAGCACCAGGTGCTTGCCGGCGCCTTCAATCGCGCTCTTCAGCGCCCGAACCGAGGCGAGGTAGCGCTGCAACTGCCAGGCGCGCAATCGCGGTTCGCAGTCGCGGCCGATCTCCTCGACCAACTCGCCGCGCGTCCGCCCGTGCAGCCGCGGCAGTCCCTGGGTCCCCAGCCAGCGGTCGAACTCCACCAGCTCCTGCCAGGTGTAGAGGTTGGCCACGCTTGGTCCGGTATCCCAGCGGTCGGAATGGAATATCTGCACCGTCGTGGCCTCGTCGAAGCGCGGCTTGCCGCGGTTGCGCTCGACGAAGGACGGCGCGGCGACCTCGAAGAATAGCTCGCCCGATGGCCAACTGGTCCACGGGTTGACGTAATGGCGGAAGTCGTGCTCGCTGAGATACAGCTTGCCGGCCTGGGTCCGCGCGCCGGGGCCGGTCTGCTTGAGGTTGCGGGCATAGCAGAACACCAGGTCTTCGGGTTCACCCCAGTTGCCGCTGGTATCGCGACTGCCCGTGCCGAAGGGCAGATAGGTCCGCACACCGCGCGTGACGATCGCCCCGGTCTCAAAGGTGCCCCCAGCCACGTCGAGTTCGCGGGTGGAACGTAGCGGATTCGGCGGATCGATGCCAAGCAGCGGACATGCGGTCTCGGCCGCATCGGCACTGGCCGCGTACACACGCCAGGCGACGAGCGAGCCGGCCGGAAGGGTGAACGGCAGCGCAATGGAGGACCGGTCACCGCCGGGCACGGTCAACGTCACGGTGCCCATCGGACGGTCCGGCCGTCCGGCGGCGCGCAGCGACAGTTCGACGTCGACCGTCCGTGTCGGCGGCAGCGGCGGCGGACCGAAACAACCAAGGACCTCCACCTCGGCCAGCCGGGGGGCTCCGCGCCGGCCGGCCGGCGCCTCCGCCATCCATGGCAGACGCAGAACCAGACTCGACCCGGTGGTCGGCACAGGCAGCTGCAGCTCGGCCTGGCCATGTCCGGCTGCGAACCGCTGGTCGAGATCGTCGACCCGCAGTACCTCGCGCCCATCGATCTCCAGCACGGCAGCACCAGGATTCGGCCAACCGTCCTTCTCGCCTCGGGTGTCGCCCCACAGCACGATCCGCGTGACGACGGCCGGCGCTGCGAGCTGGAAGCCCAGCCGCTGCTCGGTGCCGGCGACGCCGCACCAGCGGCCCCAGTACTGGTAACCATCGCGCGGACCAGCGCGCGAGGACATCCCATCGGTCAGCGCCACCAATCCGACCGCACCGCTGCCGTCGAGAGCCTGCGCCATGATGCCGGCCACCAGATTGTCGGTACCGTTGGACACCTCGACCACGGCCTGGACCAATTCGCCTGGCTTGCGGGCATAGGCTGCCACCTGGGCCGCGCAGCGATCAGGAAGCCGCAGTCGGTCCGGTTCCGGAGCGCGGAAGGTGCGTTCAACTGCCCGCAGCTCATCGGTGTGGACCGCGATGCGGAGGTCCGGACGCAGGTCGGCAGTGCAACGGCCCTCCCACCACAGGGCGCTGGCATCGGCGGACAGCACTCCGACGCGGGCAAGCAGCACGTCAGCCATCTCCTGGGCCTGCGCACCGCAGGCGGTGGCCGCTGGCAGGGGCAGGCGTAGCGAACCGGCGCCCCCGGCGGGCAACTCGATGGTCCCGGTGATGTCGCCCAGTGCTGCTGCATCGCTGGTTGCCAGACGCGCCAGCACTGGCAGGCGCAGCGCGATGTCACCGGGATTGTGCGCCATCACCACCAGGGCGCGACCCGGCACATCGACCGTAACCTGGGGCTGCAGGTCAAGCGCCGCCACCGGTTCGACCGGTGCAGCCAGGGCCAGCCAGCGCAGGGTGGCCGTCCACACCCCCTTTGGCAGCTCCTCGGCGGCGCAAGCCAACACCGCGACCCGGCCGGCCCCATAGCTGCCGGTCAGCACCAGGCCGCTGCCTCGACCGTCGTCGGCCTCCAGGCGCACTCGCCAGTCGCGGTTGAGCAGCGGCCGTGACAGGAACGGCTCGCCGGCCGCCATCGGCCAGCCGAGATAGCTCTGCTTGCGCGCCATCACTTCGTAGCGGCTCTCGCCGCGCTCGACGGCATGCATGGGCTTCAGCCGCCAATACCAGGGCAGTCGCACTGTCGGCGGCTGACCAGCGAAGAATCCGGCGTCGCCGGAACCAGATTCGATTGGGCCTTCCGCACCACCACGCCAGGCCTCCGGCAGCAGCGTCTGCCAGGCGCTGGTCGGCATGACCGGGGTCAGGGCGAAAGCGGCCTTGCCGGGCTTGCGCGCAATGGTCACACACAGGGCATTGCCGCGCGCCAGATGCTCGGCGAGGCGGCCTACCGCTGCCTGGTCAGGTGCGGTCCCCGCCGCTTGGTAGAGGGTCAGCCGGCCGGCCGCGGCAAGATCGGCGCCAGTGGTTGCCCCAAGACCCAACCCCGCCAAGGCCAACCCCAGTTCCGGCATGGCCGCAGGGTCGCAGCCGACGCACGTTACAACCTCCGCTGCCCCTCCCGCCGCCATTGTGACGATCCAGGCAAGGGCTGTGCGCATGCCAAAGAAGATACAAGTTTGTTACAGATTGCAAGCCACTGTAATTAAACCACCGCTAGGGCTTCGCCGGCGATAAGAGGCTATAATATCCGTAACAGCAACATCCGTTCGACCAGCCAGAAGGCCGATGCTCTTCTCAAGGTGCAACTCCGCTACATCCTGAAGCAACGATTCGTGGACTCGTGGGCAGTCAGTGCTTCAACATCGCAACCCGCCAGACCACGAAGCGTTCGACGTCGACATTGGGCACATTGCCGTCGAGCAGACGGCGATGCATGGGGAGGTCGAGGAACCCCCGCCAGGCCGTCTGCTCGGCGGCTTCGTCGCCACAGAGGAAAGCACGCAGGGCATCGGCGATGGCATGCAGGGCGTCGACCTCGCAGCGCAACTGGCTCGCCGTCCACAAAGCCGGGTCGTCGGGTGCCAGG
>JBBREK010000248.1:0-5726 GCA_038203025.1 Planctomycetota bacterium
GACATCTGCTGCATGTTCCGCCGCGTTGCCTGGATGAGCCCGCGCAGGAAGTTGAGGGCCGACCCGAATACCGTGCGCGTACTGCTCGTGAACAGAGGCCGGTACCGTTCGGCAAAAACGCTCAGCCGCGAATCTAGGCCATTGAGCCTAGACAAAATGAACCGGGCAGAGGGAACCGGGCAGTTTCATGATTTCTTCCAGAGGGGTGGATCACTGCATATTGTACGGCGTTCGTTGGAGTTTGTTGAGTCCGACGAAGTAGAACTAGGCGCCTGGCCCAGCGACCCACGCAGCGCCGGGGTGGCGGATCGCGCCGCTGGCACTGGCACGTCCTCGCCAGCCAACCGGGCGAAGATCCATTCCGCCGCGGTACGGCCAACATCCTCCAGCGGCAGCCGGATGCTGGTGAGCAAGTTACTGCCGTCGGGGCCAGGGATCGGATCGGTGTCGTCGCAACCGGTGATCGACAGGTTGCGCGGCACGTGCAGTCCACAGGTGCGGGCCACCGACCAGACCAGCCGGGCACAGGCATCGTTGGCCGCCAGTACCGCGGTCGGATGGTCCACCGCAGTAAGCAGGGCACGCATCTCGGCCACGCCGGTGAGCTCGGGTGGCGGATCGGCCCACGGGCGATCGACGGCGAGATCCGGCCGTAGCCAGCCGTAATCCGCCGACTGCGAGATCAGCACGCGCGCCGGATCCACGCCACGCAGGCGCATCTCGTCGCGCACGGTCTGTGCCTCGGCGGGCGATTGATGGAGGTGCAGGATGCGGCGATGGCCGAGGTCGAGCATCCGTCCGACCAGGGCGCTCAGGGCGGGGGCGAGGTCGACGCCGACCGCCGGGCAGCTGGGCAGGCCCTGCATCAGGCCGAGCACCGGCCGGTCGGCGAAACCAGCCATGCCGCGCAGACGCGAGATCGCCGCCTCGGCGCACTCGGTGTTGAACGGGTGGAACAGCAGGCCGTCAATGAGTCCGCTGCCGACCAGGCTGCCGAAGGAATGGCCACCGGTTTCGTTCAGGGCCTCGGGGGCCTTGTATACGTCGTTGACCACCAGGGCGTAGCTGCGTGCGGTGCAGGCGTCGAAGACGCCGCGCAGAATCCGGGCGTAGTACGGCAGATCGATGATGTGGGCGGGATAGATGACAGCGATCAGGCGGTGGCTGGCGCGCCGGCCGAACTGGCGCAGCGCCAGACTGCGCGCCTCGGCGTTCATCGTCGGATCATAGCCCAGCCGCCGGGCAGTGGCGTGGACACGCTCGGCCGTGTCCTTGGCCACCTCGCTGCCGCCGCGCAGGGCGTGCGCCACCGTCCACCGGCTGACCTTGCAAGCCTTGGCGATGTCGATCAGGGTGACGGGGCGCGTGCGCTTGCGCGTGGCCATGCCAGCAGGGTAGGAGCGACCGGGGTTCGACAAGGCCGCTTAGGCCCGCACCGGCCCAAGGCTGCGGCCAGGCAGGAACTGCGACACGGCCACGGAATCAGCGCCGGTTTCGCCGGCGACCATGGCCAGAGCGGTACGGGCGGCGTCTCGTCCGACCGCCGCCAGGTCGGGCTCAATCGTGGCAAGGAAACGGGTCGGACCCCCATCCGCGAGGTCATCGGTGGCGTCACAGCCGACCACTGAGACGTCCTCGGGCACACGCAGACCGGCCCGGCGCAGTGCCGCGCAGACATGCAGGGCAGCGGCATCGTTGGGCGCGAAGAGGGCCGTCACGCCCTCGGCGCGCAGCCAGCCCACCAGGCGTGTCTCGCTTTCAGCATCGATCGGCCCCAGCTCGTCCGGACGGTGCGGCGCGCGTTTCGGACTGATCCAGGCCATGGGGATGGGCAATGCCATCGCCTGGGCCTGCGCACCGAGGCCGGCCTCGGCCAGACACACGACATGTAGGGCAGCTTGCTCGGCTGCGTTCTCGTCATCCCCGGCCCAACGCAGGAAGCCGATACGGCGATGTCCTAGGCTGATCAACTGGCGTAGGGCGGCGACCAGGGCTGGGCGGTGATCGACGCCCGCACACGGCAGGCCGGTGACTCGACGGATCAGACTGACCACCGGCCGGCTGCCGAAGCGACCTTCGCGCCAGCCGGCAAGCAGACGGCCGACCGCCTCCTGGTCGGTGGGATGCACGATAGCGGCGTCGACCCGGCCGCGCAGCAGGGCAGAGCCGTAGCGCGCATCGTGATCAATGGTGGTGAACATCACCCGCCAGAGGTCCGAGAGCACGCCAGCCGAGCCACCTTCGGCCAGACCGAGTAGCGCCCCGCGCAGCAGCCGGGCGTAGAACGGCATGTCGAGGTAGTCGGCCGGCAGGACCACCGCGACCAGATCGTTGCGCAGCTGCCGACCGTGCCGCGCCTCGGCCAGACTGCGACCAGCCTGGGTCAGCGCCGGATCATAGCCCATCTCCGCGGCCAGGCTGCGCAGGCGCTTGGCGGTGTCGGGATTTACTCGTCCACGGCCGCGCATCGCCGCCGCCACCGTCCATCGGCTGACTCCGGCGCGGGCCGCGACATCGTCCAGGGTGACCGGTCCGGCGACGTGTTTCATGGCGGATGATCGCATTTCTTCCCGCGGAGGGAATCAGGGTTGATGGGCTGCCCGCCAGGCGCTGGGAGTGCAACCGCGCACCCGCCGGAAGGCCTTGGAGAAGGCGACAATGCGGCCGGATGAACCGGCCCAGCGACCTGGGCGATTGGGGCCGTAGGCTCCGCCTGATCAGTACCGCCCTGTAGGGATGACGTCGTCATCGCTAGCCGTCACGCTGTAGATGGCGAAGTACATCGCCGACGAGGCCAGGGCGCTGGTCGGGGCTAACTGGGTGCTGTCGACCGCCCGGACATGGCCGTCCGAAAACCCGAAGATGGCAGCGTGGCCGCTACGATGCGGCCAGCGCAGGCCACTACTGTCATTCCTGATGGTCAGGCCGTTGCACCAGTTCATGCACGAGCGGTCATCGGGCGCCCCATCGGCGATGACCACGCAGCGGGCCGGCGACCGCACCATCGACAGGGCGTTGCCCATCGGTCGTACCGTTCCGGAATCCTCGAGACCGGCGGCGGTGTAGTCGTTCGTGCCATTCACCACATAAGAGCGCGGAGGCGGCCTTCCAGCCCCCCGCGCCAAGCGGTCGGACGGGCAGACGAAGAGCTTCTGCTCGGAGCCGTCACCCCACGCCGCAGTGCTGTCATCATCGCTGCCGATGTAGTCTTCCGAATCCAGCATCCCCGGATTCGCTGGTTTCTCCACCGGCGCCGACAATGCCGGCTACGTGCCCTACTGGGACTGGGCGCCACCGTTCCCCAACCGCCCTTGGGGTCGCGCCTTCGTGCTGCAACAGCAGGCCGAACACCTGCCGCTGGAGATCCCGGTGGGGCCGGGCATCGCGGCGCAGCAGGCGGCAGAGCGGCCTGCGACACAGCGCGCCTTCGTCGACTACATCCACCACTACGACCGGACCTTCGCCGGCCTCGGCCGCCTGGCGATGGCCGTACGCGCCGTCGATCCGCAGGCGTTCTTCACCACCGACAGCTACGGCAGCTCGCCTGGCGCCGGCGGCCGCGGCGGCTGGCCATGGGCGACGATCCCGGCCGGGCCGCTGCTTCACGACCTGTCGGTGCAGATGGCCTACGACTGGAACGAACGCCGTTCATCCAAGCCGCTGCACAACGTCGCCCTGATCGATCGGGCGCGTAGCCTCGACCCGGCGAAACCCACCTGGGCCCTGATCGACGACTTCGGCTTCCTCTTCGGACGCGAGGCGCGGCAGCGCGCCTACGCCCTGGCTCTGACCCGCGGCATCCAGGGCATCGGCACCACCTTCCTGGCGCACACCACCGCCCCCGAAGATGGCACCTCGAAGATCCTCAAGACCTCGGCCGTGGGCCTGCGCGACCGCGCCACCATCATCACCGAGCAGCGCGAGCTCTACGCCTGGATCCACCGGCTCGGCGGCAGCTACGCGATGAGCGAACCGCTCGCCCCGGTGGGCATTCTGTTCAGCCACGAGCAGGCCCTCAGCCGACGCTTCGACACCACCGGCACTGCCGGTCCGCACGAGGGCAAGGTCACCGAGGCGCTGTTCCTCTGCCACATGGCCGGCTGGCCGGCCCGGGTGATCACCGCCGAGGAGTTGCGGCGCGGCGTGCCGACCTCGATGCGCGCCATCCTACTGGTCGGACTCAACCGCTTCGATGACACCTGGGCCTGGTACGAGGGCCTGGAGCAGCAGCTCGGCGCCTTCGTCGCCGCCGGCGGCAAACTGCTGCTCGACAACGAATCGGTAAGCCCGGTCGTCGGCATCCAAACCGGCCTAGCCATCCAGACGTACGAGACGCAGCGCGACGTCGATTTGACGCCCGATCTGCTGGAGCGGAATCACGCCAATGCCGGCCTACTGCGCACGGCCTTGGCCGACGTACCACCGCCAGTGGCGACCAGCGCCGACGAGACCCTGTGGGCGGTGCCGACCCAGGCCGGCAACACCACCTTCGTCACCGCAGTCAACTGGGCCCTGTGCCCCAACGATGGCCGTGAACAGGATCAGACCAAGCCGGCCGGCACGATCGCGGACCAGTACCTCAACGCCAGCCGCTACGTCCAGCCGCGCAGCGGACAGCTCGTCTGGCATACCGATCGTCCGATCTACGACGTCCGTTCGATGCGCCGCCTGACCGCCCAGCAGGCCTGCACCGTCGACCTGACCGCCAACGCCTTCCAGTACCTCGCCCTGCCCGAGCGCGCAGTGGAGATGCCGGACGTGGTCGTGCAGCCGGCCGACGACGGCGCCCTCGCCGTCCGGGTGGGCATGGGCGGCACCTCACCACTGACCGGCATCCCCGTTTCGCTGACACTGCACGGCACGACGGTGTACGGCGCCACCGGCACCACCGTCCGCCTGCCGATGGCTCGCGGACCGGCCCCACAGGAGATGCAGGTTGCGGTCCAGGAGCTGCTCAGCGGACTGCAGCGCATCGTCACCATCACCTGCCCGGCCGCCACGGCCTCGTCGACCGATCCGGCGCCGACAGTGACCGTGCGTGAGCCGGAGGCGGTGCGCCGGTTCACCGAGCGGTGCGCACAGCCCCTGGTCACCGCCCTGACCCCGACGCAGGCTGCCGACCCCGCGATCGCTAGCCTGGCTGATCGCCTGATGGACTTCTACACCACACGCGGACGCAAGGTCCGCATCGGCCGCATCGGCCGCATCGGCCTGGATGACATCGTCGCCTGCCAGCAACCCCTGCAGACCCCCCTGCGCTTCCCGCGCTGGCAGACCATCGCCGCCGACCTCGTCCTGCTCGGTACCGTGGAGGACAACGTCCTGCTCCGCGACCGGGCCGAGGGCTGGCTGCTGCCGCAGACGGCTCCGGTTCCAGGCCATGCCACCATCGTCCACGTCTGGTCTGCCTTCGTCGGCAGCTGCAACGTCGTCAATCTCCTGGCCGCCGACCAGGCAGGTCTGGAAGCGGCCGTAACGCGACTGGTCGGGATGACTGCCGACTGATCCTGGAAATCGCGGTTCGCGGTTCGCGGTTGGCGGTTATAGTGTGCGTTGATGGTGGCCACCATATGGATGACCAATTATAACTACTCAGCCGGGGCCCCGTCGCGCAGCGATGGGGCGGGCGCCGAGTGGTGGTGGGCGGATAGAATGGGCGAAGCCCATCCGCCCACGGTTTCGGAGCCGTGCGACGAAACCGAGCCGCGACAAAGCCAGCGGGGGCA
>JBBREK010000249.1:0-5723 GCA_038203025.1 Planctomycetota bacterium
CGCCTGCGCCCAGGGAACGAAACGCAGACCGGACCAGTCCGGCGAGCGGTAGCCCTCCTCCCAGCCGAGGGTGAACTGGTCGTGGCGCAGATCGGCGCCGAGAGAAGCCGATCTCGGCCCCCGGTCGAGGCGCAACTGGCCATCCGGCTCGGTGCCGAAACGATAATCGATCACCGCGGCGCTGCGCCGGCCAGTGTCCTGGTAGGGCCAGGGGTACCAGCGCATCTGCACGCCAAACCCGCCGCCGCCGTAGACCGCCAGATCGTGCTCCAGCGCCAGCATCGAACCCGTCGAGGCGACCCCCGGCGACATCACGAAGCCGACCGAACCCAGTGCGGCACGGGTCTCGAGATTGATGCCCGATCTGACTTGATAGCCCCAGGCCCCGTCGCCGCTCCCGAAGGGCGTGACGAAGGTGCCGAAATCCAACCACAACCCGTCCTCGTGCGCCTCGGTGGCGTCGGTGGTGGGACCGGCCGGATCGCCGTCGCACAGGCGCCAGCGCGCCCCGGCCCACAGCGCCCCCTGCTGGCCGATCAGGCACAGGCGCGGGCCGGCCTCACCGATCGCCGCGCCGTCGATCGCTGCCTGTCCGGCGGCGACCAGTTGCGCACCCCACCAGCCGGTCAGGCCGAATCCAGCCGGACCAAGCCAGCCGCCAGCCACCGAACCAGTCAGTGCCGGCCGGGTCCGACCTGGGTCGTAGGTGAGGAATACCTCGTTGGCGCCGATCGTGCGATGTACCCAGTTCTGCACGTCCTGGCCGTACAGGTCACCGTCGATGCGCACGCCGCCGCCGACGAAACCGCCGGCATGCCAGCCGGTCGACGGCGTGGACGGACCAAAAGTCCAGCCGGCCACGGCGAGCAGCTCGTCGCTGCGCGTGGCTGCGGCGCGGTCGGTGAGCATCGCTCCGTCGACGGCGACCGTCAGGCCTCCGAGACGCAGGTGCCCGCCGACGCTGGCAGAGCGGAAGTCATCGCCGTTGCCCAGTCCGTTGGCGAACATGTCATTGCTGCTGTACGCCGACATCCACGGTAGTGTCCCATCCGGCCCAGGCTCGGGGGCGCCGGCGACGGCGGCCTGGGCCAGTGGTGTGCAGGCCAGGAACAGCAGCCAGTGGCGCATCAGAACCTCCTCGCGATCGGTACCCGCCGGCCCATGCCAAAAGCCTTGCGCGAAACGCGCAGGGCCGGGGCGGCCTGGCGGCGCTTGAACTCGGAGACCTCGACCAGACGGATGACGCGATCGACGATCGCTGAGTCCTCACCGGTGGCGACGATGGCGTCGCGATCACAATGATCCTCGACAAAAGCCTCGAGGATGCGGTCGAGCACCGGGTAGGGCGGCAGGGAATCCTGGTCGGTCTGGTTCTCGCGCAGCTCGGCGCTGGGCACCTTGTCGATCGAGGCAACCGGGATGCGTTCGCTGCCGGCGCGCAGGTTGAGCCGCCGGGCGAGCTCCCACACCGTCGTCTTGTAGACGTCGCCGATCGGCGCCAGCCCACCGTTCATGTCTCCGTAGATGGTGCAGTAGCCGCAGGCCAATTCGCTCTTGTTGCCAGTGGTCAGGGCCATCGCACCGAGCTGGTTGGCCGCCGCCATCACCAGGGTGCCGCGCAGACGCGACTGCAGGTTCTCGCTGGTCAGACCCCGCGGCGCCCCGCCGGTCACCGGCGTCAGCGCCGCCAGGCCCTGGTGGTACAGCTCGCTGATGCTGACCTCGTGCGCGGTGATGCCGAGGGCGCGGGCCAGGGCCTGGGCATCGGTCACCGAACCACGGCTGCTGTACGGCCCAGGCATGAGCAGACCGGTGACAGCTTCGGGGCCAAGCGCATCGGCCGCCAGGGCGGCGATCAGCGCGCTGTCGATGCCGCCGGACAGGCCAAGGACGACGCGGTGCTGCGCTGTCTTGCGGCAGTAGTCGCGGATGCCGGTGACCAGGGCGGCATGCAGATCGTCGAGCGGATGCGGCGGATCGGGCGCTGGCACGCGCGCCTCAAGATCGATGGTCCACAATCCGCCCTGCCAGCGCGGGGCGGCCCCCAGCCACGAGCCGTCCG
This sequence comes from Planctomycetota bacterium, assembly GCA_038203025.1. Classification (GTDB taxonomy): domain Bacteria; phylum Planctomycetota; class UBA11346; order UBA11346; family UBA11346; genus UBA11346. The sequence continues at coordinate 2,063 of JBBREK010000249.1, forward strand.
GGGCCACCGCCGCCGAGTCGCCGTCGAACAGCAGCTCATCGTGGCCACCGACCTGGTTGACGTAGACCACCGGAGCGCCGACCCGCTTAGCCACCGCGTGCAGCAGGCGATGGCGCACCGCCGGTTTGCCCAGATGCCAGGGCGAGGCGCTGGCATTGACCAGCACATCGCAGATGCCGGTGAGATCGGCGACCGGATCCTCGTGATAGGCGACACCGGCGAAGTCGGCGCTCCAGATGTCCTCGCAGATGCTCAGGCCGATCCGTTTGCCGGCCACCTCGACCACGCAGGGCCGGTCGCCGGGGCGGAAGTGACGACGCTCGTCGAAGACATCGTAGGTCGGCAGCAGGCGCTTGCGGTACCTGGCCTCGATCGCGCCACCCCGCAGCAGCACCAGGCTGTTGGCTAGAGCCGGCCCGATGCCCGGCTCTAGCGGCTCGACGCAGCCGACCAGGGTCGGCACCGCCACTTGCGCAGCCAGGGCCTGGACCATCGCCCACTGCCGCTGCACCAGCGCCGGCCGGTCGAGCAGATCGCGCGGCGGATAGCCGCCGAAAGATGCCAGTTCCGGCGTCAGCAGCAGGTCGCAACCCTGCTCCCTGGCCTGTTCGGCCGCTTGGCGGATCGCCGTCTGCGCCCCGTCGAGGTCAGCGATGGTCAGGTCGAGCTGGGCGATGGCGATGCGCACGCGGCGCATGGTGGGGGTGCCGCAGGACGGTCAAATGTTCGGGTTTCGGGTTTCGGGTCCGCGATCCAAGACTCGAACCCACACCCTGCGTATCATCCCGCGTATCCCCGGCACGTCTCCACGTACGCCTCAATGTTCGCCCACGGCACCTCGGGTTCGAGGAGGTGGGTCGGGCAAGGCAGCAAGCCGCCCTGGGCACCGGCGATGGCGAGGACGCGTCGGGTCTCAGCGCGCACCTCGTCTGGAGCACCGAAGGGCATCACCGATTGCGTACCGAGGGTGCCGTTGAACGACAGGTCCTTACCGTACTGGCGATGCAGTTCGGCGAAGTCCATGCTCTCCGGTTGCACCGGGTTGAGCACCTCGACGCCGGCCTCGATCAGGTCCCGGATCAGGCCGGTGACGTGACCGCACGAATGGTAGAGGATGACGATGTCTGGGTTCACCGCCTTGGCAGCGTCGACGACCCGCCGCAAGCGTGGCTTGAGCCAGCGCCGGTAGGTCGTCGGACTCATCATCAGGCGACTCTGCGTGCCGATGTCGTCACCCAGACAGAGAATGTCGACGCCGGCCCGGGCATAGGCGGCAGCGCGACGTTCCGAGCGTTCGGTGATACGGTCGAGCAGAGCGTTGGCGAAATCCGCATCCTCGGCGAAATCGGCAACCAACTGGTCCATGCCGCGCAGGTACCAGGCCATCTCCCAGATGGTGCAGGCCATGTGGCCCTCGACCGCCTGGCCCTGGGCATGCTTCGCCGCGACATCGGCGACCATGGCTGTCGGCGGGACGTCGCTCCAGTCGGGAAAGGGATAGGCGTCGAGGTCGGCGATCGAGGTCGCCTTGTTCAGCGGATGCAGCATGCGCGTCATGTGGTGCGCCGCCTCGCTGCCCGGTTCGTGGCCGACGCCCCAGTCGTCGAAGTGGGTGCCCGGCTTGAACGACTCGCCCGGGAACCAGCGCTTCTGCTCGAAGGTCCCCCGGCTGCTGTGCGGCAGCCAGGTCCCGGAGATGGGGAAACCAAAGTATTCCGCATAGCCCTTGGTGGAACTGGTGCGCTGGCGATAAGCCTCCTCCAGCGACGGGCAGAGCTGGAACTGGTAGGGGACGCGCTCGTAGCCGCGGCGGCGGTAGAGGCTGATGACGTTGTCGCGGGCTGACATGGCCATGGTGGGGCTCCTGTGATGAAAGTGAGGTTGGACGGCGGAGGGGTTAGACCCCCCACTCCGTGCGCTTGTCGGCCATCCCAACCATCTTCGCCGGTTCGCTGTGCCAGGCGTAATGGCCCTTGGGCAGCTTGCCGATCCAGCGCTCGTCGACCGGATCACCGGCCTTCTGCCAACGCGTGTCGGCGGTCAGACGGAACCCGCCCGAGGTGTTGGCCAGCGACATGTGCATCATGTGCATGCCGAAGATCAGCACGTCCCCGGCGCGAAATTCGGTTGACGCCCAGCTGCCGCCGTAGCGTCCGGTGATGTCGAGCGGATCGTTGGCGAACCAGCCGTCGACGCGGTCGCGGTCGACGTCCATGCGCCCGTAGGTGTCGCGCACGCGCTGGTATCCGGGCAGGCGCTGCGAGCCGGGGACGACGGCGAGGGTGCCGTGCTCGTAGCCCAGGTCGCCAAACGGCGTCCATACCGTCAGCACGCCCATCGAGCCACGGCCCATGTAGACCACATCGTAGTGCGCGCCGGTGAAGTCGCCGGGGCCGACCACACGCATCCACTTGAAGGTGAAGGTCAGGGCCTCGGCACCGTAGATCCCTTCCATGAAACGGCGGATGCGCTCGCTCTCAACCACCTGCTGGAAGGCCGGGCATTGGGTCACGCGGTTCTCGCCGCCGCGGAACTGGCTGCCATTGCCGGGAGCCGGACGAGCGTCGAGCGGGCCGCCGGAGCGGTCGGCGATGCCCTCGTCGCGCAGGACCTGCACCATCTGCCGGCGCGCCTCCAGAACCAGATCGCGGTCCTGCAGACCGCGTAGGAGAAGATAGCCCTCATCGTCGAGGCGGGCGCGCAGGGCGGCGGGATCACCGAGGTGGGGTGTGGCATCGCGCAGTTCGCCCAGGTGGCTTGAGCCGAGTTCGAGGTCGCGGGTGCCGACGCGCAGGACCCTGGCGGAAGCTGTATGCATGATCCGTTGCTCCGACTACATCCTACTCCGGGTCAATGACGACATCCATGCAGGTTCTGCTTCCATAGTTGTGTTTTTCGCTGACGATACGCGCATGCGTTTCCGCGAGCAGGTGCAGCCCGGCACCAGCGCCGTGTTCGGCGCCGGCTGGATCCCCGACAAGGCCGGGGCCTGCGTCGATCGCAACTGGCACGCCTATGCGCTGGTCTACCTCACCGCCGGTGCCGGCACCTATGCCGATGACGAGGGGCGCCGGATCACGCTGACGGCGGGCGATCTGATCGTGCTCTTCCCCGGCCTGCGTCACAGCTACGGACCGCTGCGTCCGGGCGACTGGACCGAGGTGTGGCTGGGCTTCCGCGGGCCAGTGTTCGCCGCGTTGGAATCCGACGGCATGCTTGACCGGCAGCGGCCGGTGCTGCATCCCGGGCTGGACGAGGGTCTGATCGCGCGCTTCGACGCCCTGGTCGCGGCGGTCGACCGCGCCGGCGGCACCAGCGACGCCGTGCTGGTGGCACGCCTGCATCAGCTCATCGCCGAAGTGGCCGGCGCCGAGCGCACCGCGGCGCCGGGCTCACTGGTCGCACGTGCCCGCGCCGAGCTGGAGACCGACCTGCGCCGCGCCGTCGACCTGCCGAAGCTCGCCCGCCGTCTTGGCGTCGGCTACGACACCCTGCGCCGCGCCTTCCATGCCGAGCTGGGCACGACGCCCGGCCGCTGGCGCCTGCTGCGCCGCATCGAACGCGCCAAGCAGCTGATCGCCGAGGGCGCGACCCTTGACGAGACAGCAGCCGAGGCGGGTTTCTGCGACCGGTTCTTCCTGGCTCGGCAGTTCAGGAGCGT
>JBBREK010000250.1:0-5703 GCA_038203025.1 Planctomycetota bacterium
GGCGCGAGGTTCTGCTGGGTGTAGGCCGTCCACTCGGCGCGGAACCACAGGATGGTCTCATCGCGGCGCTGGTCCCAGAATCCCGCCGCTGAACCGAATATCTCCGCGGCAACGGTCGCACCCAGGATCGATACCGCCTCATTCCAGTCGCGGAGACCCATGGTCGATCCCATGCCGCAGGTGACGACGAAGACCGAGGCGTTCGGCGGCCGGGTGCCGTCGCCGTTCAGGTTGAGGGTGTCATACGAGGGCGAGCCGTCGCCGTCATGGTCGCTGCCGAGTTCGCGATAGACGCGAAACCAGCTTGATCGCCAGGATCCGGTCCGTGGTCTGGGATCACCGGCGGTGAAATCGGCCAGGCTGGTGGCCACCGACCGCGGATCGGCCACCGGCTGGGCGGCGAACTTCCACAGATGGCCGCCGTAGCTGGTCCCTTGCGTATTGTTGCTGATGTGCAGGCCGTTGCCACCACTGGCCACCTGCGCGCCAGGACTGCTGACGTAAGGCACGTTGATGCCCCAGGGATCGCGGCTGCCGCTCAACCAGTAGCCCCGCTGCAGGCCGCTGACCGGATCGGTCGGCAGCATGGCCTGGGACGGCCAGAAGCGCACTGGGTTGGACTCCAGCGCGACCGCGTAAGGCGGACGCTCCCAGGCATACAGGACCTGGCGGACCGTGGTGCCCGGTTCCGGCCAGCGACCGGTGCCACGGCCGACGCGGTGGGTACTGTCGCCGGTGAACACATTGAAACCGGCCTCCTCGGGCCGTTCGTCTATGGCGCCAGCCGCGTTGTACGCCTTGAGCGGTATCGGACCGATCGCGCCGTTGCGGATGTCGTTCCACCCCAGCGTCTCGGAGGCCAGGCGATTGGGATTCCCGGCCGGTAACAGCACCCCGATGGTCGACCAGCCGATGCGGCTGCTCTCGGCGACATAGCTGAGTGCCGCCTGGAGCATGGCCCGGGCCTGCACGTCGCGCGACAGGTCGCGCACCGCCGCGGCGTCGGAACGAGACGAGACAATCAGCGCCAACGCCACCATCAGGATCATCACCGACAGGCCGGTGACGATGATCAGGACCGAACCGCTCCGGTGCTGCGATCTCATTGGTCGAGCCCTCGCGACATGCGCGCCCCGCGCAGGGTGGTGGAGACGGCGCGGAAGGGCAGCACCAGACGGCGCCCGCTTTGGTTGTCGGCGATGTGGATGAACACCACCTGGTCGGTGCCACCGGCATTTAGTTCGCGGCGCACCTCCAGCCGGTACGCCAGATCCCGGCTGTCGCCGGCGAAGAAACCCGGGTTGCCGGCGTTCACCAGGGCTTGGTCGAGGGTGGTCTCCGGATTGGCCTTGTCACCCAAAACGTAGAGCCCGGTCGAGCCGGAACGCACACAGAAGCGTGAGGTGTCGAGGTACTTCGCATTGGTCGCGGTCAACAGCGAAGCCCAGTAGGGTCTGGCCGACAGGACGTAGCGCTTGGTGGTGCCGGAGTTCACCAGCCGTCCGGTCCGTCCGGCGTGCCACAACCGGGTCCAGTCCTGGAAATCGTTCCAACTATTCCAATCCCCGGTCGATCCGTCTGCCTGGTCGGTGCGATAGCGGAACACCACGCTCTCATACATGCCGTTGCGGGCGAAGGTGTTAGGCGCCTGGTTGCTCCAACCGGAACCGTTGCGGATGTTGCCCAGTGGGATGTGCCCCGGTAGGGCATGGACGAGCAGTCCGCCACCACCGGCGAGGAACAGGTCCTCCTGCGTCTGGTGCAGCAGGGCGGCATCGCCGTCGCCATGGCCCACGCCACAAATCTGCGAGTGGTCCGGCCATTTCTCGTGCACTCCGCGGTTGTTCTGCGGCGCGAAATGGAAGGCGCGGGCGCCGGAACGATCCCAGCAGCGCGGATCGGACGGATCCCAGCGCCAGGCTGCATCGGGCAGGTTGAGCGCCCGGAACGGCTGGCCGGCAGCCCGCTGGGCCTGACCGGCAGCATGCGCCGGATTGTCGAAGGCGATCCAGTGGTCGAGTTCGGCCATGCCGGCGCGATACCCGACGAGCAGCAGGCGGTTGAGCTGCCGTTCCGCCGCCATGCCGCGGTTGGCCTGCTGCACCGAACGAAACACGCCGAAGGCGATGAGGATGATCGCCACGCCCAGCGCCATGGCGACCATCAGTTCGACGAGGGTGAAGCCCCGCCTCATGGCAGCACCACCTGGCCACGCGGGTCGTAGAAGTGGTAGCGGGCCACGGTCAGGGCACGCAGGCGCGAGGCGGCCGGCACGGTGCCGTTATCGAAGCGGTCGTTGTTGTTCCGGTCGGCGCCCCAGAACATGAAGTAGCGGGTGAGGTTGAGACCCGTCATATCGCCGGCGTACTTATAGGTAACGTTGGATGATCCTCCAGCGTTGGCCGGATCCGCTTCGAAACCGCGCGGGGCGTCCGGATGGTAGACCTCCCACGACGGGACCTCCTGGCGGCGGACATTGCCCGGTTGGAAACCAGTCCAATGGTTCGCTGGCGTGTCCGTCTCATTGTCATGAAACTGCACCATCAGGGTTGCTGCCTCCAGCGGGGCACCCGGCAGGTGCTCGAAATCCTCGTAGTCCTGCCACGCCACCTGCCAGGCGACGAACATGCGGCAGCGCTCGCTGGCGGCGAAGCGGTTGGTCAGGTTCCAGCGCAGATGCAGGGCATCGGTTGGCGGTGATCCGCTCAGGCTCGTGCGCATCGCGGCCGGGTCGGCGTTGCCGGCGCCGGCATGCACCGGCTGGTTGGGTTTCGGCGTCCAGGTCAGGGTGCGCTTCTGGGCGGATCCACCATCGAACCAGCCGCCGGGGATGGTCCAGGCCTCGTTGGCGGCGGTCTTGGGCAGGGAAAAACTCTCCGGCCGGAAGGCGCGCAGTTCGCTGCCCAGCAGGTAGTCCCAGGCATGGTTGATGCGTCCCGGATTCGCGGCCGGATCGGCCAGCGGCGCGCCCCAGAGATCATGCTGCGCCAGCAGATGGTCGGTCATCAACGGATGCGTGATGTCGCGCACTGTGCGCAGATCATACGGCCGATGCAGCTGCAGATAGCGGTTGACGTGCAGCGCCGCCGCGTGCGCCTGCTGGAATCGCAGGATGAGCGGCTCGCCGACCATGGGGAACGGCTGTCCGATCATGCCGATGGCCCGGGTACGCTCGGTGCTGCCGACGCCGCACACATAGGCGTAGTAGCGCAGCACGTTGGCCAGCACCACGAAGCGGTCGGTGGCCACTTGATAGCGGGCGCCCAGGGCGGCGACGGTCAGCGGTCCGCTACGCCCCTGCAGATCGTTGGCGCTGGCCAGGGAGGCGATGAACGCGTCCAAAGCAGGCAGGCTCGCCGGTGCCGATGGATAGGCTCCGGGCGCCCCTGCGAGCAGGTAGTCGAGAGCCCGCTCCAGCTTGCGCCGGCTGAGTTCCTGCCAGTCGACGACAGTATCTGCGTTGAGGTTGGCCAGCGTCCATTCGGCCGCGATGCCGTTGACCGGGGCTACCGTCCATTGAGCCATCGTGACAGTCATGTACGGACTGGCCGTACGGGCGCTGGGGTTGCCCTGGAGGATCTCCCAGGGCTCGTGGATGGCATCACGGTAGAAATCGTCCCCGGCGCCGGAGTCATCAGCGAACTTACGGATGACCGCCCCGTCGAAGCCGATGCCATATCGCCAGCCGTCCCAGGCATCGCCCTGCGGGGCGTTCCACCCCGAGGTCGCCGTGGTGCCGGGGTTGAGGCCATCCCCGATGACTGGCGTCCGCGAATCCGCCCAGATCTCCTGATAGGGGCGGTTCTCGTCGATCGCGCCCTTGAGGTAGCGCATGGTCAGGTAGTCGTAGTAGGGCCAGCGCATCTGCGGCAGGCTGCGCATGACCTCCTGCTGCGGCAGGCCGACGATGGCGAACACCAGGTTGCGATAGGCGTTGTCGCCGGGCTGGTACCAGAGCTGCCCACCCTCGGCGACATGGCGAGCGATCTCGCTGTCATCGGAATCGAGGCGCCGTGCGATCGACTCGGGAACCTGACGCCAGCCGCCAGCACTGAGGCGGAAGCCGTCCATGTCGGCCCCCCACGTACGCGCATTCATCCATGGCCGATCAGCTGCCGTGCGTCCCTCGCTGCCCCAGTTGGGGTTGAACGGCTGGTGCAGGCGCGACAGCGCGAGCTGGAAGGCCGCCGAAGCAAGAATCTCGGCCCGCGCCCGCTGCTGGATGCGTGTGGCGGTGGGAATCGCCATCATGGCGACGATCGACGCGGACGCGAGGATGAGTACAGAAATCATCACTTCGAACAGGGTCATGCCAGAGCGATGCATGTCAGGGCTCCAGATGCTGTTGGACCAGCAGTTCGCCGGTCGGCAGGAGGCGAATGGCCATGGCGCGGTTCACATCACCGGTGGTGACCACCAGCCGTCCGCTCAGCCGCGTGACGTCGGGGGCGGTCGCCAGTGGTCCAAGATCATCGTCACTGCCGATCACGCCCAGGGTCCCCGCTGCGGCCAGGGTCAGGCCGCTGCGATGGTCATACATCCAGCCCAGGGTTCCAGTCAGAGGCGCGACGGTGACGGCATCAGTAGCGACCTGCACGGACACGGACTCGGGGAGCGGTTGCAGCAGCAGCGGCTTGCCATCCGCGCCGCGCATCACCGTGGCGGTCGCTGCCGAGGCGCCCCAGGTGAGGGCGACCGCCCACCTGCCGGACGACTCCGGGATGTCCCGGGCGAGGACGACGCCGTAGCGCTTGGACGCGAAGGAGGCATCGGCATCCGCCGGCACGGCATTCAGGGCCGCCGCCCGTAGAGCCCGGCCATGCGCTGTCCGGGCAACGACCTCAATCCGGCCGACCGCCGTAGCCACAGCCTGGCCTGAAGCCAGCCCGATGACCGCCCGCGCCGCCAGCGTGGCCAGCAACGCCATGATGGAGATGACCACCAGCAGCTCGATGGCCGTGAAGCCGACGCGGTACTCACCAGCTGCGGACATCATCACCCTCCCCCTGGGCATCGATGCCATCAGGCCCACGCGAATAGATGCCGATGAAGTGGCGGGAGGCAGCCTTCGCCCCGCTCGGCGCGGCAGCCGCCCCACGATGCAAAATGCGCAGGGGGACGCCCCAGGCATCGACCGGCCGGCCACCGGCGTCGAGCTGATCCGAAGCGATGGTGAGGTCAGCCAGGCCGCGCACCGCCCCGCGGTACGGACCCGACGCCACCACCCCAGCCAGGCGGTCGATGATGTCCGTACGCTGGGCCGCGGTGAATTCCGTCCCGCTGCCCGCGGGATCGGGATGAGCGGCATTGAGGATCGTTGGATCTCCGTCAACCCACCCGTCGGCATTGACGTCCCACGCCGGCACCGAGCGCTCGACCTGCTGCGCGCGCAGGGCGGGGTCGTCGATGGCGAAGCGCACCCGACCATCGGTCTCGATCGAAGCCGCCAACGCCGTGACCGTGGCCAGCGTCGATTGGATGCGGCTGCGCTTCATCACCAGTGGAGCCACGCCAGCGCCGATCGCCATCAGGGTGATGATCACCCCGATGACGATGAGCAGTTCCACCAAGGTGAAGCCGCGCTGATTCATGGCCTCGGCGTCTCCTTGACATAATGCCACTTCGCGATGTTCGCCTTCAGCGTGCTGCCGGTTTTCGGCCGGCCGTAGGACCACACGTAGGCGAAGGGCTCGGTGCCTTGCG
>JBBREK010000251.1:0-5669 GCA_038203025.1 Planctomycetota bacterium
GGCCAGACCTTGTCCGACGCGTGTAACTCCGACTCCACCAAATCGGGGCAGCATCATGTGTGCATCTCGTTCTACGCAAAAACTAATCAGGCGCTTCCCCTTGTGCCGTCTCAAAATCTGAGTCTTTTCAGTCTGAAAACCCTGGGCCTGTCCACAACGACTGGTCCGTGATGGATCTCCCGCCGGTCCTCCCAGAATTCCACTCCAACAAGAAGACCTGAGGCAATCGATCCAATGGTGATGTCGCCTTTGCTCTGGCGCAGAGCACCAGCAAGGGGCTGAAAGTCGATGCATTCACCGACGGGGTTGGCTCGCTGTACTGAAGCGCTTTGCGCGAGCACCACTGTGCTCAGGCATTGGAGGCCTGCGCGACCTAGTTCGCTGAGGGTTTGGCAGACCGCGAAGAGGTGAACGAATGTCTATCGCACAACAGGGTATGGAGGAAGTCCAGCGAGGGGACATAGCGGCCGACTACAGTCAGGCACACCGTCATCGGCACCGACATGAACAACCCGATCGGACCCCATAGCCAAGTCCAGAAGGCGGCGGCGACCAACACCGCGAGGCTTGAGAGGCCGGTGCCGTGACCGTAAAAGAGGGGTTCAGCGATGCTGGCGACGACGAGTTCGATTACGAGTAGCGCTCCGAACGCTGTCAGTGACAAGACCCAATCGGGAGAGGTGCCAATGGCGAAAAGGGTGATGACGCTGACCAAGATGATCATCCCCAGGTAGGGAACGAAGCGCAGCAGCATGGCCAGGAAACCCCACAGCAGGGCGTTCGGCAACCCGATCAGAGCCAGCGCGCAGGCTACCAGCACTCCGGTGGTGAGGTTGAGCAGCGACTGGATCATCAGGTAGTGGCTGATGCGCGCTGAAATGTCAGACAGGGCCTGGGCGGTGAGCGGCTCACGCCCGCGCCAATCCATACTGCTTGAGAGCGTGAGCAGGCGCTGAAAAAGATCTTCGCGTTGGATCAGCATGAAGATCGAGAAGAGCATGACGATGCCCGCCACCGCGAACGGGTGCAGCAAGGAGGCTCCCATTTCGACCAGCGTGCCAAAGGTACTTGGCTCGTCCACCTTCACTAGCAGCGGTTCTGCGATCACGACTTGGCTCGCTCCGGTCGTCGGCGCCGGCTCATCCATTTTGCTGAGCGCAGTCAACTCCTCCTTGAGCCCGCTGATCGCGGTGCCGGCATCCGAGCGGTGTAGCACGGCCATGCGCGCCTGGATGGTCTGCCGGTAGTGCGGCAGGTCGTGCAGCACCACCGAAACCTGACCGGCGACAATCCACGAGACCGAGATGAGGCCACCGATGAGCACAGTGACCATCAGCACAGCAGCCAGCGGGGACGGAATCCGCCAGCGTTCGAGGAAGCGTACCGGACGTACCAGGATGAAGCTCACCAGGGTCGCTAGCACCATCGGGATCAACACGTCCTGTGCGACATAGATGATCCCGATGATGATCACGAAGATGGCGAAGCCCAGCTTGCGTGAGGTACTGTGGCGCGGGCTGGACATTTGATGGCTCCGTAGCGACGAGAAGTTAAACGACGTCACCCTGATGCTGCCCCGATTTGGTGGAGTCGGAGTTACACGCGTCGGACAAGGTCTGACCGGCAGGATGCCGGTGGTCAAGATGGAAAGCGAACCGGTCGGAAGGAGGAACCCAGGTGGTGCTGGGGCTGAGCGCCGCATCGGAGGCCAGGCTGCTAGGCAGTCCACAACGCCCTGCCGCAAGGCTGGGCGTTGTGCGTGATGCGCCCCGCAGCCGCAGCTGCAGCTGCGCTGCGGGGTGGAGCATGGTGCCAGTCTGCGCGGACGGGATCATGCCACCTGGTCCCGATAGTAGGCGGCCTCAAAGGCGTTCGGGCCGGCTTGCATGGACACCCACGCGATGGATGCACTGCGGAATGAAGGACGACAGCTTCGCGTCGAACGTCCTCATCGCCGGGATCTCCGACTTCAAGGTGGCCGCTGGCTCGGCCATGCCGACACGCGCATGGTCCACCGTCACTACGGCCACCTGCTCAGCTACGACGGCGACATCAACGCCCTCACGGCCCGCCGGCCCTGGGGGAATCGTGACTGGAACTCAGCCAGTGGGGCATTGCCCTACTGGCTGGGGGCCTGGTTCTTCACTTTTACCGCGAGCGCGAGGCCAGCTTGTGAACACTTTTGAGAACGGAGCCATTTTCGCCGGCCTATCCCAAGTTCCCATAAAAGGTATAACCCCCTGGTTTCCCAGGGGGTTATCTCTTGGAGCGGGCAGAGGGACTCGAACCCTCGACCTACAGCATGGCAAGCTGTCGCTCTAGCCAACTGAGCTACGCCCGCATCCGTGTTGTGGGGGAGAGTGTCTGAAGTTCGCAATCCTGTCAACCCCCCTGCTTGGCGAGCTGGCGCGCGGCATCGATCGCCCCGTAGGTGAAGATGATGTCGGCGCCGGCACGGCGTAGCGAGAGCAGGCTTTCCAGCAGGACGCGCTCGTAGTCAAGCCAGCCGTTGGCAGCAGCGGCCTTGAGCATGGCGAACTCGCCGCTGACGTGGTAGGCGGCCACCGGCAGGGCGCTGAGCGCCCGCACCCGGGCGATGACGTCGAGATAGGGCAGACCGGGCTTGACCATCAGCCAGTCGGCGCCCTCGGCTTCGTCCAGACGCACCTCGCGCTCGGCCTCGCGCACGTTCGCCGGGTCCATCTGGTAGGTCTGCTTGTCGCCACTGCGCGGCGCGCTGTCGAGGGCCTCGCGGAAGGGGCCGTAGAACGCTGAGGCGTACTTGACGCAGTAGCTGCAGATCGCGACATCGTGGAAGCCGGCGGCGTCGAGTGCGGTGCGGATCGCCGCCACCCGACCGTCCATCATGTCGCTGGGTGCAACCACGTCGGCGCCGGCCCGGGCCTGGGCCACCGCCATGGCGGCGAGGACGGGCAGCGTCTCATCGTTGCGGATGCAACCGTCCTGCACCAGGCCGTCGTGGCCATCGCTGCTGTAGGGGTCCATCGCCACGTCGGTGATCACCACCAGAGCAGGCAGCGCGTCCTTGAGGGCACGGACAGTGCGCTGCAGCAGACCGTCGGGGTGGGTCGAGGCGCTGGCCAGCCGGTCCTTGTCGACATCGGGCAGGACTGGGAACAGAGCGACGGCCGGGATGCCAAGGGCCAGGGCCTCGCGGGCCGTGGCGACGATGCCGTCGATCGGCTGGCGGGCGCAGCCGGGCATCGCTGCGATCGGCTGGGCCTGGGCGGACGCATGCACGAACAACGGCAGGACCAGATCGGCTGGCGACAGTCTAGTCTCGCGGATCATCGCCCGCAGGCCAGCGCTACCGCGATTGCGGCGCGGCCGCACGGGGATCATGGCAGCGGAGCGACGGCGGGCGGCGTCGCCGGGGCTGGGGTAGGCGATGCGGCGGCCGGGGCATCCGGACCCCACATGCGAACCACACGGTCGCTGATCACGCCGTCAGCGTCGCGCACCAACAGGCGCAGGACGTTCAGGCCCGGCTGCAGTGTCACCCGCGGTGTATAGGTCCACGGGCCTTCAGCGGGACCGTCCAGGGCACTGGCCACCTGGAGGTCGATCTTGTCCTCGCCCTGGAACAAGGCGATGAGGTCGAGCGGCGGCACGGTGGCATCGTCCTCGTGGTCGGTGATGCCGAAGGAAAGGCGGACCCGGGCACCGTCGCCCTGCGTCTCGCCGACGGTGATCACCGGCAGTTCGAGACGGCGGGGTTTGAGCGGCTGACCGATTGGAATCTCAATGCCGGCCCGGACGGTAGCGCGGTAGCGCGCATCGACGCCATCGGGAAGCACCTCGACCACCACGACGTTCAGCTTGATGCGGTCCTCGGCCAACTGGACCAACTCGCCGCCGCGCTTGACCTCTTTACGCACAGTCAGCGGGAAGGTGAGACTGCGCGATGCACCGGGTGCGATCGGGGCATCGATCTTCAGGCGGCTGAGACCAAGTGAGACGAAGGGGTCGTTATCCTTCTCAACCCACACGGCGCCGGCATCGAGCGCGCCGTCGCCCTGGTTGAAGACTTCGATGACCAGGTCGGCGCGCTCTTCCGGCGCCAAGCGGCCATCGCCATTGTCTTCGACCACCTTCCAGGTCAGGCCGAGGCGAGGCGAGGGGCGGGCGGAGATCTGCACGCGCACGGAGCAGGTCACCAGCGGCTTCTTGCCGCCATCCTGGTACAGGTCGACGTCGAAGCGTTCTTCGCCGGCAGGCAGGCGTGGCGGGATCTGGAAGTGCAGCAGTCCGGTGGCGGAACCGCCAGCCGGCACCAGGCCGACCACGAACTCCTCCTCCCAGAACGGTGACAGCGGGTCGGCGCGGACCAGGGCGTAGAGCCGGCCAACGTCCGCCGGGCCGCTGTTCGCCACCTGCACCGACATGGCCACGGTCTCGCCGGCGGTGACCGTCGCCGGCCCGGTCCAGGTCATCGACAAGGAACTGGCAGACGCAGCGCTCGCCGGTCCCCACACCACCGGCTGCGGCAGTCGGCCAAGGGCGTCGGCCAGGGTGGCAGCCTCGGTCTCGGCACGGGCCGCCAGCGGCGCGGCGAGCCGTTCGAGCAGGAACGGACGGAGTTTCTCCTCGGCCAGGGCCTTCTCGGCGCCGGCAGTCCAGTCCTCGGCGGCGCAGGCCGTCTTGAGCAGGTCGATGACCACCTGGCTCTGGCGGTCGGGGCGGAATTCGCGTGACGCGATGGTGTGCACGCGGCGCGCCTCGCGGTCGAGCCAGGGATCGACCCAGGCCAGCTCGGCGACCGGCTGGCGGTCGTAGTTCTTGTGGCTGCCGAGGGCGAACTCGTTGTCGCGCTCGCGCTCGGCAGAGAGATCGCGCAGGTCGACCGAGCCGTCCTCGCGGATGCCGTGGCGGGCGAGGAGGATGTCGGGGGACACGCCGACATCCTGGATGGAAATGCCCGCCGGCAGGAGGTATTCCTGGATGGTCAGCTTGAGCCGGCTGCCATCGCGCAATTCGCGGATGTTCTGCACTGAACCCTTGCCGAAGGTCGACTCGCCGGCGATCACCGCCCGGTCATTGAGCTGCAGGGCGCCGGAGACGATCTCGGCGGCACTGGCAGTGCCGGGCGAGGTCAGCACGACCATCGGGACGGTGACGAAGCGCCGCGCTCGGTTGATGGCGATGTCCTCCTTGCCGTCGACGGTGGTGGTGCGCACCACCTCCTGGCCACGGCCAAGGAAGAACTGGCCGATCAGCTTGGCCTGGTCGAGCAGGCCACCGCCGTTGTAGCGCAGGTCGAGAACCAGGGATTGCAGCGGAGCATCGCGTTCCAGTTCACGCAGGGCGGTGAACAGGTCGTGGGCGGTGTTGGCATTGAAGTCGTCCATGCGCACGTAGCCAACCGTGCCGTCACGATAGCTACGCATGGTGATGACCTTGACCAGATCGCGAACGATGGGCAGGTCGACCGGGTCCTTCGCGCCTTTGCGCTCAAGGGTCAGGTTGACCGTCGTGCCCTTGGGCCCCTTGATCCGGCGCACCGCCTGATCAAGGGTCAGGCCGGCAGTCTTCTCGCCGTCGACCGCGAGGATGACGTCGCCGTCCTCTACCCCGGCGCGCTCGGCCGGCAGGCCGGGCATGACGCGCTGGATGGAGATCAGCCCCTCGTCCTGGTTGAGGAAGGCGCC
>JBBREK010000252.1:0-5607 GCA_038203025.1 Planctomycetota bacterium
CACTGCGGTGACCCCGGCGCTGCTCCTCCACCGGCGCGGCAGGAAGCAGAATCTCGCCAACCTCACCCCGGCTGCCCTGGCCGCATCCCGCTAAATTATCGCGGCGCGGTGATCAGGGGAGGGTGGGCGCCGGACGGATACGCTGCACCTTGCGCCAAGCCTCTACCTGGATCTGGTGGATGAACGCGAAGACTATAGCGAGGATCGCACGGTGCGAATTGGCCCATTTCCGAGGATTCCCTCGCTGCTGCTCCATGTACCTGGACGTCTCGGGATGGGCGTCCGCGCCTGATCTCGGCCCGCAAGCCTCGCGCCTGGAGCGCTACTGTCATGCCCATCGCTATCAAAAACCCACGTGACCTGCTGGCGCAGATCCGGCGCCAGTCCAAGCCCAAGGCGCCGAGCAAGTCGGATATCAGCCGGCTGCATGCCTTGGCCTCGGACAACATCGAGCCCATCCTTGATGCGGATTTCCCGGATGTGGGCGGTAACGTTCCCGGCTTGCTTCAGGTGAATCCGGTACTGGCGATCAGCGAGGCGAATGCGTCCTGGTTTGCCCGGCACGGTGGCAGCCTTGCCTTGAACCGGGCGCTGAATGCCTATCGGGCCAGTCAACGTAGCCGAAGGAATCGTCGCTCTACCGTGGCGCACTGATCCACGTTCGGTTGCTAGCTGCGGAGCGCCGGCCGTCCTCGGGCGCCCGCATTTTTTCGCATTTTAAAGGGTGTCATGCATCCCGTTGCGATCGGTCCTGGTGGCTGGCCCATGTCTTCCGCGCCGGCCTGCGGCCGGGCGAGATCTGGCACGTATGTGCGCACCAACCAACGGGACGCGCTCTAGCGACTTGAAAGAGAATCCGGCACCCGCGTTGCACGCTGGCTACGGACGTGGACGCGCCAGGAGGGCTTGAAGCCGTGGCCCGAGCCCGGCAAGATCATTGGCCTGGATTTCGTCCAACATGGTCCGGGTCTGCTCGCGGTAGCGGTCGATGGCCGCGGCGTCGCTGCGGTACGCAGCATCGTCAAATAGAGTGGTCAGCGCCATTACGCTCAGATCGCTGGGAACGGGCTCCCGCGCGATGCGCTCCAGCAGGCGGCGTGACTGGCCGGCGTCACCCTGGGCAGCCAGCAGTCCGGCGAGGCGGATGGCGGCATCGCGGCGGATATCGGCGATGTGGTCGACAGCGTCATCGCCGAGGACCTCGATGAGCGCGTCTTGGGCCCCGGCTGCCGCCAAGGCTTCCCACCAGGCGCGCGCCGCCCACGGGCGCAGGTGGCGTCCCGGCTCGTACAGGCCGATGCGCCCCAGGCCGGCACTGCGCTCGAAAAGCGGCAGCAGGGTCTGGCATTGCTGCGGCGGAAGATGGCGGCCGACCAGGGCCGGGCCGGCGTATTTTCCGGCCTCGACCACATATTGCTCACGGCTGCCTGAGGGCTGGTCCGGATCGAGGCAGCCTTCCTGGAGCCACGCCATCAGGGGGATGGTGCGTCCATCACCCGGCAGTTGCGCCGTGCGGATGCCTGACCACATGAGCACGCCAGCGTCGCAGCGGGTGTCGTACCAGCCTTCGATGGTCAGCAGGTGCCAAAGAAGGTCCACCGTGGCGTCGGCGCAGAGGGGAAAGAGCTGGCCGTAGGCATCAACGACCGCCCGGCGGCGATCATTGTCGAACGACGCGAGCGTCGCCGCCGTGGGCGCACGCCACAACGCCAGCACTGGCTCCATCGCCGCATCCGGAACGGGCACGGTTGCCGCACCGATCCGCACCCGCTCGGCAGAACCTTGAAGCAGCGCGCTGGGCGCATTCGGTCCGAAGCCCGCGGCCATGCTGGCCAGCGCGGCCGCGCCGCGCCCATGCGCCAGAAGATCGTCCACCGCCGCCATCCACGAGCCAGACGCCGGCTGGGCGGGCAGCGGGGCTGCGACGATGAATGGCCGCTGCCAATCGAAGGCGCCCGGGATGGTGCCCGGCTGGCGCGTGCCCCACCAGGCATGGGCCAAGAGCACCTGCTGCTGCGCGGCGCTGACCTCGCGCGCGTCGGCCAGGCACCACCACCAGCGTGCGACTTCCACGCCCAGGCCCGGATCGGCGGCCATGGCGAGGGCGGTCAACCAGCGCCAGTTGGGTGGCTGGTCGGCGTGCTCGCTCCAGGTCAGCATGGCCAGATGCACAGCTCCAAGCACCTCTTCGGCCGTGGCTGGTGTCGAGCGGTACCACAGCTGATGCGCATGAGCCAGCGGGATGGCGCCTCCGATCGGGCGTGGCTCAGGCGGGGTCAGCGAGGGCACCGTGGTCGCTGGGGCGAGGCGGGCCAGTGCCACGGGATCCAGCAGGCCGCGGCGCCGGGGATTGGGTGGAGCGGACGCTGGCAGGTCCGGTTGGGTTGCCGATGGCCGCAGGGCCCACATCGGAAAGGGCTGGGCGGGGATGTGGGTGCCCGCAAGACTAATGCGCCAAGACCCATAACTCCGGGCGCTGGCGACCACGACCTGGACGTGGTGTTGTTGCCCGCGGCTGGTGACGATCGGGCGGCTGCGCAGGGCTCGCCCGGGGCCATCGACCCAGTCAGCCAGCACCAGGTCGCCATCGATCCACGCACGCGCACCGCCGCAGATATCCAGGCCCAATTCGAGCTCGCCCTCGGTCCACGACACAACGTCTCCGGCGAGGGCGCAGGCCCAGCCAGCATCCTTGGAGCCGTCCGTGATCAGCGCGCTATTCGTCAACCATGGTCCAGACGCATCGGCCAGAAAGCATCCGCGGGCCAGCATGGTCCACCCATGTAGGCCGAGAGAATCCGCTGCCGCGTCGGCCAGGGGGACCGGGGTCAGATCGGCCACCGTCGGATCCAGCGAGGTCATGGTAAAGGTCAGCGGGCCGTCCGATGATGACGCAGTCATCTCCACCTGATGGCGCCCCGGCTCCAGACGCAGCAGTGCCGTCTGCTCAATCGTCGTGCCCTGCTTGGGGGCGATCAGGCGCAGGCGGCCGTCGACCCAGCAGGCCAAGTCTGCGTGCCCCCGCGCGCTCAACTGGTGGACGCTGGCATGCATCACATCGACCTGGCCTTGCCACCGATGCACTGCATCCCACGTTGCGCCAGATTCGTCGCCTTTCAGGGCCACGGCGGGCCTAGTGGCGCTGTCCATGGTCTGCCAGCCGGCCTGGGTGGGCTGCCAGCGCCGGTAGCTCCACCCGGCGGATGCCGTAGACGCGGTCGTTGGCAACGTCATGGCGGCGTCAGCACCGCTGCCGGTCACCGGTGCGGTCGCGGTTCCGGTCCGCTGGACGGTGGATTCGTGCCGGGCACCTGGGGTGGAGGCGCCCGCTGGGAGCGATGAGGGGAATGGCCTTGGAGTCTGCGGCGACCCCGTCCTCATCACGAGGAACAGGGGCACGGCCACCACAACCAGTAGGACGGCGACTAGGGCGGGACGGCGCATTCAGAATCCGTGGACAGGATGGATCGGGCGTCCTCCGACCGGCGCTCCGAGGTAGCGCAGACGCAAGCACCGTGCATCAAGACCGGATCCGTCATAGCGCAGCGCCGTTGCGGTGGACGTCCGTTCCGTGTGCGCCACCAGCGCATTCCAGCAACGGACGCTCGCGCCGGCCGGCAGCACCTCCAGCGCAATGACGACCAAGCGTGCCGCAGGCAGCGCCAACGTGGCCGTCTGTGCGCCGGCGACGACCCGCAGAGACGGACCATCGGGTCCGGGAGTCATAGACACGGCCAGCACCGCGACCCCTGCCGCATCGAGCACGGACAGCGTGCCAGACGACCCTGGTTCGAGCACGGCCTCCAGGCGCACCTGCGGTGCTGGTTCAGGCAGATCCCAGCGTGCAGCTTCACCCCAGTGCACGTATCGTGCGCTGCGTTGAGGCAGGGCACCTTCCGCTGGCACCCAGTCTTGGAGCTCGACACCGGCCACGCCATGCTCCATCTCAAAGCGTTCGAGAGGGTCGATCCACCGTCCGAACAGGGTTGCCGCATCGGCATCGGTACGCCGCCACGACACCACCACCGGATCCATAGGCGCGTAGCACGCAAGCGTCGCCATGGCCGTGGGATCATCGGCGGGAGCCCGACTAGCGGCATCGCGAAGCGCCACAAGCAGACCTTCGCGGAGCCGATGGTACGGCAGGAGCGGCCCGCCCTGCATGGCGACGGCCTCGGGCCAACCCAGCGGCGAATACGCGAGCCCGTGCAAGCGCATGGCGACGTCCGGATCCGCACGGCACAGCTCGGCCGCCGACGCGGCGGGCGCTGTGGTTCCAGAGCCAAGCAGCGCGACAGCGGCCAGCGCGGCCGGCCGGTCGCCCGGTGCGGCCTGCGCCAAAAGCGCGCCGGCCGCGGTCTGCGCCCGCGCGGTGCGTTGCTCCAGCATGAGGGTCAGGCGCGGGCCGAGGTCGAGCATGGCTTTTTCGAGGCTGCGGTCGATCGTGGCGACCGCCACGTCCACTGCCTCATCGCCATAAGTGGGAGGCGCACTGGCCAGAAACGCCACAATGAGGATGAGCCCGGCTCTGGCGGGCAGACCGAACCATCGGGCCGGCGAATCGCTGTGTCGTTGCACCAGATCACCGCTACGAGCGTTCATGGCACGATCCGGGCGGTGACGTTCCGCAGGATGACGTCGGCTCCGGATTGCCGCCAGAGGCAGCGGGGCATGAAGGCGAGTTCCTCGCCACGGGCCAGGCGCACCGGCCCGAGCCCGATCGGTTGCACGGCATGGGGGGGCAGCTGCCATTCCGCCAGGGACAGCACCGTGCCAGGTGCCGGCAGCGCCTGGCGGACATAGATGTGGAGGCTCAATCCACCCGACCCTTCGAAGCGATTGCTGTCCAGTTCCCCGGTCACCTGATACACCCCGGACTCCGGCGCGGTGAAGACCACTGCGGCCCATTTCTCGAGGTTGTTGAGGGCATCACCATCATAGGGGGCACGTGTCTGCAGTTGCATCGCGTGGTCAAGCAACTGGACGAACGGTGCGCCGGCCGTCAGGTGAACGGGATCGCGCCACCGGCCGCCCTGACGCGACATGGGCTTCCAGTTGGCGGCGATCAGGGGGTCTTCAGGGGTGATGTGATCATAGCGCCACGCCGGGCCAAGCCCATGCCCGAGCGGATCGATAAGGGGCATGTCGGCGCCACTCAAAACTGCAGTGAGGCCCAGGCAAAGGTACATACGACCCATGGCGGCACTCTCAATCGCGCCATCGCTTATGCAACCAGTGAGCGGTAGCGCCGCATAACGGAAAATTCACTTGTCTTTGGACGGCCGGTACAGCGTGACGCGCGCCTCCGACGACACTGCGATCTTCCACGCGAGACTGTCATGTTACCTCAGCACTTGGCCACCATGCCCCGGCTTGCCCTGCTGCTCGTCCTGATCGGCGCGCTGCTGCCTGGTGGGGAACCGGGCCTGTCGTTGGTGCCGAGCCACATCGAGGTGCCGCCGGGTGGCATCTCAGGGGTCCGTCATGAACGGGCTGTTTTCGGCGCCAGTCGTCCGACGAGGAAGCTCAGATCGAAGCAGCACCGGCGGATTCCTTGGCTGACATTGTCGAAGCCAGCGTGCCGGATCAGGGCGATCGCGGCGTTGC
>JBBREK010000253.1:0-5550 GCA_038203025.1 Planctomycetota bacterium
CGGTCACCAGCGGTAGTAGCGGAAGGGATCGTCGCCGAGGGCGAAGTCGTCGCGGTAGTCGGCGTGGTACAGACCGAGGGATGACGTGGGAACCTGACGCAGCAGGAAGCCGCGCCCGCCGCCCATCAGGCCACCGCCGCCAAAGTGGTCGAAGACGCGCACGGCGAGGACGTTTGCGCCGGGACGCAGGACCCCCGGCGGGATGGCGTAACGGCGTTCCACTGAATACCACGATGCGGTCTCCTTGCCGGTCCGGCCGATCTCGACGCCATTGAGGTAGGTGATGTCGAAGTCGTCGATCGCGCCGAGGAGCAGTTCGCACGGTTTGGCAGCCAGCTTGGCCGGCACCTCAATGACAGTGCGGAATACCGCCTCGCCGTCCTTGGCCGCCCACGCCGGGCCCAGCCCCTCCATCGGCTGCGGCATGCGCACCGCCTGCCAGCCGGCATTCGTCCCGGCCGGTTCGGCCAACGCAGCGGTGGCAGCCGGGCTGACGCCTTCGTCCTTCGGCGCCTTGTCCGGGCTCGGCGCCGGCGGCAGCACCAGGGTCTGCCGGGCCTGCCAGGGCAGGCCCTGCAGATCGATCGAGCCGTCGCCGAGCACGGTGAAGACCGCAGCATCGCCGGTGAAAGTGGCGCCGAGGTTGGCCAGCACCTGCGCCATCGCCCGCGTCTGGCGCCAGCGGGTGTAGCGGAAGTAGGTTTTCTCGTCGGCCGGCAGCTGGCGCGGATCGCTCTGCAGTAGGATGGCCACGCCACGGCCTACGAGCAAACGCCCGAGCAGGCCGTCGGCCCCGATCTCGCAGCCGCCCGAAAGCAGCCAGGCCGGAGCGTCGGCGCGCCAGCGCAGGTCGGACGGGCTCAGGCCGCGGGCCTCCGGCCAAGTTGGAACCGCCAGTGAACCGGAGCAGGCATCGTGTCGCGCCAGGGTCGCGCCAAGCAGGCCGGACTCGCGACGCAGCACCAGCAGCCGGCCGCCACCGGCAACGAAGGAGCGCAACGCGGCCTCATCGACCGGCGCCTGGCCGAGCACCAGCAGGCCAGCGGTGGGGATGGCGGCGGCGCGGGTGAACTGCACACCCAGGCTGGCGAGCTGCGCCGCGTCGGCGTCGGCGCCCAGCAGCGTGGTCGGCAGCCGCGGTACCAGCGGCGCCTGGGCGACCCAGGTCAGCAGGTTGCGCGCCAGGCGTTCGGCCGCTGGATCGGGGCCGACATGATCTTCGAGGTCGAGGGTGCAGAGGGTGATCCGGCCCTGGCCGCGATCGAGTTCGAGCAGCGGGCTGTAGGCGAGATCGAATTCGCATTCAAGCAGGGGCCGCCAGCCGGCATGGTGCGGCTTCTCGATCGCCGCCGAGCTGACGGTGTGGCGGTTGCCCCAGCGCCAGCCGGCATAGGGCTGGCGCGACGGGGCCTGCTTCCAACCGGTGGTGTTGAGGTAGTCGGGACGGGCCTCCAACAAAGTGGACTGCCCGCGCCAGTTGAGCAGATCGGTGTCATCGAGACCGGCCACCACCGGATGCGCCGCATCGATGGTGAAGACCTGGCGGCTCTGCTGCCAGGCCACGCGCAGCCCCCACGAGCGGCGCAGCCATTCCGGATTTTGCGCCATCACCAGCACCCGACCGCCGTTGGCGACGAAGAGGTCGAGGCCGGGCGGCAGCCCGTGGCGTTCAAGCTGGCGGCGTCCGATGACCACCGGGCGGTCGGTGGCGACACCATCCCATGGCTTCACCTCAGCGCCCAGGGCACGCAGCATCGCCGTGGTCTCGCCGACACCGTCGAGCACAGACAGGGCCGGCAGCTTGCCTGCACCTGGCGCGGCATGGACGCGGAAGGCAAAGCGGTCGCGGTGTTCGACCGTGCCGATGGTCGCGGTCAGTTCGACCGCACCTTCGCTGCGCGTGGTGACCCCGGGCAAGGTGCAGGCAATCGGCAGCAGCCGGTCGGTGGATGGGGCCAGGCGGCCTTCGGCGCTGCCCGAGCCGACCTCGCGCCCCTCGACCACCACCCGCCAGGCGAGGGTGAACGGCTGCTCGCGACGGGTGTCGTTGATCACCACCGCCTGCTTGGCGAGGGCCGCCCCGCCGCGGTACAGGTGGGTGCGGTCGGTGAAGCCCTTGCGGTCGGCCTCGGCCTCACCGTCGAGTCCGGCGATCCACGCCAGGGTCGGGCCGTTGTTCGCCACCAGCGCGTCGCCAGCCGGCGTGCGCTCAGTGGCCGGGGCGGTGAACGGTGCGAAGTCGCGCAAGGTCATCGCCGTCACTTGCCAGCCGCGCCGGCCGGCGAGGTGCGCGGGCAGCAGGGCCGGCGTGTCGGCGGCAGCGACCTCCTTCCAACCGTGGCCGTTGGCCCACGGGATCATCCCGCCGGTGATGCCCCAGGTGCGCCAGGTGCGCCAGGTCCAGCGGTTGTGCTCGGCGATCTGCGCCTGCAGCACTGGCTCCTGGTCGATGGCTCCGTGCATACTGCGGTAGGTCTGCTCCTTCTCGAATCGCTCGGCGACCAGCTTGCGCAGGCCGACGGCGTTCAGTTCGTAGGCCTGCCGGCCGAGGTCGCGGGCGCCGAATTCGGCGACCAACGGCTCACTGATCACCGCACCGGGAAAGCCGGCCCGCCCGCGATGCCAGGTGGTGTGCAACGGAGTGCCGAATTCGACCGGCATGAAGGGCATGTCGCCCGTGGCCCGCCACTGCTCCAGCCACTCGATGCGCTCCTGCAGGGGGATCAGGCAGAGGTAGAAGTTTACCGTGTGGACATCGCCCACCGAACCGCCGTGGTGGGTGAACAGGGGCCGGGTCGGATCGCCGGTCCGCAGCAGGTCGAGCAGACGGCTGCCCTCGGCGGCTCGGACCGCAGCGCCATCGCGGTACTGGCCATGCCCGCGCTGCCCGATCAGCCGGGGATCCTGATCCATGTCGTAGCCGAAGAAGTTGCCGCTTGAACCCCACATGACCACCGCCGGTTCGTTGCGCAGGCGGCCAAGCATCACGCGCCATTGGCGCAGGAGATCCGCCTCCTCCTCCGGCGAGGCTTTGCCGTCGCGCAGCAGATCCTTGAGGTCGGGGGCGATGGCCGAGATCATCAGGCCCTTGGCGCTGGCCGCGGCGGCGAACTGCGCCTGCGATTCCAGGCTGATCGAACCCCGCTCGAGCGGATTGCCAGGCCAGAACTCCTTGAAGTTGAAGCCGGCTGCCAGCAGCCCCGCGACGCCGTTGGCGGCCTGCTCTGGCATGACCACCTGGTCGAGGCTGCCGTGGCCGAAGACCGGCCGCAGGCGCACTGGCGTACCGTTGAGCAGGAAATCGCGGCCCTGGATCCAGAATTCGCGGAAGCCGAAGTGCACCGGGTGGTCATCGGCGACCGCACCGCCGGCGCCGAGCAGTTCGAGGTGCAGGGTGTACTGGTGCGGATCGTCCAGTTCCCACCGGCGCGCATCCGGCCAGGCCCAGCCGAGGCGGACTACGCCGGCCGATGCTGTCGCCGTGGCGGTGAAGCGCTTGGCCTCGCGACCGTCGCTGTCGACCACCCGCGCGACATAGCTGCGCTCGCCGGCCAGTGCGGCGGGGACCTCGACCAGCAGATCGAGCTGGCCCTTCCGGGTCGAGGTGCGGACGGTGATGGCGTCGATGCGCTCGCCCACCGGATCGGCGCGCAGCACCACGTCGCCGGTCAGGCCGCGCGAGGCCAGCTTGGCCGCGTGCTCCGTGACGTCATGCGCGTCCATGTAGCTAAGCACCGTGGTGCGGTCGAGCACCGACACCACCAGGATCGACAGGCGCTGCACCGTGCCCGGCTTGGCGGCGGCGGTCAGGTCGACGCTGCCGCTAGGCCAGGCCACCGTGCCGCAGACCGTGCCGTCCAGCAGCACCTTGGCATCGGTCGAGACCAGGCCGAGGTCGAGGACGATGCGGCGGCCCTGCCATACGGCGGGGATGGTCAGCTCGCGCTGATACCACACCCGCGACTGCTGCGATAGCGGCGTCCGCCACATCGCCCCGGCCCCGGGCTGCAGGTCGACGGCAAACACCTTCGGCCAGCCCTGGCTGACCCACGAGCCGGGCACGCGGATCATTCCCCAGCCCATCTCCGGCGGCTTCGCCACCCCGTCGCCCACCGCCGGCACGAAGCGCCAGACGTCGTTGAGCACCAACTCGGCCCGCGTCGGGCTCAGCGTCGTCGCCGCGACGGTGTTCCACGACGGGGTCAGGGCGGCCGCCGGCTGGGCGTCGGCCGTCGCCGGGACGACCCCGGCCGACTCGACCCGCACGTCGTCGAGGTCGGCGACGCCACCGCAATGGAACAGGCCCGGTTCGACCGACAGCTTCACCGCCCCGGCCGGCACATCGCGTTCAACCTGGCTGACCACCCACGGCCCGGCGGCGCGCAGGCTCGGCACCGCGGCGTAGCCGCCGACCATCGTGCCGGCCGCATCAAGGAAGCGCAGGTTGACGCGGAAGTCCTGCCAGCCTTCCGTGCCGAGCTGCAGTTCGCTAGCACGCACGCGCGCCGCGATGCGCACCCGGGTCCAGGCTGGGTCAAGCAGCACGTCCTGGGTGATGCTCAGGTTGCGCGCCGCCACCGGGCCCTGGAAGCGGACGAAGCGGTTGCCGTCCTCCTGCACCAGGCTGATGCCCTTCCCCCACCCTCCCCGCCAGGAGACGGCCTGCCCGTCAGGCCCGACCGCCTCGAAGTTGCCGTTGACCGGCAGGACCTCACCGGCCCAGGTTGCCGCCATCAGAAGTGCGAGGGCGACGAATCGGTGGGATGCTGGCATGGTGAGGTTTGCCTTTGATCGGTTACGCGTAAACCACAAGTAAACGGCACAGATAACCGGTTGTGACAGCTGGCATGAACCGGTTAGGCCGATCGGCACGAACGACAGTCCGACGGCGGATCAGGGATCGGCGATTCTGGGATTATCGAAGGTCAGACCGGCCTTCGCCAGCGCCACCTTGGCGACCCGACCATCGAAGAAGACGATGTTCATGCCGTTACGATGGCGCGGCCCACCGGCCGGAATCCAGCCGGGGAGGACGCGGGTTTGCGGACCGCCATTGGTCCCAGGTGTATTCCATTGCCACCAATCGTTGGAGTCGCAGAACATCATCCGCTTGCTTGTGATGGTGATGATGGTCAGCGGAGTCGGGTTCACCAGTTGGCAATCCAGATTCGACGTCGGCTTGCGCGGATACCGGTTCATCCCGTAACCAGGTGAGGTGGTGGCGATCACGCCGCCGCCGACGTCACGCCCCTGCCAGGTCGGGCAACCCCAGAAGATGCTCCGTCCGTTGGTATTGTCCGGTATGCCGTAATTATCCGTGATGACTTCCTGGAGCAAACGCCCCCACAGGTAGGAACCATTGTTCGCGATAGGCACCAGCAACCCGTCGTGGTCATTGGCATAGATGAACGTCGCCATCCCGATCTGGCGCAGGTGCGCTTGGCAGGAGGTGCTGCGGGCAAGGTCTCGCACCAGCGAGATCGCGGGCAGCAGCATGGCCGCCAGCACGGCGATGATCGAGATGACCACCAGCAGTTCGATCAGCGTGAA
>JBBREK010000254.1:0-5506 GCA_038203025.1 Planctomycetota bacterium
TACTACGGACAGCGAACCGGCGGGTCGATCGGCGCCCTCGGAGGCGACGTGACCATCACCACGCTGACCCAGGTGACCAGCATCGCCGGATCCTCGGGGCTTTTCGCCTACACCAAGGCAGACGGCTGGGGTCACTATAACGCCAGTTCGGACATCACCGTGCCGCTCGCTAATGCAAGCGTCAAGGCCGCGTGCGGCGATAACTGGGCGTTGTTCCTGCAGAGCAATGGGACGATCGTTGGACACGGCAACAACACCTGGGGCCAATTGAACGTCCCCGTCGCATTACCGCCGGTCAAGGACCTCGCCTGTGGCAACGGCCATGCTGTCGCCCTGCTACGTGATGGCAGCGTGCGTTGTTGGGGCAACAACAGTGATGGTCAGACCATTCCGCCTGCCGGGATGGGCCCCGTCATAACGGTCGCGGCCGCCAGATATCGCAGCCTGGCGGTAGGATTGGACGGTCGCGTGCATATCTGGGGTAAGAACGCCATCATGCCGCCCGGCATCGCCCGGGTGCGACGTGTCGATCTGTCGTATGCCGCCATGCGTCTGTCGCGCAACCTTGAGCCGATCTTTACTGGTCTGCCGAGCTCCAGTGCAGCAGGCCTGGTGCAGGCGGAGATCGACCTGAACTGGCCGGTGGCTGATCTGACAGCGTCAGACCTAGTGGCGAGCAACGCCAACGTCGTGTCGCTGAGCGGCTCCGGCGGGGCCTACACGGTCACGCTCAAGCCGATGCTGCCGGGCGCCGTTGCGGTGTCACTGGCAGCTGGCGCATGCACCTCACCGGATGGCTGGGCCTCGCTGCCGGCGAACGCCACATACCAAGCCCTGGCGCTGACCGCCGACGTGGCCGTGGCGCAGACCGCCGAGAACATGGATTGCGTGATCAATCTGCCTAATCCGAACCCGGTGGCCGTGACCTACCAGACGGTGGCCGGTCCCGGGCACGGCTCCCTTTCCGCCTTCAGTGGCAACCAGGCCACCTACACCCCGGCGGCGGGCTGGTCGGGCAGCGACTCCTTCACCTACCGGGTGACCAACGGCGCCTACTGGTCGGACGCCGCAACCGTCACCATCACCGTTCGCATGGTCAACAGTGCGCCGACCCTGGTTACGATCACCGACCTTGCCGTGCTTGAGGACGCTGCCCAGCAGGCGGTGGCGCTCTCCGGCATCGGGCCAGGCCGCGCCAGCGAGAGCGGCCAGATCCTGACGGTGACCGCGACCAGCTCGAATCCAGCCGTGGTGCCGGACCCGACTGTGAGCTACGTCAACGGCCAGACCACCGGCAGCTTGGCGGTGGCCCCAGTGGCCAACGCTGCCGGCAGCGCCGTCATCACCGTCCGAGTCCAGGACGATGGCGGCACGACGGATGGCGGTATCAATGCGGTCACCCGCACCTTCACCGTCACGGTCGGGCCGGTGAACGACCCGCCGACCCTCGCCTTCATCGCCGGCCGCAGTGTCGCCGAGGATGCGCCGCAGCAGACCCTCACGCTGACGGGCATCAGCATCGGGCCGGCCAACGAGGCCGGACAGACCGTGGTCCCGGTGGCGTTCTCCACCGCACCGACGGTCGTTGGGCATCCGACCATCGACTACGCGGCGGGCAGCACCACCGCGACGTTGCATTGGCAACCCCTCGCCGAGGCCAATGGCCAGGCGCGCATCTTCGTCACCTTCAGTGACGACGGCGGGACGGCCAACGGCGGTGCCGATTCCGTCAGCCAGAGCTTCCTCATCAATGTCACGCCGGTGAACGACGCGCCGGTGCTGGTCCGGCACGACGCCGTGTCGCTGGTGGTGTCGACGCTCCGGGCCATCGGCAGCGACGTGTTGCAGACTACCGACGTTGATGTGCCGCCAGCGGCAAGCTTGGTGTATACCTTGACCATCGCGCCGACCCGGGGCCAATTGCTGCGTAATGCCGTCGCCCTGGCGGTTAATGGCACCTTCACCCAAGCTGACATCGACGCCAACCTACTGACCTACCAGGCGGGCGCCGTGGTCGGCGCCGACGGTTTCACCTTCACCGTCAGCGACAGCATCGCCGCCGCTCTGCCGGCCGCCTCGGTTGCCATCACCATCCAGCCGAGCGGCGGCGGCGGGGCCACCCCACCGCTGGTGACGCTCGACACCGGCGTGATCACCTACGTCGAGGGCAACGCGGCGCTGCTGGTCAGCCCGGCCGCGACGGTGAGCGACAGCGATTCGACCGACTTCAACGGTGGCAGCCTGCGCGTCGATTTGACCCAGAACGGCACCGCGGCGGACCGCCTGCTGATTCAGGCCGGCGGCCGCGTAGCGCTGTCCGGAGCCGCCGTCCTGGTCGACGGCGTCAATGTCGGCACCTGGTCCGGCGGGGTCGGCTTGGCTGCCTTGCAGATCGCCTGCACAGCCAGCGCCACCCCAGACCGCATCCAGGCCCTGCTGCGCGCCATTGTCTTCAGCAACGTCAGCAACGCGCCCAGCGATCTGCAACGGCGCGTGCAGGTCGTGGTCAGCGACGGCGACGGCGGCGGTTCGGTGCCGGCCAGCCGGCAGATCGCGGTGCAACCGGTCAACTCGCCGCCGGATATCGCCCTGCCGACCGCCGCTGTCGCTTTCACTGAGGGTGGTGGCGCGATCGCAATCGATCCGCAGGCGGAGGCCAGCGATGCCGACTCGACGGTGATCGCTGGCGGCAACCTGCAGGTGGCGATCTTCGCCAACGGCGACGCCGCTGACCGGCTGCAGTTGGCCGACTCTGGACAGGTCACGATCAGCGGCAGTGCGGTATCGTATGGCGGCACGGTGGTCGGCAGCTGGAGCGTTGGCGACATGGCCAATCCGCTGCGCGTCGATTTCGCTGGCGCGGCGGCGACTCCGGCAGTGGCGAAGGATGTGCTGCGGGCGGTACGCTTCGCCAACGCCTCCGCCGCGCCCAGCGCCGCGCCGCGCACCCTGCGCGCCACCCTGTCCGACGGCCAGGACACCTCGGCGCCGGCTACGGTGGTGGTGGCGGTCGCCACGGTGAACGATCCGCCGGTGATCACCGTGCCAGATGCGCCGAACTTCACCGAGGCTGGCGGCGCGGTCCGCCTGACGCCCAATGCCACCGTCAGTGATCCGGACAGCGCTAACTTCGATGGTGGCAGCATCACCGTCCGCCTCGCTGCCGGAGCCAATGCCGCCGACGAACTGCTGGTGGTCCACGAGGGCGACGCCCCCGGCCAGGTCGGAGTCACCGGCTCGGAGCTGCGCTATGGCGGAACAGTCATCGGCACGGCGGTCGGCGGCAGCGGCTTCGCCCCGCTGGTGGTCTCCTTCAGTTCGACCTCGGTCACCCCGGCGGTGGCACGGGCGGTGCTGCGCCGGGTCGGCTTCGACAATGCCTCCAGCAATCCTCTCGCCGGGGCGCGTACTGTCGCGGCACGAGTCGCCGACGGCGACGGTGGCCAGTCCAGTGAAGTCTCGCTGACCCTGCAGGTCACCGACGTCAACGCGCCCCCGACCCTGACCGCCACGGGAATCACGTCCTGGACCGAGGACGCGCCGGGCGTGGCGATCGCCTCCGGCGCGTTGATCACGGATGGCGACTCGGCCGATTTCGCCGGCGGCTCGTTCAGCGCCGTGATCACGGTCAACGTCTCGCTCGGCGACCGCTTGCGCATTCGCCATGTCGGCAGTGCGGCCGGCGAGGTTGGCGTCGCGGCAGACCGGATCCTGGTCGGCGGGGTTCAAGTCGCTACCTGGTCTGGTGGGGATGGCGGCGCTGCCCTGGTTGTCGCCTTCGCCGATGCGGCGGCGACTCCAGGGGCGGCGCAGGCCGTTGCGCGTCAGGTCGTCTTCGACAGCACCTCGCAGGCGCCGTCCGCTGCGCAGCGCACCATCGCCCTGGTGGTCAATGATGGCGACGGCGACGCCAGCCCGGCGGCCACCGTGTCGGTCGACGTGATGCCGCAGAACGACCCGCCGGAACTGGTGGCGCAGACCCTGGCGGTGGCGGCCGGCGCGCCGGCCACGGCCATCCTTGCTGGGAGCGACCCTGAAGGCGATGCCTGCGTCCTCGAACTGGTCGCCGTCCCTGATGCCGCCAGTGGGACGCTGGCCATCCTTGATGCCGCAGCCCGGCGCGTCCGCTTCGTGCCGGCGGCCGGCTTCGTTGGCACCTCCTCTTTCACCATGCGTCTGCGTGAAACCGTCTCCGGCCTGACCTCGGCCGATCGCGTCATCGCCGTGCGCGTCACCGGCACCGGCGAGCCGCGGCCGCAGGCCGCCAGCGAACCGCCGCGCGAGGCCTTCCGTAGCCGCGAATGGCGCTGGCGTGTGCGGGTTGACACCACAGGCATGGCCGACGCCCTGCCGCTGGCGATGGTGCTGGAGGGCGCCCCGGCCGGCGTGCAACTGATCGGCGACGAGGCGGTCTGGCAGGTGCCGGCCGACCAGGCCCTCGGCGTGGTGCGCTTCGGCGTCCGCTTCGCCACGCCATCGGCGGTGGCCGGCTGGCAGGATGCGCTGATCCTGGTCCGGCCGGCTCCGGGAGGTGGGGGATGAACATGCGCGCCGTCATGCTCCCGTCTGTGCTCGTCCTCGCCGGCTGCGTTGGGGCTGGAGGCTCGTCCGGCGGCGGGCTCAGCCAGGATCTCGCCGCCACCCGCGCCGAGTACGTGATCGTCGATCTCGCCACCGGTGTAGCGACCACCACCCGCACCGCGCCTGACCTCGCTGCAGACCAGGGGCGCATGGTCTTCCGCCGCATCCCCCACGGCACGGCCACACTGGGTGCGCCCAACGGCGAGGTTGGCCGGCAGGATGACGAGGTCCGGCAGACGGCGGAGTCGGCCGCCTACTACATCGCCGTGACCGAGTGCACCCAGGGCCAGTGGCAGCGCTTGGCTGCCACCACGCCATGGTCGGGCAGCGGCCTACCGGTCGGGGACTCCCAGCCGGCCTACGGCCTGTCGTACGCCGTGGCAGAGACGGCGGTCGTGGCGGGCAACCTCCGCATGCGCGGCGGTCGCCTCGCCCTGCCGAGCGCGGTCGAGTGGGAGCGTGCCTGCCGCGGCGGCTCCGACACGGCCTACAGCTGGGGCTCGGCGACCGGCCAGGCCGCCGTGGCGGCGCAGGCGGTGGTCGCCGAAACCCGCACCGGCGATGGGCCGCTAGTCGTCGCCGGGCGGGCCGCCAACGGCTACGGACTGTACGACATGCACGGCAATGTCTGGGAGTTCTCGGCCGATGGCGATCTGCATGGTGGTTCCTGGCTCGATCCGCTGACCCTGGCCCGCGCGGCCAACCGCCAGGAGGTCGAACCTGATACCGCGCTGCCGATCGCTGGTGTTCGGCTGTGCTGGCGTCCGTCGGCGCCGTAACCGAGGGGTCCACCCATGCATACACAAAATATACGGCTCTAAAACGCAAGACGCGCCACGGGCGTGCCAGCGGCGCGCGGTCCGTGCGTCCATCTGCGCACGGCCGTGAGGTCTATGACCCGAGTGAGTGCCTGTGAAGGGTCACA
>JBBREK010000255.1:0-5502 GCA_038203025.1 Planctomycetota bacterium
GTCTATCCGACTACTGGACCGCCTGAGCAGTTACCCCGCCGTTTACAAAGTTTCCCAGCCCACCGCGCTGCCGGTGACCGCCAGGATCACGCCGATGCGCGAGGACCAGGACTGCATGCGGCGTGTTTAGCGCCGGATCGCCGACAAACCAACAAGCAAGCCTCAGCCCTTGCCTGGGGACGGTTCGATCGGTGCCAGGCCGGCGGCGGCGCGCAGGGCGTTGCGGCGCTCGGATCCGAGCAGGCAGCCGCCCAGGCAGCGCGGGGGGCAGCGGGCATCGCACGGGTCGAGGTGGACGGTGACGGTGCTGCCGGGGAACTTGGCGATGACGCCCTGCTCCAGTTCCTCGGCCACCTCGTGCGCCTCGCCGACGGTCTGGCGATGGTCGACCACCAGATGCACATCGATGAAGCGGTGCATGCCGGCCTTGCGCGTGCGCATGTCGTGGAAGCCGGAGATGCGTGGCTGGAAGGCGAGGATGTAGTCACGGATCCAGTCCTGCTCTGGCGGCGGCAGGCCGCGGTCAAGCAGGTCGCCGCCGGC
The DNA here is from genome assembly GCA_038203025.1 of Planctomycetota bacterium. Lineage (GTDB taxonomy): Bacteria > Planctomycetota > UBA11346 > UBA11346 > UBA11346 > UBA11346. The sequence continues at coordinate 544 of JBBREK010000255.1, forward strand.
GTCCCAGGTCAGCTCGAAGGCGGCCTTGAGGATGAGCATGGCGACGAGGATGGCGACGGTCGGGTCGACCCACCACAGGTCGAGTCCCCAGATCCCCGCGCCGGCCCAGATCACGCCCATTGCCACCATCACCCCGGCCGAGGTCAGCACGTCGGTGCGCAGGTGCCAGGCGTCGGCCTGTAGGGCGATCGAGTCGCAGGCCTTGCCGACGCGGAAGAGGTAGGAAGAGACGAGCATGTTCAAGCCGGCCGAGGCGCCCATCACCAGCAGGCCCCAGCCGGCGCCGTTGACCGGTGACGGGCTCCAGAACTTGTGCACCGCCTCGACGATGATCCACGCCGACGCCCCGACGATCAGTAGCGCCTCGATTACCGCCGAGAGATTTTCGATCTTGCCGTGGCCGTAGGCGTGGTCGTCGTCGGCCGGCTTGCCGGCCTTGGTCACGGCGAACCAGGCAATCAGCGCCGCCAGCAGGTCGACCGCGCTGTGGATCGCCTCGGAGATGATCGCTACCGAGCCGATGCCCAGGCCGGTGACCAGCTTGGCAACGACGAGCACGGAATTGGATAGCACCGACAGGGAGGCGGCGCGCCGCACCCGGCGGTGGCGGGTCATCGAGGTCGGCGGGTCGGCCATGGGGGCGCGATGATGCGGCCTGGCGTACCGGCAACAACTGGCTGGGGCAGTGAGATTGATTATCGGCAACGCATAGGACCAACAGGACCGCGGGCTTCAGCCCACGTCGAATCACCATTATCTCGGCGCGCGGGCCGCGCGCGGTCCCAGGGGCCTATCCGGTCAGCAGGGTTTTGCCGACGGCGCCGGGTTCTTCACGCACCAGCCGGGGCACCAGCCAGCCTGGCAGGCGTGCGTGCAGGGCCGCATGGAGCGCGCGTGCGCGTTCGTCCGACACCGCGAAGTGCGCCGCCCCGGCAACGCGGTCGAGCTGGTGCAGGTAGTACGGAACCACGCCGAGCGCCGCCAGGCGTTCGGACAGCTCGGCCAGCGCCACGGCATCGTCGTTGACTCCGGCCAGCAGCACTGACTGGTTGAGCAGCGTGGATCCGCCCCGACGCAGCCGGGCGCAGGCCTCGGCCGCCGCCTCGCCCAGTTCGTTGCCGTGATTGGCGTGGATCACCACCGTACAGGTCAGTCGCGAGCCGTTGAGCGCCGCCAGCAGGCCAGCGTCGACGCGCTCGGGCAGCACCACCGGCAACCGGGTGTGGACGCGCAGGCGGGTCAGCGACGGCACCTCGGCGGCGTCGCGGATCAGTGCCGCCAGCTGGGCGTTGGGCACGGTCAGCGGATCGCCGCCCGAGAGGATCAGCTCGTGGCAGTGCGGATCCGCCGCCAGCGCGGCCAGCGCCGGGGTCCACCAGCGCGCTCCGCGAGGCAGCTCGCCGTAGGGGAAATGCCGGCGGAAACAGTAGCGGCAGTGGATGGCGCAGGCCCCGGTGGTGACCAGCAGGGCGCGTCCGGTGTATTTGCTGAGCAGGCCGGGCGCCGCGCCGCAGGTGGATTCCTGCAAGGGGTCGGCGGTGTAGCCGGGTGGGCTGTGCAGTTCGTCGCCCAGCGGCAGCACCTGGCGCAGTAGCGGATCGGCCGGGTCGCCGCGGCGCATCAGCGCAGCGAAGCCGCGCGGCACCAGCAGGGGGAAGGTCGCTGCCGCCCGGCGCGCCGCCGGCAGCAGGTCCGGGGAGAGCTGCAGCAGGGCGCATAATTCCGCCGGATCACGCACCGCCTCGGCCAGCAGCCGCTGCCAACGGGGGGCGCTGGCATCGTGCGCCTCGCCCGATACCGTCCCCGCCTCACCTATGGCGCCTGCCTGCATGGCGCGCCGATGTACAGCCTGCGGAGAGCCGTGCCATGACCAGCATCCCGATCAGTGACGTCAGCAAGGGTGCCAAGCTGATATTCGACAACTACCCCTGGTTGGTGGTCGAGGTCAACTTCGTCAAACCCGGCAAGGGCAACGCCTTCTACAAGACCCGGGTCAAGAACCTGATCACCGGCAACGTGCTGGAGAAGACCATCCGCGGGGGTGAGAAGGTCGAAACGGCCGACGTCGCCGACACCGACATGACCTATCTCTACAGTGACGCCAACGGCCTGGTGTTCATGAACCAGACCGACTTCGAACAGTTGACCGTACCCGCCAAGGTGATTGGTGACAGCAAGGACTTCCTGCTCGAGAACATGGAGTGCCAGGTGACGTTGTGGAACGGCGAGCCGATCCAGATCCGCCTGCCCAACACCGTGACCCTGGAGATCGAGTACACCGAGCCGGCGGTCAAGGGCGACACGCAGAGCCGGGTGATGAAGCCGGCCACGCTCAAGGGCACCGGCGCCTCGATCCCGGTACCGATCTTCTGCGCCATCGGCGACAAGATCATGATCAATACCGAGACCCGCGAGTTCAAGGGCCGTACCGACAAATGACCGGTCCGGTCGTCCGGTCGTCCGGTCGTCCGGTCGTCTGGAGACCACGAGCCAGTGTGGAAACCCTGCGCGCCCGGTCGGCCATCGTCGACCGGGTGCGTCGTTTCTTCGCCGACCGCGAGGTGCTAGAGGTCGATCCGCCGCTGCTGCAGCCGGGGGCGAATCTTGACCATGGCGTCACGCCGATGCGCGTCGGTGACCACTACCTGCCGACCAGTCCTGAACACGCACTCAAACGTCTGGTCGCCGCGTATCGCCAGGACGTGTGGACGCTGGCGCCGGCCTTCCGCGCCGGCGAGCGCGGCATGCGTCACCAGCCCGAGTTCCGCATGATCGAGTGGTATCGCCTGGGCTGGGACGACGTCCGTCTGGCCGACGAGACGGTGGCGCTGCTGCATGAGATCACCGGCCTGCCTGGCCCGATCGAACACCTCGCCTGGCGTGACGCCTGGACCCGGGCCGGACTCGACCCCGACGCAGTGCAGGCGGCGGACGGCTTCAGCCGCGAGGAGCGCCTCGACCTGCTGCTGACCGAGCGGGTCGAGCCGCTTCTCGGTCGGTCTTGCTGGACCATCCTCACCGACTATCCGGCCAGCGGCGCCGCCCAGGCTCGCCTGCGCACCGACGACGCCGGCCGGGCGGTCGCGGCGCGCTTCGAGCTCTACCGCGACGGCATCGAACTGGCCAACGGCTACCACGAGTGCTGCGATGCGGCCGAACTGCGCGCCCGCCACCAGGCCGAGCTGCCGCTACATCCCGGTTGCAGCCTCGACGAGTCCTTCCACGCCTGCCTGGCGGAGGGGTTCCCCGACTGCGCCGGTGTGGCCCTCGGCTTTGATCGCGCGGTGATGCTTGCTCTCGGGTTGCCCGATCTCGCCAGCACTATGGTTTAAGGGCGCGGTTCGCGGTTGGACCATCGATTACGGACCATATGGGATTCACTCTTGGTCACCCGTTTGGTGCATACCATCAACACACAACACGAGTCTCTCCAACCGCGAACGGCGAACCGCGAACGTAACAACTCAGGCCCGGGGCCCCGTCGCAGTCGCAGACCCCGCACATGCATGGACACCTGCTGCACGGGAACCGGGATGCCCCAGTGGTCTGTGGCAACGATGGGATGCCAGAGCGGGCGAGACAGGCCGACGGTCGTAGCCTCGCCATGTACGCCGCTGGGGAGTCAGATGCGGTCGTAGTACCAGAGAAGCTGCCGAACAATCCCGTGCAAGCGGAGGCGGAGGCAGTGGAGGAAAGGACCGCAACAGAGGGAAACGCCGACCAGTGCGCCACGCCGACCAGTGCGCCACGCCCCGGACCCAGAGCCGGACCAGCGTGTCGATCGGACTGGAAGACGTGCGCGTAGCTGCCCACATCCGTGGGCAGGCTTCGTCGCCAAATACCCGATGTAAGAGCCGTATGCAGTAACGCTGCACGTACGGATCCGTGCGGGGGGCGGCCCGAAAGGGCCGTCCCTACCGCCATCCATCAGCATTGGATATGTCAGACGGTGTTGCCTGATGCAGCGAACGCGATAGATAGCACCCAAAGACCGATGTCCCCGATCTCCGACGTCGTTGATGGCCTGGTGCAGGACTTCAATCTCCACCTGGAGCATGCCACGGGCAAACGCGGCATGCGCGTTATGCGCTACGCGCGCTGCATCGCCTATGTCTTCGAGGATGTCGGTGGCCTGCATTTCGACGAACGTCAGGACTCCCTGATCAAGCGCCTAGCCAAGGAACTCGGGGCACGTTGCACCATCCTCGACCTCGCGACCTGCAACACGGCGACCTCGACCGCACTCGGTTTCTGGGCCGACATCATCACGCAGTCCAGACTCAATGGCGGCCGCGTTCTGATGGTCAACCCGAACGAGTTCGTCCTGCGTTCGATCCGCATGGTCGGGCTTGATCGGCTGTGCGAGCCGGTTGCCGACATCGAACGGGCCCTGGCCCAGGCCAACGACGTAGATTGAGGCGGACGAACACTTGGGGCATCACACCTTGTCGGGTGGAATTCGCTCAGCAGGATCATCGACATAACGGACGGTGATGCATGGCCTACGAATACGAGCACGTGATCGGCTTCATCCAGGACATGCTCCTTGGCGACGGATCCAAGGACATGGCGCGCTACATTGACTGTCCGGTCTGCCGCAAGCCGCTTGACCTCACCGTGGTCGATGATGACGAGATCACCGTCGTCTGTCCGGTGGACCGCACGCACATGGACTGGCATGGGTACTACGAGGATCTGCCGGCGTGGATCGGGGAGTACAAGAAGTTGAACACGTAGGGGAGAAAGGCGGAAGTAGGAAGGCGGAAGAATTGCTGCGCGCTGCGCGCGCTGTCGGATCCGGATCCGACGCCTGCGAGCATCCCTTCCGCCTTCCGCCTTCCGCCTTCCGCCTTCCGCCTTCCGCCTTCCGCCTTCCGCCTTCCGCCTTCCGCCTTCCGCCTTCCGCCTTCCGCCTTCCGCCTTCCGCCTTCCGCCTTCCGCCTTCCGCCTTCCGCCTTC
>JBBREK010000256.1:0-5493 GCA_038203025.1 Planctomycetota bacterium
AGCAGCACGTGCCGGCAAATCCCGTAGAAAGCCACGGTGGTGAAGAAAACCAGGGTGGGATCGATCTGCGCGCGCTTGAACTGGTAGACGAACTGGAAGCTCGCCAGCACCGCGATTGCCGCCCACAGCCCGACCCGCGGCGCCGGGCCGCCTGAGAATTGAGCCTTTTCTTCAAGCTCTTGTCCGGCAACGGTTGCCCAGGAATGGCCAATCCCCAGAGGGGCTCCGCCCCCGCGCCCCCGAGTCCTTTCGGGCGGCGACTTTGCCGACTTTGACTCGGCAGGTCAAAGTTGCCGCCCTCAAGGACTCTAGTCACAATCCCAAGAGCCCCTTGCGTAGCCCGGAATCGATGGGATCGGACCCCAGCCAGATGGAGAAGAGGACGTGTGCGAACGCGTCTCCAGGAACAGTCCCAAGGTCACGACTGTTCAGGGTAACGCTGGTGCCGACGCCTGGGACGTAGGTCAGGGTCAGTTCGTCGCCTCGTACCACCGCTGGCCATAGTTGGTTGATTGCGGCGAGGCCGGCCTCGAACTCGATTCGTGGCGCCGAGTCGATGCGGGCAGTGGCGGTCTTGGTCGTCGCCTTGGCCAGTTCGGCGGCGGTGAAGGCGCGCAGATAGCGGAAGGCGATCCGGCGCGGCACCCCCCCCAGCACGTCGGTGGTGCCGGCCGGCACGTGCAGGGCCACGTCGTAGATGTCGTACCACAGCCAGCTGAAGCGGGCGCTGCCCTGCAGCGGCGTTTCGGCGCCGGCCAAGCGTACAGTGGCCGGCCAGTCGGCAGCCAGCAGTAGGCTGCAGGCGAACAGCAGGACGAGCAGGCGCATGCCGGCAGCTTACGAGAAACCCATTTGCAAGAACGGGTTTCCAGTCGGCCCTCCACACAGGCCCGGGTTCTGCCGTTATTCCGGCACGAAGAGCGGAACCGCCCAGGCCTTGGCGGTGGCGGCGGCGGCAAGGATACGGGTGCGCGCCGCGACCACCAACTCGTCGCCGACGCCGTTGGCGGTGCGGACGAATACCGCCCGGTGTGGCGGTGTCGCAGTGGCGCCGAAGGCGGTCGCCAGGGCGGCTGCCAAGGCCGGCCCATCCAGCACGGCATCGTTCAGGGACAACTGTCCATCAGGCAGCAGACGCAGTTGCAGGACGGTCTCGGCGGTGCTGAGGGCGAGGTGCAGCTTGGTGCCGGGAATCGGAGAGATGCCGCTGTTGACCTCGAAACGGCCGTCCTCGTTAGCATTGGGGAAGGGGCTGGCGAGCAGGGCGTCGGGTTCGTCGTAGTTGACCGCCAGCGAGCGGGTTGAGTCGAGCATGAAATGCTCGCGGCGCACCGGTTTGCCCTCCGGGCCGTTCTCGGTGATCAGCAACATGCGCGAGCCGGTCCACACCCAGGGCAGCGCCGGGTAGGGCTGGTCGGTGCTCCGGTCACGCACCAGGTTGGCGGCATCGCACCAATGCCAGCCGCCATCCACATCCCGCCACAGCACGGTCAGGCGCACCGGGGTGCCGCGCGCTGGCACGCCGCTGTTTTCCTCTGCTGGGCGGCCGTCGCCAAGGCCGAGGGCGGCGATGCCTGCCGCCTTGACCACGTCGCCGGCGTCGCCGACCAGGCGGATGAAGGACTCGTGCGTCTTGCCCTCACGCAGGCAGGCGAACACCTCCAGGCCGTCGGTCGGGCCGCGATCCATCAGCACCTCGCCGTCGAGCACCACGCGCGTACCCGGGACGATGCGCAGCCAGGGCGCCAGGGCGGTGCCGGCGGTGGGGTCGAAGGGGGGCTTGTCGGCGGTCATGGGCACCGGGCGGGGCAAAGGCGGCAGGGCGGCTAGCGGATCGGCGTCGGCGGCGGCCAGGTAACCGGCGAGGCAGCAGCAGCAGCAGCAGCAGCACCGCAGCAGGAGCTTGAGCATGCCGTCAGCTTCGCAGCCCGCGGCCGGCTGTCGACCGGCGGGAGTGGCGCCCGGGCAGGCAGACCAGGGTTGCCGAGTCGACCGTCTGGCCACAGTCCGCGGTCATGCCAGATGCCGCCGTGCTGCTCACCGAGGCCGCCACCCAGGCTGAACGGGCGATCGAGGCCCGACTGCCGCCAGAGACCACCGAACCGGCCCGCCTGCACCGGGCCATGCGCTACGCCGTGTTCGCCGGCGGCAAGCGCCTGCGGCCGGCCCTCGTCCTGCTCGCCTGTCGCGCCTGCGGTGGACGGGACGAGGCGGCAGCGCCCGGGATGGCCGCCGTCGAGATGCTACACACCTACACCCTGGTGCACGACGATCTGCCGGCGATGGACGACGACGACCTGCGCCGCGGCCGGCCGACCTGCCACAAGGCCTTCGACGAGGCCACCGCCATCCTTGCTGGCGACGCCCTGCAGGCCGCCGCCTTCGCTGCCGCCGCCGAGCTCGGCGCCGAAGCCGTCGCCGTGCTCGCCCGCGACAGCGGCAGTTTGGGCGTGGTCGGCGGCCAGCAGGACGATCTCGACGCCGCGGGCAAGCCGGTCGACGCGGCCCTGCTCGAACGCATCCATCGCCGCAAGACCGCGGCCCTGATCCGTGCCAGCTGCGAACTCGGCGCCCTCGCCGGCGCTGCCACGCCCGAGCAGCGTCGCGCTGTCGCCGCCTACGGCGAGGCGCTCGGCCTGGCCTTCCAGATCGCAGACGACGTGCTCGACGTCACTGCCGATGCTGCCGCCCTGGGCAAGACTCCGGGCAAGGATGCCGCCCAGGGCAAGCTGACCTACGTTGCGGCGCACGGCCTCGACGCAGCCCGCGCCGAGGGCGCGCGGCAGGCCCGTTTGGCGCAGGAGGCCCTGGCCCCGTTCGGCGAGCGCGCTGCGCCCCTCGCTGAACTGGCGCGATTCGTGATCGAGCGGAGGTCCTAATGCGTACCACGTTCCTCTGCCTACTGGGTGCCCTGCTGCTGGGCCTCGAATACGATCCCAAGCCGGATGGCGATCCGCTGCTGTGCACCTGGACGACGATGCAAGCCGCGCAATGGCGCAGCGCCGGCGACGACCTGCGCTACGACACCAGCATCGTCTGGAACCTCGGCCTGCGCTGCACCGCCGTAACCGGTCCGCGCATGACCCTGGCCGCCACCTTCATCAAGGTGGTCGCCACGCATACGGGGCCGGGCACCGATATCCGCATCGACAGCGCCAGCGGCGTTGGGGCCGGGGATCCGCTGCTCGGTCATCTCCTCGCCCTGGTCGGTCGCACTCTCACCCTCGACGTCGAACGCGCCAGCGGCCGGGTGGCTGGCGTGACTGGTGGCGATGCGGTGATCGCCGCGATCAACCTGGCCGCGCCATCGGCGGTGCCAGGCGATCCGCCGCCGATGGACGCCCAGGCGCGGGCCGCCTACGCCCCCGAGGCGCTGGCCCGGTTGTGGAGCCAGGTCCTCGCCCTGCCCGGAGACGACGGTCAGATCGCACTGCCGGCCCCGTTTACCAGTGGGACGATGACGCGGACCTGGCAGGGCCAGGTCTGGACAGTGTCGCTGCCGGACGGCAAGCCGCCGGCCTTCGAACTGGCCAAGGACCCGTCGCCGGTGGTTGGTACTATCGCCAAGCTGAGCGGCGGCGGGACGATCGCCCTCGCTGGCGGCATGCCCGCCAGCGCCAGCGGCAAGCTGTCGTTCACCCTCGCCATCGACGCGATGACGCAGCCGGTGACAACGGTGAACGAGGTGGCCTGGACGCTGGAGGCGCGGTAGCGAATCGGGTCCAGGGCGCAGCCCTGGTCGCAGCGCAGCGAGAACCGGCCGCCGAGTGGCGGTGGCGGCATACAATCGGCGCAGCCGATGCCGCCACGATTTCGGAGCGGAGCGACGAAATCGAGCTGCGACAAAGGCCGCGGGGGCAGGCCCGCAGGGCCGTGGGGGCGAAAGCCCCCAAGCTACTTGAGCAAATCCTTGACCGTTTCGCGCTCGCTAACCAATTCGGCGTTGGTCGCAGCGATCTTGCTCTTGGCCCACTCGTCGTGGCTGAAGCTGGTGTCGACCTTGTACTCGCCGGGGGCGACGGTGCGCACCGGTACGCTCGCCCACACGCCGGGAGCGAAGCCGTAGGTGCCGTCGCTTTCGATGGCGATCGAGTGCAACGCGGTGCCGACCGTGCTCAGCGCCTTGACGTGGTCGATCAGGGCGTTGGCGGCCGAGGCCGCGCTGCTGACGCCGCGCGCTTCGATGATGGCGGCGCCACGCTTGCCGACCATCGGCACGAAGGTCTCCTGCAGCCATTTCTGGTCGGTGATCGCCTGGGTCACCGGCACGCCGTTGATCCGCGCGTTGCGGAAGTCGGGGTACATGGTCGGCGAGTGGTTGCCGTAGATCACCAGGTCATGCACGGCGGTGATCGGCACGCCGGCCTTCTGCGCGATCTGGGCGACGGCGCGGTTCTGGTCCAGGCGGGTCATGGCGGTGAAGCGCGAGCGCGGCAGGCGCTTGGCCTGGTTGGCGGCGATCATGCAGTTGGTGTTGCACGGGTTGCCGACCACGGCGATGCGGCAGTCGTCGGCAGCGAGGGCGTCGATCGCCTGGCCCTGGCCGATGAAGATCTTGCCGTTGTCCTTGAGTAGATCGGCGCGCTCCATGCCCGGGCCACGTGGTTTGCTGCCCACCAGCAGGCACCAGTTGGCGTCCTTGAAGGCGACCTCCGGCTTGTCGGTCAGGACGATGCTGTGCAGCAGGGGGAAGGCGCAGTCGTCCAACTCCATAGCCACGCCCTTCAGGGCCAGCTGGGCCTTCTCCACCGGGATCTCCAGCAGCTGCAGGATGACCGGCTGGTCCTTGCCGAAGAGGTCGCCGTTGGCGATGCGCGGAAGGAGGGAGTAGCAGATCTGGCCGGCAGCACCGGTGACAGCGACGCGGATGGGCTTGGGCATGGGAACCTCGGAGGTGTGGGCGGCAGGATGCCGACGCGGACGGCTCTGCCAGTGGAGACTTGCGGGTGACAGCATCCCCGTGCGAGCTAGCCTCTGGCTGTGCCGGTAGCCAACCAGATCATCGTCGAGGTGCAGGAACGCGTGCGTTCCGAGGCCAAGCGTCGCGGCGTCCGCTGGACCAGCCAGCGCCAGGTCATCGTCGAGCAGTTTCTGCTCGCTGGCGAGCATCTCACCGCCGACGAACTGCTGGCGCGCTCGCGCGAGGTCGACGCCGCCATCGGCGCCGCCACCGTCTACCGCACCCTCAACCTGCTGGTCGAGATCGGGGTCGCTCAGCGCGTGCGCTTAGGCGGCGGTTCGGCCAGTTTTGAGCCGGTGCTCGGCCGGGCCCATCACGACCATCTGATCTGCCTGGCCTGCGGCACCGTCGTCGAGTTCGCCGACCAGGCGATCGAGAAGCGGCAGAACGCCATCGCCCAAAAGCACGGCTACGTCCTGCGCCACCACCGTCTGGAGATGTTCGGCCTGTGCCCGGCCTGCCAGGAGCGTCTGGCAGCGGAGTGACCTGGGAGCGCGGGCCGCTGGCCCGCCCGTCGGGTGAGGCGGCCCGCC
>JBBREK010000257.1:0-5451 GCA_038203025.1 Planctomycetota bacterium
TCGCCGGACGGGGCAATGGCGATGGCGACAGGTTGACATCCTCATTGCCCTGGCCGGCGAGGGCGCCGGCGCTCCTGTGTCGGTGTCACACGTGGGGGACGGGTCGATGCCACCTGGCGTGCAAATTACACCGGAATCCACGTTCATCCGGCATGCATCTCCCGCTACTGCCGGGCCGCATCCGTGTGGTCGGTGACGGTCAACTGCCGGTCGACGGCACGGTGCCATGGATTCCTGGTGGTGGCTCGCTGACGGTCTGTGCCGGCATCGACGAACGCATTGTCGTTGTCTCCTCCACCGCCTGGGATCCGCGACCCGGGGATGATCGGCGGCAGCGCCGGCGTGAAGGCCGGGATACCTGGATCACCAACGCCGGACCGGGTCCGGTGTCGGTTGCGGTCTACCGCACCATGCCGGTGTCGACGGTCAACGAGGTGTCGGTCAAACCCGATCCGGATACGACCCCCGGTAGCACGGCGGTGATCCCCGGCTTGCTGCGCTGGCAGGTCACCCTGCCGCCTGGCATCCCGACGCGCATCGGCGTTGGTTGGACGCTGAAAGCCGGTGGTTCGTTCACTTTCGAGTAGCGTCGTTGCATAGGGATGTGCTCAGCGATGATGCGGCGATGCCCATCAAGCCCGACCACCCGCGGCTGCTGATCACCCCGGAACGCCTCGCCGCCCTGGCCGATCCCGCGGCCAAGCCCCTGACCGACCGGCTGCGTGTCCTGGCCGATGGCATGTTGGGTCAGCCGCCGGCTGAACGGGTGTTGGATGGCCGCCGGCTGCTCACCGTGTCGCGGTTGGTCCTCGACCGCTGCAGCGTGCTGGGGTTGGCGCACCAGCTGTGGGGCGGCCCGTATGCCGAACGCGTCCGCGTCGAACTCGCCGCGGTGTCGGCATTCAGCGACTGGCATCCTGTGCACTTCCTCGACACCGCCGAGATGGCGGCGGCAGTGGCGCTCGGACTCGACTGGTGCTGGGACGCTCTGCCGGAGGCCGATCGCACCCAGGCTATCGACGCGCTGGATCGTCTCGCCTTCGCTCCAGCCTTGGCCGAGAAGCACTGGTGGAAATCCCGCGACAACAACTGGAACCAGGTCTGCTTCGGCGGCCTGGTGATGGCCGCCCTCGCCATCCATCCATCCCATGGCAGTTCGGCGCAGCGCATTATTGCCGAGGCCCGCACCGGCATCGCCGCAGGTCTGCACGCCTATGCGCCGGAGGGGGTCTATCCCGAAGGTCCGACCTATTGGGAATACGGCACGACCTATTCGGTGCTGATGGCCGACGCGCTGCATACGGCGGCCGGCGAGGACTGGGGCCTCGCTGCAGCCCCGGGCTTCCTCGCCAGCGTGCGCTTCGCCCAGGTCTGCACGGCGCCCAGCGGCCTCCCGTTCTGCTATGGCGATGCCTGGCACGGACGCATGCCCTTGGCGCCAGCGGTGTGGATGGCGGCGCGGCTTGGCGACGACGCGGTCGTCGGCTGGGCCCGTGCGCATCTGGCGGGATCGATCTCGCGGACGCGCTTCCTGCCGTTCGCCATGTTGTGGGCGTCGGATGGCCAATCGGCGCCAGCCGCTACGCCAACCGTCTGGTGCGGTCACGGTCCGGTCGAGGTCGCCAGCCTACGCAGCGCCTGGCGGCCACGCGCGCTGTGGGCCGGACTCAAGGCCGGTGCGCTACGCGTCAACCATGGCCACCTGGATGCCGGTTCGATCGAGCTTGAACTGGATGGCGTGCGCTGGTTCACCGACCTGGGCGCCGAGCCGGATATCTATGCCCGTACTGACGGTTGGGGCACTGATCAGGAGTCGCATCGTTGGGATTATCTACGGACCAGCAACGCGGGACACAACCTGGTGATGGTCGGCGGCCGTCGGCAGTGCGTCGACGGGCACAATCCGATCCGGGTTTCAGGGTCAGCGGCGGTTGCCGATCTGTCGACGGCCTACGCTGATTGCACCCGTTCAGCCAGTCGCGGCATCGCCCTGCTCGGCGAGGCGGCGCTGCTCATCCAGGACGAGTTCACCGGACTGCCCGCCGAATCGCTGTTCTGGCAGGTCTTCACCGGCGCGCACATCCAGACCGCCGGCGCCGAGGCCACGCTGGTCCAGGATGGCTGCCGATTGACCGTGCGGGTGCTCGAACCAGCAGGCGCGGTATTCCGTGAGCGCTCAGCCACGCCGCCAACCGCCGCCGAGGAGCAGAACGTCGGCTTCCGCCGGCTGGTGCTGGAACTGCCCGCCGTCGCCGGCGACCGTCGCATCCGCGTGCTGTGCAGCCGCGGACCGGTCGAGGCCCCGCCGCCGCGTCCGCTGTCAGCCTGGTAGCTCGGCGCAGGTGTAGCGGAGATCGCAGCCCAGTCGGCCGGGCACAGGCCGGGCAGGTCGACCCGCTGGCTCACCTCAGGATTTGGCCGATCTCGGCGCTACGTAGGACGCATCCATTGGCCAGGGTCGTTCTACTGCGGATTCCAGGCGAATTCCGTTGGTGTGGACCAGTCGCAACCGCAACTGATCCAAGGTGTCGATCGGTTTGCCCTGGAACCGCATGTCGCTGAAGACAACATCTTCGATGCGGTGTGTGTCATCGAATCCGCTGATCTCGCCACCACCGGCACCCCGCCAGTGGGTGCGCACCCTGCATCCTGCCGCCTCCTGCTCGATGGCGATGCCGTCGCCATCCACCGTCACGCCGCGCACCACCGCTTCGCAGGCATGACCGTCAAGCCACGGCAGCATGCCTCCGGCGATCGGAAGCACGGCCAGGCGGTGGCCCCGCTCGGCGTCGGACAGGGTCAACTCGGCCCCGTCTAGCCGCAGGTGCAGGCCTCCGGCGGTCAGCTGGATCGTGGGCTGGGGCACGTGGGTTTCCTTGTCGGCAGGTTGCTCCCACCGGATCGTCGATTCCAGAGGCGGCTGGACGCCTGGCGCCGACGCGTGTGGCACACACAGATTCAAAAAGATTCAGAGTCGTGGTCTGCACACCAGGGCACGGCACACTTCTCGGCAGGTGCTGGCGCAGTTGCAGGCCGAGAAGAAGGAAACGCTCGCCAACCGGCATCCGCCCAGCCTGGCCGCGGTCGAGACCTTCGTGCCCGGCTGGATCGGACGCTCCGTCCGTCTCGGCTTCCGCCTCGTCGACTTGTGGAACGAACCCGACCTGATGGGCTTCTGGGCCGGCAGCAGCGACGAATACCTCGCCTTCATGCGCACTGCCTACACGACGATCAAGCGGGCTGATCCGCAGACGCGAGTGATGACCGGCGGCCTCGCCACTCTGCTGTCGCATAACGGCCACCGCCTCAATCCGGATCTGACCCGGCGCATCATCGTCGATGGGCAGGACTACTACGACCTCATCTCGCTACATGAGCATGGCCCCTTCAGCAGGCTGCAGACGGCCATCGACGGACCGCTCAAGGCGATGCAGGTGAAGCTACGTTCGCCGAAGCCGCTGTTCTTCACCGAGACCGGCATGCCCGTCTCCTCCACCACCATCGAGTCGATGCGCCGCCAAGCCTGCGAACTGGTCAAAAAGATCGCCTTCGCCAGCGCGCGCGGTGCCGAGGGATTCCTGTGGTTCGTACTGAGCAAGGGGGGCACCTTCCCGGGGTACAACATGATCGGGCGTGGCGACGATCCGCGTCCGACCATCGCCGCCTTCAACGAACTTGCCAAGGTGCTGCGCCCGCGCCGTTTCGCCACCGAGCACCAGGTCGGCCAGGGTCTGTGGCTGCTGGAGTTCACCGGCGAGCGCGACGCCGCCCTGCTAGCCTGGGACGAATCGGCACCCAGCGCCGGTCAGCCGCTGTTCGTGCGCCTGCCGCCCGGCGGGACGATCACGGGGCTCGACATCATGGGCAACGTCCGAGCGGTCGAGAGCGACGACGGGATCGCCGCCACCGCCTTCGCCGCCGAACCGGCCTGGCTGATCGTCAGCGGCGGTCGGCCGACGGTCATCGGCGCACCCGTGGCCGTGCCGGAGCGCCCGGCCGGCCCGCCCGGCCGGGAGGCCGCTGGGGTGGCGCGGCTGCGTAATCCACTTGACCGCGAAGCCGCTTTCCGCCTGCGCTGGACCCTGCCCGATGGCCGGCAACTTACCGATGAACGCACGCTGCCGGCTGCCATGGCCGGTGAGTCGACGGTGGCCATCCTGATGCCCGTGGTGCCGCCGGGAGCAGCGGCGCCAGCCGCCAAGCTGGCCTGGGAACTGGTCGGCACGCGCTGGCGTGGCGAACTGCTGGTGCCTCTCGATGTCGCCCGCCTGATTCCCGCTGCCCGCAGCGACCGCCCGGCCGACTTCGCCTTACAGGACGAGACGCGGATCTACAACGCCAACGAGAACGATCCCAATCGCGAACAATGGACCTGGCAGGGCGTCGAAGACCTGTCGGCACGGGTCTGGCTGGGCCTCGACGAGAAGGCCTTGGAGATCCGCGTCGTGGTCGCCGACGAGCGCCACCTGCAGCCGTATCCCGCCAGCCAGGCCTGGCAGGCAGACAGCCTGCAGCTCGCCTTCGGCATCCCCGGACGCACCGGCGAGTGGCGCTTGATCGCCGCCCGCTCCGACAACGGAGCCAGCCTGCTGGCGGTCGAGGCGGCGCCGACCGGCTGCGATCCGGCGGCACTCATCCCCTCCATGCTCGTTACCGCATTCAACGACGCTGGTCTCGACTACCGTCTGCGCCTGCCGCTGTCGGCTCTCGGTACTGACGCCAGCGCGCTGCGGCGGCAGGTCCTGCCCTTCAACCTGCTGGTCAACGACGATGACGGCGGCGGCCGCGAGGGGTTCTGCTTCATCGCCGACGGCCTCGGCAAGGCCTATGAGCCGAAGCTGTGGCCGACGGTCATCTTCGAATGAACGGTGAAATGGCTCTGGGGCTCCGCCCAATACTGTGAAGCTACGGCTTTGCCAGCCGGCGGGACGCCAGTGATCCGGGCGCCGCTGCCTGCCGGCAGCCCCATTATTCGAACATTGGAGCCGCGAAGCGGCGACGCCCGGATCGAAGGTTGGCCCTTAGCTTCACAGCATTGGGCTCCGCCCCCGCGGGGTTGGTCGCGACTCGGTTTTCACCAGTGGGGACAAACCCTACCGCTACTGGCGGTGGTGAGGAGCCTATCCCGTCCATCCTATCCAGCAGCAACCCTGGACACCCCATGGCTCTCTTCACTACTCTCGCCGCTGGTCCAATCCTGGCGGCCACCCTGCACCTCTGCCTCGCAGCTGGCTTGCTGCTGCTGGTAATCGCCGGCCGACCGGCCTGGGCGCTTGAGGACATTCCCTTCCCGGGGGGAAATTTCGCGATCGCCGGCCCTGACGGTCGGCTCCCCACCGGTTGGACGGCCACCAACGGCCAAGAGTCTTTCAGCCTGATAAAGGAGGGGGACACGTCGATCCTGCGCATCGACTCCAAGCAGCTCGGCTACCTCATGCCGAACTGCGTCGT
>JBBREK010000258.1:0-5399 GCA_038203025.1 Planctomycetota bacterium
CGGATCGGTCATGGACCACGAGACTAGCCTGACGCCTGTGGCCGGAAAGGCGGCCTTCTGATCTGTGCTACGCTTGCCAATCGCGCTTTGCCCTGGTCCCGTCCTCCGTCTACCCTCATCCTCGAACCGCCACCAACGAGGTACCCATGATCACGATCCGCAAGATCCTTGGCCGCAAGGGCGAGCGCATCCTCGGCGTTGAGGCCAACGCCACCGTCGCCGAGGCCGCCCGCGCCATGTCAGAGCACGGCGTCGGCGCCCTCGCCGTCCGCCAGGGGCCGGACATCATCGGTCTGCTCTCGGAACGCGACCTGGTGTTGTGCCTGGCCAATGTCGGCCTGGGCACCGCCGATGTGCCTGCCGCCAAGACCATGCAGCCAGCAGTCGAGATCGGCATTGACGACGACATCATGGATGGCCTGCGCCTGATGACTGACCGCCGTCGACGCCACCTGCTGGTGCGCGAGGATGGCCGGATCGTCGGCGTCGTCTCGATTGGCGACCTGGTCAAGGCCTTGCATGACGAGCAGGCGGGCACGATCAGCAGCCTGCACCAGTACATCACCGGCGCCCCGACGGCGGAGTAACCACAGCCCGGCGAAGCCGGAACCAAGAGGTTCAGTATCGGCTTCGCCGGGCTGTTCGGCTGTTGCTGCAGGGGCACCCCTGTAGCACTACGTCACGAAATCTCCGGACAGCAGGAAGATTTCGCGCCGTAGTGCTACAGACCAAGCCCCTTTCCCTGTCCGAGGCCGTCTGTAAGGCATGCGGGGGATCCTCCGACCAATGACCGTGCAGCCCGATAACCGCCCCGCCCCGCCCCGCTTCCTGGTCTGCGCCGGCAGCACCCGCGAACGCCTCGACCGGGTGCGCGACTGGGGCAACATCTTCACTGGCGGCACCGGTTTCGACCTCGCCCGGGCCCTGGCCGCCTATGGCCCGGTCGATCTGGTCACCAGCAATACGCAGCATCTCGGCCTGCTGGAGGCCGGCGCCCTGACCGCCCACCCGATGCGCGGCTTCGCCTTCCGCAGCCACGCCGACCTGCGCGCCAGACTCGACCAGCGGGTGCACGGCGACACCTACGATGCCATCTGCATGAGCGCAGCAGTGTCCGACTACTCACCCTCCGGCTGCTTTGCGGTCACCGGCCGCCGCGCGGATGCGGACGGCGGCGAGGTATGGACGGTGCGCGATGTCCAGGCCGGCAAGGTCAGCAGCAGCCATCGCGCCCTGGCGGTGCTTGGCAGCCAGACCGAAAAGCTGGTCGATCTGTTGCGGCCGTGGGGCTTTCGCGGCCTGCTGGTGAAGTTCAAGCTGGAGGTCGGCATCGACGAGGCAGCCCTGCTGCGCGTCGGTGAAACCAGCCGCCAAGCCAGCACCGCCGACCTGCTGGTCGCCAACACCCTGGAGATGGTCGAAGGCGTGCGCCCAGGGGCGTGGCTGCTCGGCGACGGCGAGCCGCGCTGGATGGCGCGCAGCGAACTGGCCCGGACGGTCAGCACGGTGGTCGTCGGCCGGCTGCAGCCCGGCCTAGCCGCCGAACCGGCCACCCCGGCCCTGGCCGCACAGTTGGCGTCGCATTGCCGCCTGCTCGCCAGCGTGGTCGAGGGCCTCCCCGACGCGGCCTTCGCCGACCGCAGCGCCGGCTCGTCGATCGGCGAGCACGTGCGCCACAGCCTCGACCATCTGCAGGCCATCGTCCGCGGGCTGACCGACGGGCGCGTCGACTACGAGTGCCGCCGCCGCGGCTGGGCCGGCGAACGTGACGTCGCCCTGGCCAACGGTGAACTGCACGACGTCGCCGCCAATCTGTCCCGCCTGACCCCCCACGATCTGCTGCGCCCGCTGCTAGTGGTATGCAGCATTGATCCGGCTTCGCCGCCCGTGGTCCTGCCCAGCACGCTGGCGCGCGAACTGCTGTTCGGCCTGTCGCACGAGGTCCACCACGCCGCGCTGCTCGTCCAGATGCTGGCGCGGCATGGCTGCACCGCACCGGTCGGCTTCGGCGTCGCGCCCAGCACCCAGGCCTTCCGCAACGGGACGGCATGTGCAGCGTCAGCCTGATCCGCCCAGGTCCCGGCCGACTGCGCGTGGTGATGAACCGGGATGAGGCGGACGACCGGCCCGCCGGCCTGCCACCGCGTGGCGACGCGGATGCCGGCCTGCCGCGCCTACGCACCGTCGATGTCCGCGGTGGCGGGGCGTGGATCGGGGTCAACGCCGCTGGCCTGGTGGTGTGCCTGCTCAACCGCAGCGTGGAGGGTGATCTGATCCCGACGCAGGCCCCGAGCCGCGGTGCGCTGGTGCCCCTGGCTCTGGAGGAGGCGCTCCCGACCGGTGTGCACCGCCGCATCGCCCCCGCTGCCATGGGTCGAGCGCCCTTCACCCTGGTGGCCGCCAATTCCGACGTCGACCTCGCCATGACCTGGGATGGTCGTGAACTGGTCGACCTGCCGCCAGCCGACATCCGCTGCAGCTCGGGTCTCGGCGACGAGCAGGTCGCCGTGGCACGCCGGCAGGTCTGGCGTGCGCTGACCACCACCGGCCCGACAGCTGCCAGTCAGGACGCCTGGCACGCCAGCCGTGTGGGCGATGACGCCGCCGCCTGGGTGCTGATGCGGCGGCCGGGGGCGCGCACCATCTCGCGCACCGTCGTCGAGGTCGACGGCGATGCGGTGACCCTGACCGAGACGGCGATCGATGCCGACGGTGCCGATGGTCCGAGTCATCGCCTGGAACTCGGCCGGCGACGGAACGCCAACGGATGAGCGCCTTCCTGGCGGCGCTGGCCCTGGCGGCCGGCGCCTTCATCACCGAGGACGGAGCCGGACTGGCGGCCGGATCGCTGATTGCGCAGGGACTGGTCCATCCGCTGGCCGCTGGCCTGGGCGTCTTCGCCGGCATCTGGATCGGCGACCTGGTGCTGTTCGTCATCGGCCGCAACCTCCGGCCGCTCGCCCGGCGCTGGGCCTGGGCCCGGCACCGGCTTGAAGATCCGCGCGTGGCCCGCGCCGCGCAGTGGCTCGACCAGCGCACCTGGCAGGTGATGGCGGTGACCCGCGTCCTGCCGGGCAGCCGGCTGCCGACCTACCTGGCCGCCGGCCTGGTCGGCATGTCGACCCGGCGGTTCATGTGGTGGACAGCCATCGCCTGCCTGCTGTGGACGCCGCTGCTGCTGCTGCTTGGCGCCGGCGGCGCCGGTCTGGCCAGCGTCCTGTTGCCGCACTGGCCGCCCTGGGCGGTGGCCGGCGTCGCCTTCGCCAGCCTGATCGTCCTCGTCATCGTCCTCGGCTGGCTGCTGCGCTGGTGGGCGCGCAGCGGCCTGCGCCGACGGCTGCATCACGAATGGTGGCCGACATGGATGCTATACGTGCCGATCCTGCCGATCGGCGTATGGCTGGCGCTCCGCCATCGCAGCCTACGCGCCCCCCCGGTGTCCAACCCGGCCTTGCCCGACAGCGGCCTGGTGGGCGACAGCAAGTCGGCCCTGCTCGCCCGCCTGACCGCCGCCCCAGTCATCCCCTGGTGCCTGCTGCCGGCCCTGCCGGCAGCGCAGCGCCTGGCACGTCTGGAACGCTGGATGCAGCGCACCGGTCAGACCTGGCCGCTGATCCTGAAACCGGACAGCGGCGAACGCGGCGCCGGCGTGCGCTTGGTCGCCGACCGCACGACCGCGCTGACCTGGCTGGCCGACCATCCCGTCCGCGCCATCGCCCAGGTCTTTCACCCCGGTCCGGTCGAGATCGGGATCTTCTACGCCCGCGTGCCCGGCCGACCGGGCAGCATCCTGGCGATCACCGACAAGGTGTTCCCGATCATCACCGGCGATGGCCAACGCACACTGGCCGAGCTGATCACCGGCCACCAGCGCTTCCGGCTGCAGCAGGCAGTCTATCTGCGACGGCTCGGGGCGACGGCAGAACGCGTTCCGGCCGCCGGCGAGACAGTCAGCCTGGGCCTGGCCGGCAACCACTGCCAGGGCTGCCTGTTTCGCGACGGCTCCGACCTGATCACGCCGGAGCTGATCCGCGCCGTCGACGGCTGGATGGTCGGCTGCAAGGGCGTCAACTTCGGACGCTTCGATGTGCGGGCGGCCAGCCGCGAGGCTATCCGCAGCGGCAGCGGCCTCGGCGTGATCGAGCTCAACGGTCTGACCAGCGAGCCGACCAACCTCTACGATCCCGAACGCTCGCTGTTCTATGCCTGGGGCCAGCTGGTGCGCACCTGGAGCCGGAGCTGGCCGATCGGCGTCGCCGAGATGCGGCGTGGCGCGCGACCACCAAGCCTGATCGGCTGCTGGCGGCGCATCCGCGCCGGCGTCGCCAGGCATGCGCTGCGCGACCGCAGCAGCGGCTAGCGACACGACGTGTAAGCAGATCCCAACACCGCCGACCAACCTGCATGCATGCATAGCCTGGTGCTTTTTCTTTCCATGATCGCCGTGCTCGCTGGCGCTGAACCGCTGCTCAACAGCGATCACGGCCTGGCGCTGCACGGCTACGACCCCGTGACCTATCAGTTGCCGGGCGGCCCACAGCGCGGTGATCCCGCCATCACCGCCGTGGTCGGCGATGGCACCTACCGCTTCGCCTCGACCGGGCATCGCGACACCCTCCTCGCCAGGCCCGACCACTACCTGCCGGCCTACGGCGGCTGGTGCGCCTATGCCATGGCCTCGGCCGACTTCGTCGATGTCGATCCCAAGACCTTTAAGCTGATCGACGGACGGCTCTACCTGTTCTACAATGGCTGGCTCGGCAACACCCTGACCGCATGGAACAAGGACGAAGCCGGACTGCACGCCAAGGCCGACGCCGCCTGGAGCAAACTGGTGACCGAGCGGGGTGGCAAGTAAGCGGCCTGCTACCGCCGCCTTTCCTGCATCCCGCCCTGCGTTGGATCCTGCGCCTGGTCCCGGCCACGATCCTGGCACAGACCCTGTTCGATTGCGGTAGGGACGGCCCTTTCGGGCCGCCCCCCGCGCGGATCCGTACGTGCGGAGTTACCGCATACGGCTCTTACATCGGGTGTGTGGCCTCAAAGCGTGCCCACGGATACGGATGCTTGGTCTCGGGTTTCGGGAGCCAGCGTTGGATCAATGGCTTGAACCGCTGCCAGTTCATGCGCGTGCGTTGACTGCGCCGCCGGAGGGCGTGCAGCCAGGCTTGGCATATCTCCCGATGGAAGGCTCCGATGCTCGTCCGGTTGCCCGGTACGGCATGGTAGTTGAAATAGCCAGTGACCACGGCTTTCAGCCACGCACCGAGAGCGGGGACGGGGTCGTGGGGGGGCGGCAACACCCCCCCCAAGTCCAAAAAGAACAAAGCGGCCCAGGGCGTGGGCAATGTGGTGGGCGCGAGTATGGGGGGTGCAGCCGTGGTGTTTTAGCAGTGAGA
>JBBREK010000259.1:0-5399 GCA_038203025.1 Planctomycetota bacterium
GGCAAGACCAACCCCGGCGAACTGGTGCGTGCTGAGATCAAGGTCGACTGGGCGCTGGAGATCCGCGATCCGCGCGATGCCAACATCCCGCTGCTGCAGATCATCCCCTACTTCGATTTTGTCACCTACCCCAGCCAGACCCCGGTCTACGCCCCGGGCAACGAGAACTACCTCAAGGCCAAGCAGCGTTGGGTTGGCGTCGATGTCTGGTGGGCCCTGCCCGTCGAGGGTGTCGAGCTTGGTGCCAACCTGGAACAAAACATCTCCAACTCCTGGCGAGCCACGCGCGCCGCCGTCGGCGCGCGCGAGTACGTCCAGTACAACGCCGTCGACCTGGCCTTCTGGCAGATGCAGCACTTCGCCGACAGCGAGTACCGCTGGGTGATCGGCGGCGAGGACAGCAGCGGCCTCGATGCCGCCGTTGTCGGTGGCCGCGCCACCGTGCCGATGTTCGCCGAGGACGTCTTTGGCTTCGTCCAGGTCGAGATGTCTTACTGGATGGACAGCACCATCCGCGAGAACTTCAGGGATGCCGGCCTGGACAGTGGTGACTTGGTGCTGTCGGTCGGCCTGAACTGGATGCCTAAGTAACCCGGGGGTTCCACCCCCGAGCCCCCGCCGGGACCTCTTCGGTCCCGGATCCCCCCGCTCGACACGCCGCGCATACGCGCGTCGGATCGCCAAGCGGGGGTTTTCGTTCCAGGCTCGCTGCGCGCTCGTGGCACATCCCCACAGGCTCATCGGCATCGCTCGCCACTCGCTTGGGCGCTCGCTCCATGTGCGTCTTTCGCCCGGGGGTTCCACCCCCGAGCCCCCGCCGGGACCTCTTCGGTCCCGGATCCCCCTGCTCGACACGCCGCGCATACGCGCGTCGGAATGCCAAGCGGGGGTTTTCGTTCCAGGCTCGCTGCGCGCTCGCTCCATGTGCGTCCACTGCTTGCCGCGGGTGGGGCAATGGCGAGGAAGCCTGTGCCGGCTGTCGGCGTCAGTTGACGCGGCGGTTGTCGGCGTCGAGCAGGATGACCTTGGGCTGCACCGCGCGGGCCTCGGCGTCGTCCATGATGCCGAAGGCGCAGACGATGATGCGGTCGCCCTTGTGGAACAGGCGGGCGGCGGCGCCGTTGACCATGAGGTGGCGGCTGCCGCGCGGGCCGGCGATCAGGTAGGTCTCAATGCGGGCGCCGTTGTTGATGTCGAGGACCTGGACCTTCTGGTGGACCAGCATGCCGGCGGCGTCGATCAGATCCTGGTCGACGGTCAGGCTGCCCTCGTAGTCGATGCGGCACTCGGTGACCGCGCCGCGATGCAGCTTACCGATGAGCATTTCACGTACCATGTAGCCCCCTCACCTAAGAACCGGGCCCGCCGCGTGCGCGGCGGGCCCGGGGAAGAATGCACAGCCAGATGACCCGGGACGCCGGCTGCCGCCTTATGGCTGCTCCCGTCAAGGCCTGACCAGATTCGGTGGCTTCTGGCTCCCGGGGTCCGGCTGTGCGGGGGAAATGATAGGGGGTGGATTGGGGGTGCAACGGGTCGCCGTCTGTCCGGTCCGTCCGGTCGTCATTGACACACAAGGCATTGCGCCAAGGCCGGCGGCTTGGCCGGCCAGGGGCGGCGGTGAGCATGCGCGCGATGTCCCGGCTGCTCGCCTGCTTGTTCGCCTGTGTCGCCCTGCTCGTCCTGCCGGCCTGCGGTAGTCAGGCCGAACGCAACGAGGTGCGCGATGACACGGCGCGCTGGCGCCAGGCCCGCGTGGTCGAGTTCGAGCAGCTCAAACGCGATCTGCGCCGCTACGCCATCGACCAGAAGCTGCGCACTCAAGAGTTGCCGCTCGACGCCGCCGCCTTCCTCGCCTGGCGCAACCGGGAGTGGTGGAACCTGACTGACGAACTCGCCGCGGTCATGGCCTACGAGTGGGACACGGTCGAGAAGCTGTTCCAGGACGCCGCCCGCTACTACGGCTACGAGGTGCGCAACTTCCCCAAGCTGGGTGACGATGCGGCACGCTTCTTCGAACATGCCGACGAGGAGTGGATCCGGTTGGCACGCGATGTCGTGGTGTTCGTTGAGTGGCGCGACCGGGAATGGCTGCCGCTGCGCAGCGACATCAAGCAGGCCTACGAACGCCTCGGCTGGGAGGCCGGCAACCTGCAGGTTGATCTGGCCAACTTCGTCGGCTGGCGTGAGCGCGAGTGGCGCAAACTGATCCGCTCCAGGGACGAATTCATGCTCTGGGAACGCCAGCAGGGCATCCGCCTGCGTGCCGACCTGCGTCGCTTCCGTGCGGCCCGCGCCATTGAGGCGAAATACCTGATCGCGGACCTCAGGGCCTATTGGCACTACGAGGCCCTGGCCATGCCGCCGCGCCTGATCGCCGATGTCTGGCGCTGGGTCCAGCTGCCGCCGCAGGAACTCGCCCATTTGCGCGATGACATCGCCCGCTTCGGCGAAACGGTGCCCCAGGACGCGCTGAAGCTGATCGATGACCTGTCGCGCTACGTCGACGGACAGGTCGAGGTCGTGCCGCTGCTGGTCGCCGACGTTGATCGTTTCTTCGAGGTCTATGAGCGCGAGTGGGGCCCGCTGGCCGCTGAAGTCCGCCGTTTCTGGCGGGTCAACGTCAGTCTCGGGGTGGTCATGCGCGACGACATGCGGCTGTTCTTCGTTGAACATGGCCAGACCGAGACGGCCGAGCTGCAGACCTCCATGCGCCGCTTCGTCGCCTACGGCGGCAAGGAATGGAAAGACTTCCGCGCCGCCATCGCCCGCTTCCTGTGGGATGATTCCGGTCGCGCCTTCGGCGACCGGGCGGTGCCCATGCTCGGCGACGCCGGCCGGGCCGTGTTCGATGACGTCCGCGCCTATCCGGTGCGCGGGTACGACGCCGGCGAGGAGTAGGGGCTACATTGCCCCTGGGGGTCGGGGTCGTTGTCCTGGACCTTGATCGCGACTGACACCCTGGCCTTGGATGTACCAAGCGTTGCCAGGCGTCCGTAGTCTTGGGATGGGCTTCTGCCCCACGACCCCGACCCCGAGTGGCAATGCGCTGCAATGGAACGAGTAGCAATGCGCGGCAAGGCAATAGCCTTCGAGCATGCCCGAGGGCCAGGACGCTACTGCTGCGCCGCCCGCCGCCCCGGACGGTGAATCGACGCCGGCCGGCGATCTCGGCATCACCGTCGCCCTAGAGCAGTTCAGCGGGCCGATGGACCTGCTGCTCTATCTGGTGCGTCGGGCCGAGGTCGACGTCAAGGACCTGCCGGTGGCAGCCATTGCCGACCAGTTCGCCACCTGGGTGGCGGCGGCGGCCGGGACCACCCTGGACCTGGAGGCGGCCGGCGACTTCGTGGTCATGGCTGCGACCCTGCTCGAGATCAAGGCGCGCATGGTCGCGCCGCCTCCCGAAGGCACGGAGGTCGCTGACGATGGCGAGGACGACTTCGATCCACGCTCCGGTCTGATCCGCAAGCTGCTGATCTACCGCGCCGCCAAAGAGGCGGCCTTCGACCTCGACCGCCGCGAGGACCGGCGTCGGCTGCGCCATCACCGCGGCCATCGCGAGGTGGTGCCCGACGACGAGGCCGAGGTCGACGCCTGGGAGCTGAAGGACGTCAGTGCCGGCACCCTGGCCAACCTGTGGTTCGACCTGCTCAAGCGCATTGATGGCCTCGGCCCACGCACCGTGCTGGTTGACGACACACCGATGACCGTGCGCATGGCGCAGGTGGTCGAGGACATGCGCCAGCGCGGCGAAGGCCGACTCTCCGAGCTGTTCGCCATCGACAGCGGACCGGTGGCGCGGGTCGGCATCGTCATGGCCGTCCTCGAATGCACCCGCCAGCGGCTGCTGCGCCTCGGCCAGGCCGAGCAGTACGGCGACGTACGCATCCGTTTCCGTCCCGAGGACGAGCGC
This sequence comes from Planctomycetota bacterium, assembly GCA_038203025.1. Taxonomy (GTDB): domain Bacteria; phylum Planctomycetota; class UBA11346; order UBA11346; family UBA11346; genus UBA11346. The sequence goes on from JBBREK010000259.1 coordinate 3,914, forward strand.
GCCATCACAGCCGGCGATCCGGGTCCGCCGGAGCAGCTGCCTAAGCGCCAGCGTCGACCGCCGCTGGTGACCTATAGCGGTGTGACCGCCGAAGGCGAAGAGGTCGAACTGCCCGAGGAGCTGACGGTCGAGAACGAGGAGCAGCGCTTCCTGCGCGAGCTGGAGTCGTCGGTTGGCGTCGAACGCCTGCTCGCCCGCGCCGCGGACCTGGAGAAGGGGTTCATTAGCTGGTGGGAGGAGACCCATCCGGGCGAACCGCTGCCAGCTGGCGTGGTCAAACCGGAGCCACCACCACCTCCGCCACCACCCCCGCCCGTGGCTGAGGCCAAGCCCGAGGAGCCGCCCAGGCCCAAACGCCAGCCCAAGCCGGCAGCGGAGGTCGTCCCGCCAGCCCAGCCGATTCCTACTCCGGTCGGCAACGCCGAGCCTGAACCGCCACCGCCCATCCCGGATCCGGCGCCGCCAGCCGGGCTGACAGAACCCCTGCCTGTGGCTGTGGCTCCGCCGTCCGTGCCGGACCCCGGCCTAGTTGTCGCAGGCGCAACGCCGCTGCCGCCAGCGCCAGTAGCTCTCGGTTCTGCCCCGTCCTTCGAGGTTGTTCCTTTGCCGGTCGGGGTCCCAGGACCGCGGGCTTTAGCCCGCGAGGATATCCCGTCGCCTGCCGCAGAGTCGCCTGGTCATGAAGCGCCAGTCGCTAGCGAGCCATCGTCAGCCGAGACTGACACCAGCACTCCGGAACCGGTGGAGGCTCCAGGACCGTTGGCTTCAGCCCGCGAGGATACCCCGTCACCCGCCGTAGATCCAGACGTCCCGCCGCCGATCGCAGCCGAGCCACCAGCCGACGTAACCGCGACAGCTCAACCGCCGTCGGTCAGCGCCGAGCCAACGGTTACGCGGCCTGAAGCCTGCGGTCCTGAACCGGCGGGCATGCCCGGCCCCGATGGTCCGGACGCTGTCGATGCCGAGTCTCCATCCGCCGAGTCGTCGTCAGCGCAGACTGACACCAACGATCCTGAATCGGTGGTCGCCCCAGAACCGCTGGCTTCAGTCCGCGAAGACCTCCCGTCGCTCGCTGCGGAGCCGGACATCCCGTCGCCGGTCGCTGCCGATGCCGAGACGCTATCCGCTGAACCACTGGCAGTCAGTGCCGAGCCACCCTCAGTGCAGACTGAAACCAGCAATCCTGAACCGGTGGTCGCCCCAGAACCGCGGGCTTCAGCCCGCGCTGAGACCCCGCCGCCGATCGCAGCCGATGCCGAGGCAGCAGCAGCAGCACCTGCCGTAGAACCGCCGATCGTCAGCGCCGAGCCAACCGTTACGCGGGCTGAAGCCCACGGTCCTAAAGGCAGCGAGGACATGCCGCTGGCGGTCGACGCAGAACCGCCCGCAGCGCGGGCTGAAGCCCGCGGTCCTGAGCCGCCGCCGGATCCGCCACCACCGGATGGCGCCAACCCGCCTCCGGTCCCAGCCCCCAGCCACCCCACCA
>JBBREK010000260.1:0-5390 GCA_038203025.1 Planctomycetota bacterium
GGAGGTGGTTGCTCATCACGGCGTAGGCCAGGACATCGATGGCATACGCGGCGGCGGCCTGCGCGATCAGATCGCGGACCCAGCCCCGGCGGTGTTCGGCGGCGTCACCGCAGAGGAAAGCGCGGCGGACGCAGCGGGAGAGGACATGGTAGCAGCCCGGGCGGTCGTCGGCCACGAGGAGACGGTGCGGGATGGGCATGGGGGACTTATACGGTCAGCATGGACCCATTGCAAGTAGTCGCAGGGTGTGCGTTGATCTTCACGTGCCTGTCCACTGCCATAGCCGTGCCTGTCCACTGCCATAGCCGCCGCCGCCGCCATCACCCTGATCCGTCGCCAGGGCGCGACCGTCGCCGGCTGCGGCTTCCTGGTCGAGCTGGCGCTCGGCGGCCGGGAGAAACTCGAAGTCCCGGTGACCTCCGTCTTGCGGTACTGAAGCGAAACACTGTCGAAACCATACCCCGCCGGCCATCGTGTGGCCATGCACCTGCTGCTCGCCGCCGCCCTCGCCTGCATCGCCTGCTCCGCCTGCGCGGTCGAGGTGCGCGTCGAGGCCGAGGGAACCAGCTCTGCCACAGCTGTGTCCGCAGATTGGGCGTGGGGCGGCACAGCGGCGGGTACCGCGCGAGCCTGGGAGCCGCTGCTGAGCAGTCCCTGGCCGGTGGGCGCACCGCGTGGCGAGGTGCATGTCTGGTTGCGCCACCGCTACGGTCCGGTCTGCCTGAAGACGCATGTTGACGGCAAGCAGGTCGAGTTGGGCTGGGACTGGTCGTCTGGCGAGGAGTTCGCATGGGCGCACTTCGGTCCGTTCCCGGCCGCGCGCCTGGCAGGCGGGCTGCTTGTGATCCGGGGCGATGCCGATGCCAGTCGTCCCGAGACCCAGCTCGACTGCCTGGTGCTGAGCGATGCGGCCGCCATGCCGGCCGATCCGCCTCTGGCCGCGCGCGAGGGCGTCGAGACGGTAGCCATCGCGTGGGATGCTTCTGTAGCGACCACCAGCGGGCTGAGTTTCGGCCTCAACCTGTTCCAGGCTTTCAACGTCGAGATGCTGTCGGATCCGCGCTATCGCGCCGGGCTGCAGGCGATGCGACCCGGTTTCGTACGTCTGCACAACGCCGGTCAGGGCGCCGACAGCCGCGAACCGCACGGCCTCTGGGACCACGCCGGCCGCCGCTTCGACGCCGCCAAGATCGCCAAGCTCTGTCCGCTGTGGCGCGGCCTGGCGCCCGACCTGATGATGAACATCAGCGGCTGGCCGGACTGGATGGACGTCGACGGCGACGGTCTGCTCGATGAGGCCAGTATTCCGGTCTACGCCGCGGCCTGCGCCGAACTCGTGCGCCTGGTCAACATCGAAGGCCGGGTGGGCATCCGCTGGTGGGAGACCAGCAACGAACGCGATAGCGTCTATTGGCTGCGCGACGGCCAGCCGAAGCGCACCGCTGAACTGGCGCGCATCCACGCTGCCTGCGCCGCCGCCATGCGCGCCATCGATCCGACCATCGCGGTCGGCGGGCCGGCGGCGACCCGGCCGGACAAGCGCGACGAGCTGGCCGCATTCGCTACTGCCGCCGGTCCCAGCCTGGAGTTCCTCTCCTACCACGCCTATGCCAGCGGCTCGGCGACGGACAGTGATGCGCACCTGATCCGCCGCACCGCTGACATCGCTGGCGAGCTGTGCCGCCTCAGCGAACGCATTCCCGGCATTCCGTGCTTTTTTGACGAGTACAACATCTCGTGGACCTGGGAGACGCGCGATGTGCGCATGACGGACCAGTTCTCGGCCGTGTTCGATGCCCTCATGCTGACGCAGACTGCCCGCCGTGGCATCCGTGGTACAGCCGCATGGAACGAATGCGACGGTATCTACGGCAAGATGGACAATGCCTACGCCCTGCGCCCGGCCGCCGAGGTGTTCGCGCGCGCCAACCGTCTGCTGGTCGGCAGCGTGGCGACGGTGACCGCAGGTCCGGACGCGCCGGCTGTGCTGGCGGTGCTCCATGCCGACGGCACGCGTGCCGCGATGCTCACCAACCAGGACCGTCGGCCGGTGCGCATCCGCCTGACCGCCGGCAAGGGCGCGGCGCAGCTGAGCGTTCTCGCGCGTGGCGTGGTCGCCACGCAGGCCGCGACCTGGGACGTCACCCTCGAACTGCCCGGCCGCAGTGTGGCCTGGCTGAGTGAACCCACCCATTGATCCGGAGCCTCCCCATGCAGTCATCCCTATTCCTCTTCATCATCTTCGCCGCCGGCGTCGGTGCCGCCGAGCCGGTCATCGTCGAGGCCGAGACCTCACCCGGCGGTGATGCGCGCGTCGTGGTCGTCGCCGACGCTCTCGCCGGCAAAGTGATTGAGCAGGACAAGGCGTGGAATCCGTTGTTCGCTTACGCCATCAAGGCCGGCACACCGCGCTTCACGGTGTGGGCGCGACACCGCAATGGCCCGGTGCAGCTGAAGACGACGCTGACAGCAGGTGGCCAGGCCGAGATCGGCTGGTCCTGGGCCGGCGGCGCGACATGGACCTGGGCCAAGCTTGGCGAGATCGAGCCGGCCGCCATCTCGGGCCTGATCATCATCCGCGGCGACGCCAGCGGTGGGCCGGCAACGCAGCTCGACCAGGTGGTGCTCGATGAGAAAGGTGCCTGGAAACCGTGACATTCGACGTGTTGCAGATCCCCCCGTTCAGCTTCCCCGCCGGCTTTTTGCTCGGCAGCGGTGCTGCGGCCTACCAGATCGAGGGCGGCAACAGCAATTCGTATCTATGGCGGGATGAGCAGGCGGGCCGCTACTGGACCGCCGACCGACGCCTGACCCATCCCTCGGGCGCGACCTGCGACTTCCGCAGCCGCTGGCGCGAGGATGTCGATCTCATCGCTGCACTCGGGCACAAGGCCTGGCGCATGTCGCTGGAATGGAGCCGTATCGAACCCGTGCAGGGCCGCTTCGACGAAGGCGAGCTGGACTGGTACCGTCAGGTGCTGGAGCGGCTCCACGGCCACGGCATCCAGGTTTTCCTCACCCTGACGCACATCTCGCATCCGGCGTGGTTCGAGGATCTCGGAGCCTGGCGGCAGCGCGCCAATGTCGCCCACTTCGAACGCTACGCCCTGCATGTGGTGCCGCGCGTGGCCGACCTGGTCAGCTGGTGGAACGTGCTCAACGAGTTCAATGGCGGGCGCTTCTGCAACGACGGCGCAAGCAAATTCACCTGTCTGCGCGCGCATGCAGCCGGCTACCACGCCATCCGCCGCTGGTCCAAGGCGCCGGTGAGTAGTGCGCACGCGCTGACCCACTGGATGCCCAGACGGAACGACGACCCCTTCGACCGCGCCCTCGCCGACCACCTCGACGTGATGACCAACCGCTTCTTCTTCCACGCCATCCGCACCGGCGAGCTGGTCTGCCCGTACACCGCCAGCGAAACGGCGCCCGAGGTCAAGGGCACCTGCGATTACTGGGCGGTGAACTGGTACACGCGCAGCCTGGCCGATGCCCGGCTGCCCAATCCGGGCGATGGGGCCAAGCCGCCGTTCCTGCGCACGCGCTGCCTGCCGTGGGATGGATTCTACACCGAGGAATGGTGGCCCGAGGGCCTGGTGCGCGAGCTGGAGCGGCTGAAGGACCGGCCGGTGGTGATCACCGAGAACGGCCTTGCCAGCGCCGACGACCGCCTGCGAACCGCCAACCTCGCCCTGCATCTTGCGGCCTGCGCTGAGGCCATCGAGCGCGGTGTCGACCTGCGCGGCTATCTGCACTGGACCACCTTCGACAACTACGAGTGGTATTCGAATGCGCCCCGCTTCGGCCTGGTCGAGATCGATTTCGCTACCCAGCGGCGCTCGCCGAAGCCTAGCGCCGCCTTCTATCGCGACGTGATCACGGCCAACGGCTGTTCGCCCGATCTGCTCGCCCGCCATCTGCCCGCCCTGCCATCAGCCAGCGACGCGGATGGCCGGGCCGCTATCGCCACCGCAGCAGCACGCGATCTGCGGCCGGGATGAGGCTGGCTCAGCCGTCCGGGCCCGCCAGGCGTCGCCAGCTGCCACAGCTGTGCCCGAAGTTGATCGTGAAGCGGACCTCCCCGCCTGGCAAAGTCTGCCAACCGAGCACCGTCTGGTCATCCGTGCCATCGCCATCGAGATCCGCCTGCAGCAGCACCAGGCCGTCTGTGGGGACCAAGCGATAGGGAAGGCTGCGTCCATCCCAGGAGATCCGCTGGTCGTCGATGCTGAGACGGTCTCCCAACGGGGCCGGCGCCGCCTGTCGTCCCGGCGGCGGCGTCGGACCCGGCAGCCGCTCCCAGGTGCCGGCCAGCTGCGGCGGGGCGGCGTCCCCATCCCGATGCCGGAGCAGCAGTGCGATGGCGCCGAGGGCGCCGACGAGGATGGCGAGCAAAAGAGCCAAACGCGATGTGCGCATCAATCCCCCCTGGCGATGGACCACGCCCCGCGCAGGTTGTTCGGATCCGGGCCGTTGGTCTCGGCTGCGGTCAGCATGAGCACCACGCCATCGACACGTCCTACGGCATTCTTGCCATGGTGGGCATTCATCAGGCGGGGCAGACCGGAGATGAACGACGTTTCGCCGCCGTTGAACGCCGTCCAGTTGTAGGGCCGATCCTGGCTCTCGAAGATCAGCGCCGTGTCACCTGCGCACTGGCTCAGAGGCCTCGATCCGGCGCTGGCCCAGATCGCAGGGGTGTTCACCCACGTCCCGTCGATCCAGGTGATGGCGCGACTCCGGCTATGACCCCAGGCCCAGTAATCACCGTTGGCTGTGGAGATCGCGTAGTCCGCCCGGCGGATCCGGGTGAGGTAGCCGCCATCGCAGGGGATCAACTGGGTGCCCTGCTCGGCATCGGGCCGGCAGCCTTTGTTCGCCGGACAGGTGAACACCTTCACCGATCCATCGCTGAAGAACTGCGAAACCCGCGCGTGCCAGCCGGCGTCGATGCCGCTGGCCGAGTTCCACGGCGTCATCGCTAGGCCGTTCCAATCGTTGGCATAGGTGATCATGGCCAGGGTGATCTGCCGCGCATTCGACTGGCAGATGACGGTATACGCCTGCTGCCGTACCAGGTCCATCGCAGGCAGGAGCAGGGCCCCCAGCACCGCGATGATGCTGACCACCACCAGCAGTTCGATGAGGGTGAAGGCCGATCGCGGGCGGTGACGCATGACATGGAGCGTAGCCCCCTGGAATGGTTTCGCAGGTGTTACGGAGTCCGTGGATTCGTTGGCCGATATTGGCATGCGCGATTTGTTTAACTCTAGAAAACGCCTTTGGATTGGCCGCAGAGGCGCAGAGGCGCAGAGGGGTGAAGGACTTGAGCAAATGACCAGGTACGGTTGCAGCTCACCAGGTGGGTGACGGGCCTTGGATGCCTAACC
>JBBREK010000261.1:0-5364 GCA_038203025.1 Planctomycetota bacterium
GGTGATCGGACCCGAGGGCGGCCTGACCGCGGACGAGCTGGCCGCGCTCGACGCCGCCGGCGCCGCGCGCGTCCGGCTCGCCGGCCCCGTCCTGCGCATCGAGACCGCCGCCCTAGCCGCCACCGCGGTGTGGGCATCAGCCTGGGAACACGAGGCCCTGTGACCGACCAGCCAGACCAGCAACCGCAGCAGCCACAGCAGCAGCAGCCGCAGCCCGCCCCACGGCGGAGCTGGCTGCAATTCACCATGCCCGGTTGCCGCACCGAACTGCGCCTGGGCGCGCTGCTGGTCCTCGCCGGCTCCTTCCTGTGGAACTTCGCCGGTCCGGCCCTGGCAATGAAGCTGGCGGTGGTCGGTCTGCCGCTGCTGATCATCGGCGCCGCCCTGCAGGCCGTAGTGACCTCGCGGCAGGGCATCGACGCCTATCCCTGGAAGCTGGCCGTCGCCATGCTGGTCCTCGGCCTGCCGATGTGCTGGGACTTCCGCTTCCGTGACGCCCCGGGTGGGCCGATCCACATCCTGCTGGTCGGGCCAATCCTGGCCGTGGCCGGCGCCTGGCTGGCGCTGTGGTGGCCGGTGTCGGCGATGAATCTCAAGCGCGCCCGCGCGGAGGCCGCATGAGCCCCGACCGTCGACGATTGGTCCTGTGGTCCGGCTGCGGTGCGGCCGTGGTCACGGCCGGCTTCGCCGGGATCCTCATCCGCGGCAATGCCCACGCCGAGACGATCAGCGGCGCGGACGCCCTGCAGGCCAGCTACGTGACGTATTACCATCCGGACAAGCCCGACGGCTTCGCCATCGAGCGCGCCCGCGACGAGTTGGCCGCCACAGCCAAAGCCCAGGGCGACGAGCTGGCCACTGCCGAGTCCTCGTTGGCGCCGCAGCTCGCCAACGCCTATCTCGTTGAATCCCTGAGCGAGGCCGCCGCCCAGGTCACCTCCGACTACTCGGCGCTGCGCCAGCTATCGGCGCGCACCAAGGTCGCCATTCCGGCCGGCCTGCCCTACGAGGGCGGACTCGATGCCGACGCCAAGGCACGGGCTCGGCAGCTGGCCAACCTGTCGCTGATCCGCCAGGCGGTGCAGACCTGCATCCACGCCGGCGTCGCCCGGGTCGGCAATGTCACCCCGGGCCAGCCCTTCGCGTCACCTAGCGGCGAATACGCGGTGTTCACCGTTGATCTGGACGTCGAGTCCGACTGGGCTGCGACGGCGCGCCTGGTCGCGGCCTACGCCCAGGCCGATGGCCGCGGCCTGGGCCTGCGCTCCCTCGAATTGGCCGGTGGCACGGACAAGCCGCTGCGCACACGCCTGACCGCTGCGTTCACCACGCGCAACCGCGAGTCGTGGGGCCTGGCCGCCCTGCCTGCTGCTGCTGCTGCCCAATCCGCCGGCACGGCCGGAGCCGCTGATGCCGGGGGCAGCCGCCTGCGCCGTCTCGGTGGAGCCCGACCCTGATGCGCATCACGCCCCACGCCATCGCCGCCACCGTCCTGGTCCTCCTCGCGGCGGCCGTCGCCGTGCCAGCGCTGCTCGCCCTGCCGGACACTCGTCCCATCCCGGTCGAACGTCTGACCGTCCCGCCTGAACGGGCGCGACCGCCGCTGGTCACCGCCGACCGCGCCCTCGGCGCCCTGGTCCAGGCGCATGCCGGCATGCCGATGGGCAATCCCTTCGCGCTGCGCGAGCGCGGCCGGGCCTCGATGAGCGCGGTGCCCGAACCGCCGCCGCCACGTCTGCAGCTGCCGGATCCGCCGCTCACCCCCTTCAGCCCCTCGCCCAGGTGACCCGCATGCCCGCCGCGCCAGTCACTACGCTCCTGCTGCTACTGCTCGCCGCCCTAGCCAGCTTCGCCACTGCGGCCGAGACGGTCGAGCTCAAGGAACAGCCGCTCGACATCATCACCACCACCGACGGCCGCACCATCGAGGGGACCCTGGTCGAACAGCGTACCGACGGCACGGTGTACTTCCGTCCGAAGGTGTCGAACGAGATCATCACCATCCCGGCCGGCACGCATGGCCCAGTGCAGTTTCGCCGCCCTGCGGCGCTGGTGGTGACCGAGGCGGGCAAGGCGGCGATCGCCGCCCGCGACCAGCGGCGCATGATTGAGGTGCTGCACTGGGGTCTCGACCACACCGTGGCCGACCAGGCCCTGGCCCAGGACGTCGCCTGGCTGCAGCAGCAGCCAGCCGACCGCGAGGTGTTGGCGATCGCCGTGCCGCTGTGGCAGGAGCGCAAGGACTGGACGACGCTGGAGGCCGCAGCGCGCGCCGGCCTAGCCGCCGACCGCAACTGGGACGCTGGCGATGAGCTGGTGGTCCAGGCGATGGCGGCGACCGGCCGCAGTGCCGAGCTGGAGGCCTACGCCAAGGGCTGGCTGGAGCGCAATCCCACCGCCCTGCGCGCCAACCTGATCTGCGGCGCCTCGTTCGAAAGCGCCGGCAACCTGCGCTCGGCGCGCGAGTGCTTCCGCAAGGCCTGGGACCTGCACAAGGATCCCGGCGGTGGGCTGGGCTTCGCCCGCACCTCGCTGGCCGGTGGCCAATACGCCGAGTCCTTGCGTACCGCCCAGGCCCTGGTCGTGGCCAAGCAGTCGGAGCCCGAGGCGCATGCCTACTCCGGCGCGGCAGCCGCCGCCCTCGGCGATCTCGCCACAGCCAAGGCTGAACTCGCCAGCTTCACGCCCGAGGCCATGCCCGCTTCGGCGGCGCAGGCAGGCACCTACGCCCTTGGCCTGATCGCCTTCCGCGAGGGCCGGATTGGGGAAGCCACCAAGCAGTGGCAGGACGTACCGACGCCGGCGGCGCAGTTCGCCCTGGCCATCGCCCATCGCCGCGAGTTCACCGGCGCCGACCGGCTAAACCCCGAGCAGCGCGCCGACGCCCAGCTGCTCAACGCCTGCGTCCGCCTGGAGAACCGCCAGCCCGACAAGGCGGTGGCGCTGATCAACCAGCACCAGGACGCGCGTCAGGGCTTCCTCCAGCGCGTCGCCGAAATGCTGATGGGTGGTGGCACGGCCGAGTCGGTGCGCGCCCTGGCGGCCGTCCGCTCGCCGGAATCGCTGCGCTGGCAACTCTACGGCCACCTCATCGCCGGGCGCTACGACGAGGCCGAAGCGCTCGCCCGCACCCTGCCGGCCAGTGACGGCTACGCCATGAGTTGCCGGGTGTTCCTCGCCGCGGCGCGAGGCGATCCCGAGGGCGCGCGCATGCTCTACGAGGGTTCCGGTGGCCTGCCTGGCGCTCCGGCCGAGTACGTCAAGCGCCTCAAGGCGCTGTACGACACTGCCGACGACCAGCAGGTCAGCGAGCCGTTCGACTGGCCGCCAGGCGAGACCCTGTCGACCGGCTGGGAGGCGCTGATCCAGGGCAGCGGCATCGCCGTGCGCGCCGAGGCCGGCAAGCTAGTGATGGAAGGCGCGCAGGCAGCCCAGGCCGACGATGCGGTGACCCGCGCCGTCACCACCGTGCCCAGCCAGCGCTTCCGTCTGGCCCGCCTGGCGGTCGACATCGGCACCCTCGGCAGCGGCACGGCCGGCCTGGAACTGCTTGATGGACCACGCAAAAACGGCGTCGCCATCGCCGCGACTGGCGGCAATCCCAAGCTGCAGTGGCGTCAGCTGACCGTCGGCCGGTGGAGCGAGTGGCGCGAGCTGCCCTACGCTGTCGACAGCACCATCGCGGTGATGTCTCTCGACCTCAGCGGCGGCCGGATCTTCGCCGCCGATCCAGCCGACCCGATGCACCGCACCCAGCTCAGCGACGTGCTGGCCCGTTCGCAGGGCGACTGGAGCCTGGGCGTGTTCGGCACCGCCCCGCCGGGCACGGCCTGGAAGGCCGGTTTCGATGACCTGCGCTGGCGGCTGAAGCCGGAACGATGATCGCTGCTCGAAAACGAGTTCGCGGTTCGCGGTTGCCGCGCCCCACGCTGGTTGCGTTGATCGTATTCAGGTGACCAATGGGATATCCGAGCAAGGCCAATCAACGATTTTCCAACCGCGAACCGCGAACCGCGAACCGCGAACCCTCCACGGCATCGCGACTGTTTTTTCTGATCATGATGGGCGCGGTGGCGACCGCGGCCGAGCCGGCCTGGGATTGGCTGCCACGCGCGGCCGATGACGATCGTGTCTGCGAAATCCATCTGGCGGCGCCCGATGGGTGGACCGCCACGCCGGTGGACGGTCTGGAGGCGAGCCGCGCCGACGGCCAGATGGTGCTGCGCTTCGAACCGCGCCAGGTGCCGACCGTGGAGGTGCGTGGTCCGCAGGAGCGCAGCCTGGCCATCCGGCTGCTTGAGCCGGGCACCGGTGCCGATCTCAGCGTCGATGCGGACGGTCGGCTTCACTGCGCTGCAGCGGCGGCCGTGCTGGCCGTGCCGCGTCGCGAAGCGGCGGCCGACCGGCGCTGGAGTGTGCTGCGTGCCGTCGGCGCGGCCAAGATCGAGACCTGTGCCCACGTCCTGGCCGAGCCGGCGCAGGCGCCGCTGGGCGTACCCGCCCTGACCCGGCAGATCGCCGAGGCGCAGGCCCTCGACCCGCATGGGTCCAGGGTGCTGGTGCGACTCTCCGGCGACGACCGCTTCGCCGCCTGGAAGCACCGCGAATACCGTCAGGCCCTCGCCTGGCTGGTCGCCGACCTGGCGGCGCGCGGTGCCACCCACGTCGTCCTGGTCGAGCCGACCTGCCCGCAGGTCGATGAACCGCTGCTGTCCCCGCTGCGTGCCCAAGTGCGCGACGTCGCCCGGGCCTATCGCTGCACCGCTGTCGACACCACGGCACTGGGCGACCACGCCTGCTGGGAGGTCTCGCCAGGGCTGCTCGGACGCGCGTTCAACGCTGTCGGGGAAGAGCGCTACCGCCGGCTAGTGGCCGGCTGGCTTCCCGTCGACGGCGGGCACTGACGCCTTCGGATCGGCTGGTTTAGGCTCGACCGGCTTGGGTTCGACCGGCTTGGTCGCGGCCTTGGCCTCCTCGACCTTGGCCGCCGCCGCCTCGGCGCGCAGCCGATCGGCCTCGGCCTTGAGCGTCTCGTGCTCGCGACGCAGGGCGTCGAGGACAGCTCGCTGATCGTCGCGGTCCTTGACCACCAGCTGGCGTGCAGCTTCCAGATCGACCTGTTCCTTGCTCAGCGTTCCGATCTTGGATTCGGCTGTTTCGGCACGCTTGCGCTCGGCTTCGCGCTGCTGCTGCAGTCCACTCTCCCGGCCAGTGGCGGCATTGAGCATGACGGCGAGGACGACCGCGGCGATCGTCGCAACAACCGCCACGACACCCAAGGCTGGTACCATCCAGGACGGATGACCGGCGGACGCTGCCTGCCGCGCAGGCGGGGCCGGGCGGGCCGGGGCCGTGGTGCGAGTG
>JBBREK010000262.1:0-5335 GCA_038203025.1 Planctomycetota bacterium
GACTGCGCTATCTGTGTGCGGAACGTCCCCCTCACGCCCAATCCAACCGCCCCGCCAGTTCCGGTGGCAATTCCGCACACAGATAGCGCAGTCGCGCCCGCGCTCGGCTGCTGGCGTGGTCGCGCAGGGTGGCGATCACCCCGACCAGCCGGCGGCGGATGGTATCGGCGTCGGGGCCGAGGGCCGGCACGGCGAGGAAGTCGGCCAGCACCTCAACCAGCTCGGCGCGCTCATCCTCGGCGAATTCGCTGCCGCGCGCCGCCAGACGGACCAGGTCCTCGGCCGCCCGGCCGGCCAGCCGGGCGAGGTACGAGCCGTCGCCGACCGTGAGGATGCGGGCCAGGGCTCGGGCCACGGTTAGCTGCCCGACCTGCGGGATCAGCGCCTCGGCCACGCGCACGCGCAGGGGGCCTGGGAAGGCGGTGTCGCCGGCCAGCAGGGCCAGGGCCTTAGCCAGCTCGTGCACGTTGCCTGGCCCCCATACCAGCCGCCAGGCGGCGACCTGTTTCCACTGCGTCACCAGGCGTTCGATCAGCCGGCGCAGGACGTCGGGCTGGCAGTGTGGCGAGCGGCCAATGCGGGTCAGCGCCACGAGGATGCGCGGCACGTGTTCGGTGTGAGCGGCCAGGCGCTCGTCGAGCTGGAAGGTCACCTCGCCGGTAGCGTTGTCGGTGGTGGTCGGCGTCGGCGTGTCGGGCAGCTCGGCGCAGGCCTCCATCAGCAGCAGCTCGACGATGCTGGCGCGGCGTTCCGCTGCACAGCCGGCGCCCGCAGCGAGGTGGCCGAGGGCGTCGTAGCCGAAACGGCCCAGACCGGTAGTGGCGGCGTCGATCTCCAGCGCCAGGGCGGCATCGGCCGACAGCGGACCATCGGCGAGGATGCGCGCCGCCGCCGCCACCAGCCCGCCGCGCTCGCTGCCCTGCTCGGCGCGCTGCAGGCCGGCAAGCAGGCGGTGGATAGCGGCCGGCGCCTGCGCCGGATCGCGCAGCACCAGATCCGGCACCATGCCGGCTAGGAGCAGGCGCACGTGCTCCATCGGGTGGTGCTCCAGCGAATCCCACACCAGCGGCAGAGCGCCGCCGCCGATGCCGGTGATGGCGCTGGTCACCAGATCGGTGGTGCGGTCGGCGCGATAGCGTGCGAGAATTTCGATCAGCGGATCGACCAGCGCAGCGCGTTCGCTCGGCGGGCAGGGCAGCAGCACCGGTAGCTGCTGTTCCAGCGTCGACACCAGATGCGGCCCCGAGGCCTCGCGCAGCAGGTGGCGCAGGATGGTCGCCAGCTCGGCGGCGCTGGCGGCATCGACTACACCGTCGCGACTGAGCTCGGCGAGCAGCCAGTGCACACTGGTGTCGTGCGACTGGCAGATGCGCATGCCGCGGGCGGCGATGCGTCGTGCCAGGCTGCGCCCGGCGTCGGCGCGACGCAGGGCGGCGGCCAGCGGCATGCGACTGCGCGGCGCCTCGCCAGATTCCAGAAGCAGATCGACGCCGCGTTCCAGCACGCCGTCGTCGAGCGACGCGCCCGGCGCGGACAGCAGCACGATGATGCGTGCGTCCTGCTCGGCCCCGTAACCCAGGCTGCGCGTCAGCACGGCGGTGACGCGGCTGGCGTCGATGATCTGCAGGGCGCGGATCAGCTCGACCAGGGAGAAGGTGGTGGGCAGCAGCAATTCCACCAGCCGTTCGAGGGCGCGGTGGCTGACCAGCGTGGTCGCAAGCCCGCGGCTCACCTCGACCAGCCCCTGGCTGGCCTCGCCGCGCGACGCCATGGCGACCACCGCCGAGATAGCGAGATCCTGCTGGTCAGCCGGCAGCGAGCCGACCGACGGTGCCAGGCGCAGCAGGGTGGCCTCGTCACGCCGCTGCATCGCCCGCACCAGATCGACCACCAGGCCGTGCCCGCCGGACGCGACCACCAGGGCGATGGCGCGCTCGCGCACCAACTCGGCGCCATCGGCCAGCAGCATGGGCATGAGTTCCCCGACCACCGACAGCGGCGGCGCGGCATAGCGCAGGCGTTCCAGCGCTGCCGCGCGCTGGTCGGCCTCGCGCGCCTGCATCAGCCCTTCGACCGGACCGCGCAGGGCGGGCGAGAGATGGACGACCATGGCCGACAGGCCGGTCTCGGCCGGTTCGGCGGCGATCGAGGCGGACAGCGGATTCCCCACCTCGTCGCTGAGCGCGATAGTGCGCCAGCCAGCCTCGGCCCCGGCCGCCTCGTCGATCAGGCGCAGATCGTCGATCCCGGCCGCGCTGGCGGCGGCGGGGAAATCCGTGTCGATGCTGCGGTCGCTGAGCAGCTTCCGCCCCGCCTCATCGGCAAGCAGGCGCTCCAGAGCAAGCTCGGTGAACGACAGCTTCAGTTCCAGCAGCGCCCCGATGCGCAGCAGCAGGCGCATGTCCCCGCCGGTGCGTCGGCGTATCTCGGCAGCATCGGCAGCGCGAAGTCCACGGATCATGGCTGCAGGATCGGCCCAGCAGCCACGGGGCAAGCTTTCCGTGACGCCGCCAGCCGTCGTCTCTACAGGAAGTCCCCGAGCGGCCGGACGCGCAGCCGCGCCCCGTCCAGATCAAGATCATCCGGCAGCGGTCGACCGTCGCAGATCCACCCGTGCGCGGTGTGCGTCACCGCGACCTGACCAGTTGCTCCGGGCACGGACAGATCGCCATCTGCGCCCAGTCGCAGGCGATCCGGCACCAGGGCGTAGCTCAGTCCCGGGCGGTTGACTGGCCGACCGATGACCACGGCCCCGGCCGCCGGACGGACGGTGATGGCGGCGACGCCGGCGAGAACCACCTCGACCGGCCCGGTGATCCGGCGCGGCGTCCCGGCGATCAGCCTCTCGCCGTCGACCGTAGTGCCGTTGGCACTGCCCAGGTCCTCGACGGTGACACTGCCGTCTTCCCCGATGGCGATGGCAGCATGCCGGCGGCTGACCCGCATGATGCGATCGCGGTGCGCCTCCTCGGGATAGTCGCGCACCACCAGATCGACGCCATCGGTGCGCTGCTTGCCCAGCACGATACGCCGACGGCCGCCCCACAGGACGACGGTCGGATCGCCGTCCGGACCGTGCAGCAGCAGGGCATCGTCCACTACCGTCGTGGCCGCTGCCGTCGCTAGTTGGGCCGCTGTGGCCATCGCCGCGGGACGTTCGCGCAGTGCAACGGGCCGACCCGGTTCGGCTCCGCGGGCACGCAGCAGGGGGGCGAGGGCGGTGCGCACATCGGCGGCGGAATCCGGGCGATCCTCCGGCCGCTTGGCCATCAGCCGCGCGACCAGATCGGCGGTCCCCGGCACCAACCCTGGCACCAACGTGTCGAGATCCGGCGGCGGCGCGGTGCGGTGCGCGTGCATGACCTCGGCGCTGCGCCCGCTGAATGGTGCCCGTCCGGCCAGGCAGGCGAACAGCAGGCAGCCGAGCGCATACAGGTCGGCTCGCCCGTCGATGGCATCACGGCCATCGATCTGCTCCGGCGCCATCGCGTTGGGCGTGCCCACCGCCACCCCGGCCATGGTCAGGCGGGTCGCGCCGGCGCTGGTCGGGCGGGCCAGGCCGAAGTCGCCCAGCAGGATGGCACCGTCCTCATGCACGAAGACATTGGCCGGCTTCAGATCACGGTGGATGACGCCGCGCGCGTGCGCGTGATCCAGCGCATCGGCCAGCTGATCGGCCACCGACAGCGCCGCGGCGGCTCGCAGCGGCCCACCGCGCGCCAGCTCGGCAGCCAGATCGCCATCCGGCACCCAGGCAAGCACCAGATACCGCACCCCATCGGCCGCAACGCCGCCGTCGAGGCAGGGCACGATCCGCGGGTGCTGCAGCCCGGCCGTGATCCGCGCCTCGCGCGCGAAGCGCTGCACCAACTCGGCATCGGGCGACGCCCGCTCAGCGTCGGCCGCCCGGCCGGTCCACACCGAACCGCCAGCGCCTTCACTACCAAGCAGTGGCGCCCGGCCGCTGAGCGCCGCCGACTTGACCACCGCCAACGGACTGCTGCCAGTCGCCGCCAGCCAGACCGCCCCCATCGACCCGCCGCCCAGCCTAGCCAGCGCCTGCCACTCCCCGAACCCGGCATGATCCTGGGGCGGCAGCAGTTCCGCGAGATGATCCGCCATGACTGGCGCGAGCGGCCGCAGCACCCCGGCGAGATCCGTATTCGATACCCCATCGAGCCCGGTGATGATCCGACCGATGTCCTGGCGGTCGAGCCAGCCCCGCCGGGCCGCCGCCCGCGCCAGCGCCTCGCCGAAGTGGGCGTGGGGTTGTCTCTCGGGCTGTTGCCCCTGGTCCTGATTCCGCTGCTGCTGATTCTGATTCTGCTGCATGAGGTAGCGGACGATGACTTCACGCTCCGCACCTGCAAGTCCGTGGTGGAGAGGGCGTGCACCGTTTGGCGTAGCAGTTCTGGGCACCGCCGGCGCGGCGAGATTGGCAAGGTAGCGCGAGCGGTAGGTGATGCTGCTGTCGGCGACTTCGAGGGCAGCTTCCAGGGCGGGGATCAGCAGGCCGCCGGCCGGGGCGGCGACAGTGGTGCGCAGCAGTTCGCCCATGAACAGGGTGCGCTCCATGCGCCGGCCCAGATCCAGGAAGCGCCAGCCGGGTCCGCGGGTGGTGTTCTCGCTGCCCATGCCGGCCAGGGCGGCCAGGGCGGTGACCAGGCGGTCGAGCGCGGGTAGCAGATCGTGGACCTGGGCCGAGCCGACGGCAGCGATGAATTCGCTGTCGAGCTGATTGATGATCCGCCAGGTGTCGTTAGACAGGCGGTCACGCACCTGGAAAGCGTTTTGCCGCAGGCGCTGCAAGCCTTCGCGGATGCCCCCGGGCTGGTCCTCGTCGACCACCAGGCGGTGGACGGCCGTGGCCTCGTTGGAGCCCTCAGCGCCCAGGGCGTGGAGCACCGGCAGGAGGGCGCTGCGTTCCAGGCCGCCGGGCGTGGCATCGGCGTCGCTCAGGCGCAGCACCACGCTGCGCACGGTGCGGGCGATGTTCTCCACCCGCTCGCTATAGCGGCCCAGCCAGTACAGGCCGTCGGCCACGCGACTGGGCAGGTCGACGCAGCCACGGCGCAGCTCTACCGGGGCGCTGGCGGGGCGCAGCAGGCTGATGGGGGCGACCTCGGGGCCGGACATCACCCACACGTCCTTCACGCCGCCGCCCCGGGACATGGCCATCGACGACCGGCCCCTGGGGATGCCGGTCCGGCCCAGGCCGCCGGGCATGACCTGCCATGAATCGCCGCTGACCACCGCGAAAGTGCGCAGCAGCCAGGGCGCACTGCTGAGCGCGCCCTCGTGCCAGACCGGAATGCTGCTGTCGGGCAGGATGCGC
>JBBREK010000263.1:0-5333 GCA_038203025.1 Planctomycetota bacterium
ATGGGCGTGATTCGACATGATCGCATAGGCGTGCAGGTCGATGGCAAAACCATCAAGGAGATCCGCCAACAGGCCGACCGCCCATGCGCGACGGTGTTCGTTGTCCCGCCCGCCCAACAGGAATTCGCGCCGCGTGCAACGCGACAGCACATGATAGGTCCCCTGCGCTCCACTGGGCAGAACGTGTTCGCGGACCTGGGCCATGCGGGGACCATTCATTGATCGGGCGATGATTCAATAGGTTGTGTGTCTACTTTCGAAGCGTCCCGAGCAAACGATCGCGGTCGAAGCCGGTGGCCAGGTCGTGGAAGAAGCGCCGAAGGTCGTGCTCGGTCGCGTGCTCATGAGAGATGCCCATGAGGTCCGACCGCCGGACTCCCGAGCAGTGTCAAGTGCTTTTATGGCAACATCTTATGCATCACGGTAGCTGTGCCACACCACGCAAAGTCAACGGCATTGCGTCCCTACCGCAATCCAAGGGGCAACGAAGCCCTGCAGCAACAGCCGAACATGAACCTCGTGGTTCCGGCTTCGCCGGGCTGTGATACCCATGGGAGCATGCCCGGAGGCCGTAACGCCCGCACCCGCCAGGATGCCATCCTCCGCCTCCGTCAACTGATCGCTGACGGCCGCTTCGCCGTTGGCACACCGCTGCCCAGCGAACGTGAACTGGCGCGCATCCTCGGTCTGCCGCAGCCAACCGTGCACCGGGCGGTCGCCGCGCTCGAGGCCGATGGCACGGTCTCGCCAGCGGATGGCCACCCCCGGCTGATCCACCCGCCGATACCGGGCACGCTCGACCGCACCGTGGTCGTGCTCGGCGGCGGACGGCAGGCCAAGCATACCGAGGCCCCGGGGTTCAGCGATCATCTGCAGCAGGCGGCGCACGCCGCCGCCGCCCAGCAGGGCTGGACCGGCCTGGCCTTCGATCCCCGGCTGCTCGATGAGGCCGCCCTGGACCGGCTGATCGCCGGCCGCCCGGTCGGCGTGCTGCTCTCGGACCTCGCCAATCGTCGCCTAGCCGTCGCCGATCTGGCCGCTCGCCTGGCAGCAGCACGCATACCCCTGGTGGCCTGCGACGACTCGCCAGCCTACGCCAGCTGCGACCGCTGCATCTCCGACCATGCCGCCGGAGCCGGCCTGCTGGTGGACTGGCTGGTGGCCCGCGGTCGCCGACGGCTGCTCATGGCCTGGGAACGCAGTGTCCAAAGCGGCTGGTGGTACCAGCCACGGGTCGCCGGCTACCGCGCCGCGCTCACCACGGCCGGACTACCAGTCTTCGATCCGGTGCACGTCGCACCGCTAGTGGATCGTCTGGATGTGTGGGCCGGAGACGGGCCGGTGCGCGCCTGGATCGAGGATCACAGCCGCCACTGGGTCGGCTGGCTGACCGAACCACTGCGCCGCGAGCGCATCGACGGCATCCTCGTGCACACCGATGGCGACGCCTTCGCCGTGCGTGCCGCGCTGACGGTGATGGGTGTCGCAGACGGCGACGTCGACGTAGTCGGCTACGACGACGTTGCCCGCACGTCGCCCTTCGCGTCGCTGGCCGCTCCACCGTTGGCGACCATCGACAAGCTGTATCCGCTGCAGGGCGAGCGCCTGATCCATCTGCTCGCCGACCGCGTGCTGGGCCGGCTGCCCAAACACCCAGAGGTCCGGCTGCTGCCACCGCGCCTGGTCGCCCCGGCGGTACCCGACGCACCAGCGCAGGTCAGCCGGCCGCCACCGCGTCAGCGAGGCGCCGCCCGATGAGGCGATAGTCGTCGACCAGGAAGGCGCGGTCGCCCTGACCCTGGTAGCTGGTCTCCACCGCCAAGGCAGGCAAGCCTTGCCGCACCGACCAGGCGGTGCAGGACAGATGCGTGTCGCGCGGCCAGCGCCCAGGCCAGCGGCCGACCCGACCGAAATCGGTAGCGGCAGTCCACGGTGGCCCGAGGCCGGTGCGCAACCGTTCGCCCCACGCGCTGACGGCAGCCGGCACAGCGCCCTCGGCATCCGGTGGGGTGAAGGCGTAGACCCCGGTGCGCTCCTGCGCGCCAGGGGCGTGCAGGTCCAGGACCAGCTGCGCGGCACAGCGCTCGCGCCAGCGATGGAACTCCCCGAGCCAGCACATCACCTCGCGTCGACGCGGCGCGCTGTCCGTGCCTGGCCAGGCGCGGTTGAGGTCGACCGGATGGCGATCCTTACCGTAGCGGCCTTCGAACACCCCGTCGGTATCGCCGAAGGGCACCGCCCAGGTCAGCGGCGCCCGATCGCCAAGCTCGGCCAGGCGCCGGAGCAGGCCATCCATCACCCAGGAACCAGGTGTCTCGCCGCTGTGCTGACGGGCAATGACGAACAGACCGGGTCGGGTCGACCCGATAGAGCCCGGCCCATTGTCGACGCGCAGCAGCGGTCGTCCCCGCTCGCTAGCACCGACCGCCTGCAGACGCAGGCCGGTCGCCGCGACCAGCCGGTCGAGATCATCCTGATCGTAGGGTATGCAGAACGCCACCTCCAGGCAGGCCGCTGCCGCGGGCAGGCGCCAGAGCGCATCGCAGCGACCGTCGGCGTGCAGGCGCGACTGGCCCGGTGCCAGGCGTTCCCAGGCGCCGCCCTCGCAGCGCACCACCGGTTGCAACGACGAACCGTCACCGCCGCCAAGCAGGCTGGCCACGTGGCGCAGCACCAGCCAGGCAGCCGAGGCGTCGGGGTCGAGACGACGCAACCGGAAGCGGAACCACAGGGCCTCCGGGCTGTCCTTCGGATCCGGGGTGAGGGAGATGGCGGGCGCACCATCGATGCAGGTGACGGCTGCACCGCAGGCGTTGGCGCCGGGGAAGTCGAGGTCGAGTTGCCAGGTCATACCAGCCATGTTAGCACAATTTCGCCTACGGCTTGAGCTGCGTCAGGGGTTCCGCAGCATGGAACCACGATGATCAGCGTGCTCGCCCGTACCGCAGTCCTGGTCGAACTGCTCGCCAAGGCCGGCGCTGCGGGACATGCCCTGCGCGACATCGCCGCGCGGGCTAGCCTGCCGCCTGCGACGGCGACGCGCCTGCTGCACGATCTCTGCGAACTGGGCTGGGCCGATCAGCAGGGGCTGCGGGGACGTTACCGCCTCGGCCCCCACCTGCAGGCCCTCGGCGAACGCCGGCACTACCGCGGCCGGCTGCTTGCCGCAGCCACGCCAGTCCTCACCGCCCTGGCGCGTCGGCAGCAGGCCCGCGTCGTGCTCGCGGTGCTGCGGCGCGGCCGACGCCTCGCTCTGCTGGAGCTGGGCGACGACAGCCTGCCCAACCTCAGCGAGCGGGATGACCTCTACGCCAGCGCCAGTGGACGCATGCTTATCGCCCAGTTGCCCTGGCGGCTGCGCCGTCGCCTGATCGAAGCGGCCGGCCTGCCCGGAACCGGCCAATGGCCGGAGGCTGCCACGTGGAGCGAACTGAACAGCCAGTGCGCCGAAGCCCGTCGACGCGGCTGGTGCGAGAACCACCCTCGTGGCAACCTGGTCGGCGTCGGCGTCGCCGTACCGGACGACGAGGGCGGGGTCGCCGCCATCGGTGTCGCGGTGGAGCGCGCGCGCTGGGGCCGGACAGTGATCGACGCCGCGCGGCGGGCGGCCGCGCAGATCACTCGCCGGCTCGACGCCGCCGCATCCACGCCGTCGGGGTAAGTCCGAGGTCGGCGCGAAACACCGCGGCGAAATGCGCCGACGAGGCGAAGCCACACCGCCGCGCCGTGGCCGCGACGCGGGCCCCGGGCTCGGCCAACAGGATGCGGGCCTGGGCCAGGCGTTGCCGGACCAGCCAACGCGCTGGACTGGCGCCGACGTGACGGGCGAAGCGGCGGGTCAGATGCTCACGACTGACGCCAAGCGCGGCGGCACAGGCCGCGACCGCCACCTGGCGGTCGCGCCGGGCGCGCAGCCAGTCCATCGCCGCCACCACCAGGGCATCCTCACCGCTGGCGATGCCCTCGGCCAGGGCTAGCAACAGACCGCCGCCGAGGCGAGCCGACTCGGCCGCCGGCATGCTGCGGTGCGCCAGCGGTGCCCGTGGCAGCAGGGTGCTGCAGGCGCGCACGGCGGGGTGATCGGTGGCCAGCGGCGCGACATGCCCGTGCCGCGCGACGACATCAGCCAGACCGCTGCGTGCCGCCTCGCCATCGAGGTCGGTGTAGAGGAAATCCCAGGTGCCGCCGTCGGCGACACCGTAGGTCATCTGCTGATGCAGGCGGGTGTGGAAGACCATCGCTGTGCCCACCGGCACCGGCAGCGACGGCCCGTCGCCAACGCGGCACCAGCCACATCCAGCCAGGGTAAGCTGGATGATCCCGTTGCTGCGCCCCCGTTCCGCCACATCGCGGCGGTAGCCGGCGCCGCCGTGCTCGCTTGCCACCCGGGTGAGCAGGCAGAAGCCGGGCAGGGCGCCGAGTGGCGTGATATCGAGCGCAGCGTTCCTGATCACAATGACAATGATCGATCACAAGGCCGGGATTGCCAGCAATGAGAAACGTTGCAATAGTCACGACATGCAGCCATCAATCCTACTCGACCACGCCACGATTTGCCTGGTCGGCTCTGCCGATGTCATGCTCACGTATGCGATGCCTGGACATCAAGCGCTGGTCCTGGCGCCACCCTGCTGGTCGCTCGATGGGCGAGACGTCACCGGCGCAGTGGCGGGCTGGACGGCTGGGCCATCCCGCGAGTTGCCCAACGGCTGCCGTGAGGCGTCGTGGAGCGGCGACCTGCTGCAGGCGCCCGGCCACCACCTCGAGCTGACCCTGCGCTGGGCCGCCGACGATCCGGTCGTGCGCTTCCGCGTCGCGCTGTCCGGCCCGGGGCGCCTGACCAAACCCGACGGCCGCGACCGCCTGCGCTTCCTCACCTGCGAACTGCCTGGCGATATCGGCGTGGTGGAGCTGTCCGCCTTCAACGAGTTGACCCACAGCTATCTCCCGGTCGAACGGCCGTTCCAGGCCGGTTGCCGCGAGATGGGACCGATCATCACTGCCGAGCGCAACGGCCAGGCGCAGCTGCTCGCCTACGAACACGGCTCGCAGGCCAACGAGGCCTTCCTCGCCTTCACCAGGGATGGCGAGCGGGTGGGCCTCGACGCCGTCCAGGGCACCTACTGCCGCGGCGACGACCTGCCGTGGACCTCGCCCTGGCTGGAGGTGGCGGTGGTCGCTGGCGGGCGCGACGACCTCGCCCGTGCCTACCGCCGCTTCGTCCTCGACCATCTGGCGTGGGGGGGGGGGGGCCCCCCCGCGCCCCGGGTGGGGACAAACAACCGACACCCCCACCCCCCCCCCCCCACGGGGAGCTACTACCAAACACGCCG
>JBBREK010000264.1:0-5333 GCA_038203025.1 Planctomycetota bacterium
TCGCTGGACGTCGGAGTCCCGAACGGCGAACGTCAGTGAGCCGGGCTTGCGGGTCCAGGGCAGAGCCTGGTCGGGGAGGTCTGGAGGGGTCGAGACCCCTCCAGGAGCGCGTCAGCGCGGTGCAAACTGCGGCAGGACGTACTTCAGGAGCTGCTCCTCCTTCATGCCCAGGATCTGATATTCCCGGGCCGAGGACTGCTCGCGCTCGGAGCGGGCGCCGGCGACCAGGAAGTCGACGCCGGGTCCAAGCTTCTGCACCACGATGCCGCCGCTGCGGCGGATGAAGCTCTCGAGGTCGCCCTTGTTGTAGCGCTCGAACTCCCCGGCGACGACGAAGGTCTTGGGCCGGCGCGGATTGAAGGTCGGGTTCCCGATGCGGTCGTCCTTGGCCAGCGGATGCAGGCGGCGATCCTTCTGCGAGAGGATGCGGCATACCGAGATGCCGGCCTTCACCTCGATGACCTCAAGCATGCCCTTCTCGACGTAGGCGCCCTTCTCGTAGCTGAACACCTCGAAGATCAGACCGGGGAAGGCGCGCTCGCTCTGGCCGAGGTCGATGATCGCCCGGCTGCTGCGGTCCTCGACTGAGAGGACCGTGCCGACGGTATCGATCTCCGTGAGCCACTTGAGGTCGAGTTCCAGCAGCTGGCGGATGCGGTCCTCGAGCTGGGTGATGCGGGTCTGGCGGCGCGAACGCTCGGTGGCCTGGTCCTTGCCGAACTTGTCGGACTCGGTCTTCAGCGTGTCGAGGCGCTCGGCCAGCGCGGTGCGGTCCTTCTGGAACAGGGCGTCCTGCTCGGAGATGCGCTGGTTGACCGTCTGCAGCTCGGCGTTGCGACTGGCGATGCTCTTGTCCAGCTGGGGGAAGGACTGACGCACGTCGCTCTGGTACTCGGTCTTGAGCGCTTCGAGGCGACGGCCGCTCTCTTCAAGCGCGAAGCGCGCCATCGCCAGGCGGTGTTCCTTGAGCTTCTGCTGCTCGCCACGGATGGTGCCCGACTCGTTGCCCGGAGTGGAGATGCCACCGAGGAGTTCCTGCTCCTTCCAGTAGACTAGGTGCCGGCCGAGGTCGACGTCGGCGCGTTCGCGTTCGTGGGTCCGCAACTGCACATCGCGGTCGAGGGCGTCGATCTCCCGTCGGAGAGCGGCGCGCGCATCGAGCATCTTGGGCACGGTGTCGGCGGTCGGCCGGGCGGGGTCGCCATCGCGCAGCCGCGTCAGGTCGCCACTCTTCGAGAAGACGCCGCCAGCGAAGGCGACAGTCAGGGCGAAGCACAGGACGGCAGCGCCGATCAGTCCGGGATTCATGGTCTGGGCCACGGTGTCACTCCTGCGGACGGATGTAGTCGAGGAGCTGGTCCTCGGAGAGGATGGACACACCGAGCTTGACCGCAGCCTCGGTCCACTGCTCGGCGGCAGCGCCGGCGACCAGGAAGTCGGTGCCGACCTTGGGTTCGGTGTCGACGCGGCCGCCGGCGTCCTCGATGAAGCGGGCCAGCTCGGCGCGACTGAAGTGGCGGAAGTCGCCGCGGATGGCGAACGAGCGTACGCGGTCGGGATCCCACACCGGATTGTGGATCAGGTCGCCGTCGATCAGCGGATCGTTGCGATCCTTCTCGTCGAGCACGCGGCAGGTGGCAAGGCGATCGTCCATGCGCACGACCTCGATCATGCCCTTGACGATGTTCTTGCCGGCGCGCTGCGTGAAGACGGTGAAGCGAGTGCCCTTGCGTAGGCTGTTCTTGGTGCCGCGGTCGATGACCACGAAGCCGGCGCTGGCACTCTCGGCTGCGACCAGCTTGCCGTCAGGACGCATCTCGCGGCTCTCGGAGTCGAGCTGGTTGGTGAGGAATTTGACCCGGTTTTCCAGCTCGGCGATGCGGGAGTCGAAGCCGACGATTTCGGAACGACCCTTCTTCTTGTCGATCTCCAGCTGGCGCGCGACCTCCGACACCTCTTCGCGCAGCTTGCGCCGATTCTCGTCGAAGTCGTGGTCCTGGGCGTTGGCGCGCTCTTCCTCGCGTCCGACCTCGGCGCGGCGCTCGGGGGCCTCGCGCATCAGGTCGGCGTAGGTCTTGACCTCTTTGCGGTTGGCGTCGCCGAGTTCACCAAGGCGGCCCTTGTTGTCCTGGACCAGGCGGTCGAGGTCGGCCAGCCAGGTCTTCTCGTTCTCCTCCAGGGCCAGCGACTGTTCGCGACGCAAGCGGATGCCCTCGTCGAGCTTGGGCAGGCGGTCCTTGAGCGCAGCCTGGCGTATGCGCAACTGCTCCAGTTCGATCTTCAGGGCCGTGAACTCGGTCTGGTAGGCGGCCGCCTGGGCATGGCGGTCGAGGAACAGGCCGAAGGTGACGGCGGCTGCGACGGCGAGGACGACCATCAGGGCGACAAGCCAGGTCGGAGAGCCGGAACTGCTCATGGAGGGCCTTGGGCGGGGGTTGGACATGTCACGCTAGGCCATTGGCGGTACCCGCCAATACAGCCCGGATGAGGGGGTGGAGGCGTGTATCATGTGGTGGAGACGGCGGCCTGACGACCAAAGTCTGCTCTCGGCAGCCGCCTTTTGCGCGGCATCGGACAAGCGGACGGTGGCCGGGCCCGACCGCCCTGCCGCGTTGAGGCACCGGCCCCAGGGATTACCCTGCCGATGTGCCCAGCAAGCCAACCCAGTCGACCTTCCCCCCCGAAGAGCCGATC
The DNA here is from genome assembly GCA_038203025.1 of Planctomycetota bacterium. Lineage (GTDB taxonomy): Bacteria > Planctomycetota > UBA11346 > UBA11346 > UBA11346 > UBA11346. The sequence goes on from JBBREK010000264.1 coordinate 2,695, forward strand.
GAGCGCACCCTTCGCGCCGCGACCGTCACCGAAGCCGGGCCCGAGACGACCGCCGACCGCGCCCCGCTGGGCACCGGCTATATCCTCGGCAAGCAGCTTGGCCGGGGCGGCGAGGGCGTCGTCCACGAGGCCGTCCAGCAGGCCTTCGGGCGTTCCGTCGCGATCAAGACCATGCACGCGCAGGAGCCGGGCCATCGGCGGCTGCGCCGGTTCCGCGCCGAGGCGGCGGTCACCGCCCTGCTCGAACATCCGGCGATCATCCCGGTGCACGACCTGCGCACCGGCGCGGACGGACGGCCGCAGCTGGTGATGAAGCGGGTCTCGGGCAAGACCTGGCGCAACCTCCTCGACGGTCAGCCCGGTCCGCTGAAGCGCCCGCTCACCGGCGAGGAGCACGTCGAGATCCTGCTCAAGGTCTGCGACGCCATCGCCTTCGCGCACAGTCGCGGCATCCTGCATCGCGACCTCAAGCCCGAGAACGTCATGGTCGGTGAGCACGGCGAGGTGCTGGTCATGGACTGGGGCTGCGCCGTGCACGTCGGCCCGAAGCCGCCGCACCCCGACGTCCCGGTGCTGGCCGAGATGCACGGCGTCAGCGGCACGCCGGCCTACCTCTCGCCCGAGCAGGCGCGGGCCGACCACGCCGCCTGCGGCCCATGGAGCGACGTCTACCTGCTCGGCGCGGTGCTCTACCGCATGCTCACTGGCCGACCGCCCCATCAGGGCGACGACGTCACCGCGACCATCGCCATCGCCGCCCGGGTCGGCAACGCCCCCGATCCGCTGGCCACCGGCATCAAGGCCCCGCCCGAGCTGGCGCGCATCGCGATCGACGCGATGCATCCGGACCCGGCCAAGCGCATCCGCAGCGCCGACGAGTTCGCGGTCGCCATCCGCCGCTACCTTGAGCACCGCGAGGTCCACCGCCTGCTCGTCGAGGCCCGCCGCCAGCACGCCCTGGCCAAGGCCGGCAGTCAGGATGGCGACGACGCCTACCGCCGTGCGATCAGCGCCGTCGAGCAGGCGGTGGCATTGTGGCCCGAGCACGTCGAGGCCCGACGCATGGTCGTCGAGGTCGGCATGGATTCGGCCAGGCACGCCATCGCCGCCGGCGCCTTCCGCGTCGGCCGCCGCCAGGCCCAGGCGGCGGCGGCCGAGGCCGAACGCCTGGGCGACGGTGCCGCGGTCGACAACGCTCACCGCTTGGCCGGCATCGCCGACATGCGCGAGCGCCAGACGCGCGGCCGCGAGGCCAAGCTGGCGACCATGCGCCGGCTGGCCACCGGCGGCAGTATCGTCGCCGGCCTCGCCCTGCTGGTCGGCCTGCTGGCGGTGTGGCGCGAGTCCTCGGCTACCAGCCGGGCCCTGGCCGGGGCCAAGGCCAACCTCGAACGCGCCGACACCGAGCGCCAAGCCCGCGTCGCCGGCGAGAAGCTCGCCGCCCCGGCCCTGCTGGCACAGGCCCGCGAGGAGGCCGAGCAGCGCCGCCTGCCCGAGGCCCTCGACCTGGTCCTCGCGGCGCAGGGTTTCGCGCCCAATGATCCGGCGGCCTGGCTGATGGCCGGCCAGTTGCTGGCGGCGCAGGGCAAACGTACCGACGCCGCCCAGGCTCTCGACCGGGCCTGCGAGCTGAAGCCCGACAAACTTGCCAGCGAACTGCGCCAACTGTGCCACGACGCACCTGCCGATGCCGATCTGCGCATCGCCGAGGTGCTGGTGCGCATGGGCGCCGGCGCCATCGCCTGCTCGCTGAACCTGGCCACCGAGCAGCGCGCCGAACTGGCGCGCAAGCATCTGGCGCAGACCTGGCCGAAGCTGCCAACGCGCAACATCACCGGACTCGCCGACGGCACCCTGTCGATCTCGCTGCCCCATCTGGTGCAGCCGGTCGACTCCATCGCCGCCCTGCGCGGCCTGCCCATCGCCCAACTCGACCTCTCCGACCAGGGCCGGCTGCGCGACCTGGGGCCGGTGGCCAGCCTGCCGCTGACCCAGTTGGCGATCACCGGCGTGCCCGCCGATCCGACGCCAGTCCTGGGTCTGCGCCTACGTCGGCTGGCCGCCGCCGGCACGTCGCTGAATGACCTGACCCTGCTGCGGGCCATGCCGCTGGAATCGCTGGCGCTGACCATCCCCGGCACCGCCACGCTGGCGCCGCTGACACGCCTGCCGCTACGCGAGCTGCGCCTGTCCGGCTGCGACGCACTCAGCGACATCACTGCCCTGAACCTGCTGCCGATCGAAAGCCTGACGCTCGATGCCCCGGAGGGAGGATCCACCGCGCTGACCGATATCGGACCGCTGCGCGGCCGCCCGCTGCGCGAACTGTCGCTGGCCAACCAGCGCGGTGTCACCTCGCTGGCGCCGCTCAAGGGCGCCGCCCTGGCCCGCGTGGTGATCTGCGGCACCGCCGTCACCGACCTGCGCCCGGTGCTCGGCCCGGCGCTGAAGCACCTCGACATCACCGATGCAGCGGTCGACGACCTCGGACAACTGAAGGGCGCGGCACTGGAGACCCTGATGCTCTCGCCGCAGCGCATCCGTCAGGGACTGGCCCACCTGCCACGGCTCGCCTCGCTGCGCTCGGTCAACGGCATGGCCCCCGCTGACTTCCTGCTCTGGGTCGAGCTGCAGCGTTC
>JBBREK010000265.1:0-5283 GCA_038203025.1 Planctomycetota bacterium
GCGCGCCGCGGGATTCGTTCAGGCTGATCATGGGGATCCTCTCGTGGACGTGGCGGCGTGTCGCCGCCGGGTGGTTTACACCCGAGAGGATCCCCGTTTTTCAGTTGGCGACTACAGGCCTCCTACACCAGGGGCGGACAGCTGTCCGTATCCCAAGACAAAGTTTTAACCGCGACGGGTTGCAGGTATGCGACTGAGTAGCACCGTGATGTTGCACTGATCGTTGCCCGCCCGACGAAGCCCGAACCACGATGTCCATTATCGGCTTCGCCCCGCATCCCACGGACTCCTCGCCGAATTTACCATACGAACTGGAGAAGTAACAACTCAGGCCCGGGGCCCCGTCGCGCAGCGATGGGGCGGGCGCCGAGTGGCGGTGGGCGGATATACTGGGCGAAGCCCATCCGCCCACGGTTTCGGAGCCGTGCGACGTAACCGAGCCGCGACCAAGCCCGTGGGGGCAGGCCCGCAGGGCCGCGGGGGCGGAGCCCCTGATCAGTCACCCGGAGAATTGGACTCGTAGTGCTACAGATGATGCCCAGGGCGCGAGCGCGGCCGACGCAGCAGCGCGGCGGCAGGTCAGGGCTGAGCGTCAGTCCAGATCGTAGGTCGGATCAAGGGGTCCCCTGGGCAGCGCTGGCGCCGAGGCGTTGGAGAGCGGCGCGGACCGAGTCCACCGTGTAAGGGTCGGCCGGATCGGGAGAGTTACCAGGACGATCGAAATACGGACGTTCGTGCATCACCATACCCCATTGCGCATCGGTCTCGCGAACCAGTTCGCACAGTGTCTCATGCGATGACAGGATGCGGCTGACGATTCCGGCCAACGCGACCAGTGGTCGGTCGAGATGGTGCAGGAGAAGTTCGTCGTGGATGGTCTGGCGAATGAGGACGGTGGCCAAAACCCCTGAGGGATCCGGCAGGTTCCGGCGAACATAATCGCTGATCAGCGCCTCGGCTGCGCGCCGCCCCGCTGTGGGCGAGGCCCCTTTCATTGCCCCGGCCCCGGCCATCCGTCCGATGGCTTCGGCCAGGGTGAAGGTGCGATCTTTGCGGATTTCGAACTCCATTTCAGCATCCGCCGCTGAAATGGGCTTCGCGGGATCGTTGCTCATAGTCCACGAGTCTGGCGCTGAGCAGTGAGGCGGAAGTCCTGGATCCTGGTCGGCTGATGCGCGGGACGTGTCAGCCGGTCACCAGTTGTCGGCCTGGACCTCGAAGTGCTCCTGCGGATGGGCACAGGCCGGGCAGGCCTTCGGGGCCTCGTTGCCATGGTGGACATAGCCGCAGTTGCGGCAGGCCCAGGTGGTCGGTTCGTCCTTCTTGAAAACGGTGCTGTTCTGGACGTTCGCCAGCAGGGCGCGATAGCGCTCCTCGTGGTGCTTCTCGGCGATGCAGATCTTTTCGAACACCGCCGCCACGGCGGGGAAGCCTTCCTCGCGTGCGACCTTGGCGAAGGCTGGATACAGTTCGGTCCATTCCTCGTGCTCGCCGCCAGCGGCAGCCAGCAGGTTTTCGGCGGTGGTGCCGACCTTGCCGGCCGGGAAGGTGGCGGTGATCTCGACTTCGCCGCCCTCCAGGAACGAGAAGAAGCGCTTGGCGTGTTCCTTCTCCTGGTTGGCGGTCTCCTCGAAGATGGCTGCGATCTGGACGAAGCCCTCCTTCTTCGCTTTGCTAGCGAAGTAGGTGTAGCGGTTGCGCGCCTGTGATTCGCCGGCGAAGGCCTTAAGCAGGTTCTTTTCGGTCTGGGTGCCCGTGATGGATGGCATGGAGGATTCCTTGATTGGGGGTGAAGCCTGGCGCGGACCAGCCAGGGCGGTGATGAGGAATTGCGGACCTGGTGCGCTGGGTATCGCTGTAGCGGGCCCGCTGGTTACGGCCAGGGACTCATCGCGTACGTTCGGCCTCGTCCGTCCGGGGGGGATTGAGTCCGAGCTGACGCAGCTTGCGGAACAGGGTCGTCTTGTGAACCCCAAGCGCCTGGGCGGTGGCAAGCCGGTTCCAGCCGTGGCGGCGCAGCGTCTCCATCAGGGTCGCGGCCTCGGCCGAGCGTCCGGCATCGGCCAAGGGTCTGCCAACCCGGTCCGGCATGACGCCTGGCTCTGGGGTGGGCAGATGCTCGGCCTGGATCTCGCCGCATTGGCACAGGACCCAGGCTCGCTCCAGGGCATTGGCCAGCTCACGCACGTTGCCCGGCCAGTGCCAGCCGACCAGTCTGGCCCGGGCGGCATCCGACAGGATCGGCACCGGACGATCTTCGCGGGCGGCGAGACGCTCCAGCAGGTGCTCGGCCAGCAGGGGGATATCCTCGACCCGTTCGCGCAGTGGCGGCAGATGCACCGGCACGACGGCGATGCGGTAGAACAGATCCTCACGGAAGCGTCCGGCCCGCACTTCGGTGGCGAGGTCACGATTCGAAGCGGCGATGATGCGGACATCAGCGGTGATGGTACGGGTGCCGCCAAGCGGTTCGAAGGTGCGCTCCTGGAGGACACGCAGTAGGCGCACCTGCATGGCGGGCGAGATCTCACCGATCTCGTCGAGAAACAGGGTCCCGCCCTCGGCCAGGGTGAAGCGGCCGGGTTTGTCGCGCTTGGCGTCGGTGAAGGCGCCGGCGACATGGCCGAACAGTTCGCTTTCCAGCAACTGGTCGGGCAAGGCGCCGCAGTTCACCGCAATGAAGGGCTTGCGCTTGCGTGGCGACAAGCGGTGCAGGGCGCGGGCGACCAGTTCCTTGCCGGTGCCGCTCTCGCCGCTGATGAGGACGGTGGCCGACGATACGGCGATCGCCGGCAGCACGTCGAGGACCCGGCGCATGGCCGGGCTGATCGCGACCAGGTCACCAAGCTGCACGTCCTTGCGGACAGCCTTGCGCAGCGCGTCCTCGTGGCGCAGGTCGCGGAAGGTCTCGACCCCGCCGACCATCTGGCCGTCAGGACTGTGCAACAGGTTGGTGGACACGCTCACCGGCCGCCGGTTGCCATCCGCATCGATGATCTCGATGCGCCGGCAGTGGATCGCCTCGCCGCGCTGCATGGTTTCGCGCAGGGCGCAGTGCCCGTCGCACACCGAGGCCCGAAACACGGCGCGGCAGGGCTGGCCCAGGGCGACGCTGCGCGGGACACCGGTGATGGTCTCGGCGGCGCGGTTGAACGAGGTGATGCGCCAATCGACGTCCACGGTGAAGACGCCTTCCGTGATGGCGTCGAGGATGGCCGCCTGGTGGCGGAAGGATTCGCTGTCTGCCTGTTCTGCACACATGCTCATAACTCTGTCGTGGCCCGAGCGCAGTGCCAGCGCTGGATCGCCGGTCGTCCCCGTGCCCGAGCGTTCGCGCCGGGTTGCGTGTACAGACCGAGGTCCACCGCTGCGCCGGTGGCTGGGAGGCGGTGCGACTGTGCGAGCACGTAGTACTCGCGAACCAGAAGAGGTCGCCTCGCGGAACGGTGTTTTGGGGCGACGGTCAGCCACATCCTGGGACGGTGGAGACGCAGCGCTGACGGCCGTAGCGTAAACACGAGCCGCCCATATCGTGTCATAAGGACACAAATAACACTAACGGCGCATCAATACGACAGTTCGACTACGTCAATGGTAGGACATTCGATGCGTCCAAGACATGTGGACAAGTAGATCTGCTAATCCTTTTGTGAGATTGCCCGGTCAGGGAAAGTGGCCCTCAGGACACCCGCAAGGAGCCGCCCATGGCAGCCGCAGCCGCACCAGCCGATCTCGCGACCATAGCCAAGAAGTGGAAGGACAAGCGGGGGAGCCTGATCATGGCCCTCCACGACCTCCAGGGGCGCTACGGCTACGTACCGCGCGACGCGGCGCAGGAGTTGGGCAAGCTCCTCGACGTGCCACTCGCACGGATCTACGAGGTCATCACCTTCTATAACTACTTCAAACTCGAAGCTCCGGGCAAGAACATCATCTCGGTGTGCATGGGCACCGCGTGCTACCTCAAGGGCGCGCCCGAGATCGTCGCCAAACTCAGCGAGAAGCTGGGAGTCAAGGCCGGCGAGACCACCCCGGACAAGCAGTTCCATCTCCAACAGGTCCGCTGCATTGGTTGCTGCGGCCTCGCCCCCGTCGTCACCGTCAACGAGAAGGTGTTGGCCAAGGTCAAGGCGGCTGACGTCGTCGACCAGGTCTTCGCCTGCACCAAGGGAGCCTGACCCATGCCCAAGTTCACCCCCGCCGATCTTGACGCCTACAAGGCCAAGCTCTTGGCGTCGGCCGCCGCAATGAAAAAGACGGCGATCATCAAGGTCGGCCTCAACACCTGCGGCGACGCCGCCGGCGCCCTGCCAGTGATGCTGGCAATCAAAGAGGCCGTGACCAAGGCCGGGGCCGACGCCCAGATCGTCCGGACCGGCTGCGCCGGCATGTGCGGCATCGAGCCGCTGGTCGAGGTCTCGGTTGGCGGCGCCCCCGCCACCATGTACGGCCGCGTGACGGTCGAGGCGGCCAAGCAGATCGTCGAGCAGCACGTCGTCGGCGGCAAGCCGGTCGAGGCCTTCATGGTGCCGTCGATCGCCGACATGGGTTCCGAGCAGCCGGTCGCCGGCAAGCAGTACCGCATCGTGCTGCGCAACTGCGGCGTGATCGACCCGGAAAGTCTCGACGACTACATCGCCCGGGATGGCTACCAGGCGCTCAAGCAGGTGCTCACCGGCATGACCGCCGATCAGGTCATCGCCGAGTTGGAGACCTCTGGCCTGCGCGGCCGTGGCGGCGCCGGCTTCCCGGTGTTCATGAAGTGGAAGCTGACCCGCGCCAGCCGGCCCGGCGAGCAGAAGTACATCATTTGCAACGGCGATGAAGGGGACCCAGGCGCCTACATGGACCGCTCGGTTCTCGAGGGCGACCCGCACGCGGTGATCGAAGGCATGATCATCGGCGGCTGGGTCATCGGCGCGACCAAGGGCATCTTCTATATCCGTGCCGAGTACCCGCTGGCCATCGAGCGCATCGAGAAGGCCATCCGCCAGGCGCGCGCCAACGGCCTGCTCGGGACCAACATCCTTGGAACCGGCTTGGACTTCGATCTCGAGGTGCGGCTCGGCGCCGGCGCCTTCGTCTGCGGTGAGGAGACGGCTCTGATCGCCTCGATCGAGGGCAAGCGCGGCACCCCGCGTCCGCGTCCGCCCTACCCGGCACAGAAGGGCCTGTGGGACCAGCCCTCGATGGTCAACAACGTCGAGACCCTGGCCAACATCGCGCAGATCGTGCTGCGTGGCGGTGCCTGGTTCGGTGCCATCGGCATCGGCCGCTCGAAGG
>JBBREK010000266.1:0-5203 GCA_038203025.1 Planctomycetota bacterium
CATCTCCGGCTGCGTGCAGCTTGAAGTCGAGGGCGGGCTCGGCGGCGAGTGCCTCGACCTGCACTACCACGAGGGTCTGCAGGGCCTGCGCGGCGACCTGCGGCTGCCCGGCGAGGCCTGCATCATCGCCCTGGCCTCGCGCCTGCAGCTGCAGCCTGGGCGCAGCGCCCACGACTTCTTCCACCTCCTGGGCTTCGGCGTGCTGACCGTGGTGGCGCGCGGGGCGCGTCAGCCGCTGACCCTGCGGCTGAAGGCGCGCACCGCCGGCTATCCCTTCGCCATGCGCGGCAGCTTCGCCTGCAGCGATGCCAACCTCGATGCGATCCACGCCGCCAGCCGGCGCACCCAGCAGGTCTGCGCCGGCGACGCCTACGTCGACACGCCCTGGCGCGAACAGGCGCAGTGGTGGGGCGACGCGCGGGTACAGGCGGCCAACACCTTCCATCTCGACGGCGACGCCCGCCTGCTGGCGCGCGGCATCCGCTCGATCGCCGGCCAGCGCACCGCTGACGGCCTGACCTACGGCCATGCCCCAACCATCGCTTACAACTGCATCCTGCCCGACTTCGCCCTGACCTGGCTGCTGACCATCCGCGACCACTGGTGGCAGACCGGCGAGACGGCGCTGGTGCGCGAGCAGTGGCCGCGCATCGAACAGGTGCTCGACTACTTCGACACGCCCGAGGCCCGCCACACCAGCGGCCTGCTGCGCCACGACCGCCGCTTCTGGCTGTTCGAGGACTGGAGCGACCTGTGGAAGGGCGAGGTGCCGACCTTCCTCAACCTGTGGTACCTGCATGCCCTGCGCGAACTGGCCGCGACCTGCGCTGCGGCTCGCATGGCGCGCGAGTCCAAGGAGCTGACCCGGCTCGCCGACGCGCACGAAAAGCTGGTCCTGCGCCGCCTGTTCGACGCCAAGCGCGGCCGCTGGCTGGCTGGCCTCGATGCGCCACCAGGCAAGGAATCCGTACACGACCAGGTTATCGCCATGCTGCTTGGGCTGATGCCGAAGGCCCATCAGGGGCAACTCGACACCTTCGTCCTGCCCTACCTGCGCGGCGAGGCGGTGCCCGGCCCGAAGCCGTCGGCCTTCTGGTCGCACTACGTGTTGCAGCTGGCCGGCGACCGCGGCCACGGGGCGACCTGCCTCGACTTCATCCGTCGCGGCTGGACGCCGATGCTGGCCACCGGCACGACCTGGGAGGGCTTCGACTGGAGCGAAAACAACGGCGGCAGCGCCAGCCATGCCTGGACAGCGCACCCGTCGGTACACCTGCCGCGCATCCTCTGCGGCGTGCGCCAAACCGCGCCGGCGTGGAAGCGTGTGTTGATCGCACCCCAGCCGGTCGCCGGCCTCGATCACGCCGAGTGCGTGGTGCCGACCCCGCAGGGCGACCTCACGGTGGCGTGGAAACGCAGCGGTAGCAGCCGTATTGAATTGCGCGTCACGGCGCCGAAGGGTCTGCGTGCCGACGTCCGTCTCGGCAGCCAGCGCAAGCTGTTGGCGTCGGGGGGGGCCGCGCACCTCTCCATGAAGCCCGCGGTCCCCGCAGCCCTCAGATGAACGGTCGCCGATCGAGGACGAGGTGCAACGGGACCGCGCTGCGCAGGCGTCCGGGCAGCGCAGCCTGCAGTTCGGCCAGGCAGCAGACCGCACCGAACAACTTGTGCAGATCATTGAGATCGACGTCGTGCCCAGCATCGCGGGCCAACAGCATGGCGACGTAGCCGGGCGCAAACTCCTCCAGGGCCTGCCGCACCTCGCCCCAGCGGTGGCCGGTCTGGCGCTGGGCCCGGGTCAGGCAATAGACCCAGTCGATCTCGGCGAAGCCGACCCATCGGCCTAGCTGGATCGGATCTTCGCGACGGATCGCCAGGCAGGTGTCGATCCAGGCCTCGGGATGACGCAGCGGACGGCGGGCGTGCTCGTGGTTAAACAGATAGTGGAAACTGCCGGCCAGGTGCGGGAAGCGGGTGAGATGGCCGCCGTGCTGCAGTGGCTGCACCCGGCCAGAGCGCCAGAAGCCGGTGGCGGCATCCGTCTCGTCCCACAGCCAGGCGAAGTAGGCCTCCTGCCAGGCCGGCGTCGCTTCGCCCGCCAGCAGCAGCGCGGCGTAGATGCCGGCGCCCTGGTGCGATGCACCCCACGGGTTGCCCCAGTCGAGTTGATCGAGAAATCCGCCAATGGCTTCCGGAGTCGCGTACGGTGCCAGGCCGGTCAACGGCAGCCGGGCCCCGGCCTCGACCAGGAACAGCGCCGCCAGGCAGTGCGCGGTGCAGTGGATCGGGTGGTGGGTACCTTCGCGGAACAGGCCGTCATCGTCCTGCATGTCTTGGAGCGCAGCGGCCGCCGCCTGGCGCCAGGACGGGTCGCGCGGCAGCTCGCCCAGCGTGGCCAGCAGATTGATGGCGTCAGCGCAGCCGTAGGGGTTCATGGCGCCATCGCGGTCCTCGCCCGTGATCCGGACATAGCGGCGATAGCGGCCGGGCGCGAGGGCGGCGCGCGCGACGATGGCGCGCACACGATCGAGGAAGGGGTCGAGGTCGATGGTCTGCATGGGGATCCTGGGATGGTGATTCAGCTGTCGCGTCGGGATCGGACCGAAGCAGCGCCGAATTGCGCACTGCGCCAGGCCTGCGGCCCAACGCCGTGGTGGGTGCGGAACAACTTGGAGAAACGGCAGGGATCATCGATGCCGACGCGGGTCGCCACCGTGCCCACCGCGAGATTGGCATCGAGCAGCAGCTGCGCCGCCTCGGTCAGTCGCAGGCGCATGGCCAAGGCGACCGGACTGACGCCGAACAGTCGTCGGAACCGGCTGGCGAAGTGGGTCGGACTCAGTCCGACCCGCCGTCCCAGCCCGGCCAGCGTCAGACGCTGGTGGTAGTGCGCTTCGATGAAGGCGCGACACTCGACGAAAGCCACGGGGATGGGCCGGGTCCGTGCAGGGACGACGCAGCGGGCCAACCGACGCACCAGCTGCGTCAGCACTGCCTCCAGCAGTTCCGCATCAGGATCGGCATGCACCGACAGCTCAGCATGCAGATCCAGCACGCAGCGCTCCATCGCCTGGCCATCGCCCAGCGGCAGCGGCCGATCACATGGCAGCCGGGCCCCAGCGAGCAGTCCGCCGACCGCTGGGCCCCCGGCGTGGAACCAGGTGTGACACCAGTCGCCGGCGGTGGAGCCGAAGCGCATCGCCGAGCCGGGACGGTAGACGACCAGGGTCTCGGGCGGACACGGCCGGCCATCGATCTCGACCGGGTCGTGGAACTGGAGGAAGCTCCAGGTCGCATGGCCCATGGGATAGTCGCTGCTGCCGCTACGCCGCATGCGCCAGGCAAGGTTGGTGATGGCGAGCCGGGCCGCACTGCGCACGGCCGGCTGGAGGACGTGATGGCGGAAGCCCTGATCCGAAGGATTCGACAACTCCATAGATCTTTTAGCCATACTTATGCCGGATTCCTACTCATGATGCTGGCATAATACACAAGAGGACACCCCGATGCCAGCCCCCCGCCCGAACGTCATCGTCTTCTTCACCGACACTCAGCGTTGGGATTGCTCGGGGCTGCATGGCAATCCGCTCGGGCTGATGCCGACCTTCGACCGGAACGCCCAGCGCGGCACGCACCTGTTTCACGCCTTCTCGCCCAATCCCGTCTGCACCCCCTGCCGGGCCTGCCTGCAGACCGGCATGTATGCGACCCGCACCGGGGTCTTCCGCAACGCCATCGCCCTGCCACCTGACCTGCCGACCCTCGCCGGCAGCTTCAACGACGCCGGCTACACCACCGGCTACATCGGCAAGTGGCACCTCGCCAACGAGACGGCCGGAGCGGATGCGGCCGGGCCGGTGCCGCGCGGCCACCGCGGCGGCTACCGCCATTGGCTGGCGGCGAATGCCGTCGAGCTGATCTCCTCGCCCTACCACTGCCGGCTCTATGACGCAGATGACCGCGCCGTCGACCTGCCCGGCTACCGCGTCGACGCCACCGTCGACGCCGGCATCCGCTTCCTTGCCGAGCACCAGGCCGAACCCTTCTTCCTCTTTCTCTCGCTGCTGGAACCGCACACCCAGAACGAGTTGGGTGCCTTCGTCGCGCCGGACGGCCTGCGCGAGCCCTACCAGGGCCGCTGGACGCCGCCCGATCTCGCCGGCCTGCCGAGCCTGAATGATGACGCCCACCCCTGCGGCGAACGCCCCCAGCACGGCCTGGCCGACTACTGGGGCCTGGTAAAGCGCATCGACGAGTCGCTCGCCCGATTGATGGATGCGCTGCGCAGCCTCGGCCTGGCCGAGAACACCATCGTCCTGTTCACTTCCGACCACGGCAGCCATTTCAACACCCGCAACCGCAATGGGAAATGCAGCGGCCACGAGGCCTCGATCCGCGTGCCGACGGCGTTGTGGGGCGGACCGTTCCGCGGCGGCGGGCGCATCGAGGAACTGGTCAGCCTGATCGACCTGCCGCCGACGCTGCTCGACGCCTGCGACATCCCGGTGCCCACGCACATGGCCGGACACTCGCTGATGCCGCTGGTCCGCCGGCAACCGGTCGCGTGGCAACAGGAGGTGCTGGTGCAGATCAGCCAGAGCGAGGTCGGCCGCTGCGTCCGCACCCACCGCTGGAAATACGGGGTCACCGCCCCGCAGGGCGACGGCTGGCGGGACGCCGGCTCTGCGCTCTACCGCGACAGCTACCTCTACGACCTCGAACACGATCCCTACGAGCTGGTCAATCTCATCCGTCTCGCCTCGCACCGGCCAGTGGTCGAGCGGATGCGCCAGCGCCTGATCGCCCGCATGGTCGCCTCCGGCGAGACAGCCCCGCAGATCGAAGACCTGCCGACCGTTCCATCCGGTCAGCGCCGCGTGGCGGCTGCCGACATCGAGGCCTAGCACTACACCCACAGCCAGTGGGTCGGCATCTTGGGCCAGTCGCGGTCGATAAACGCCTGCACCGCCAGATCGATCTTGTCGCGCGGGATGGCATGAGGCGGCGCGACTGATCATCCCGTCAGACACGGCGCAGGTCGCGATCAGGTCGCTAGTGTCTGATTGCATTAATTGACTAGTGTATAGTCTGACGCCAGCCCCTCGCGGGCAGGAGACAGCCTATGCCACGTGTCGCCCTGGTTCTGACCTGCACTCCTGAGCAACGGCTCGAACTGATGCGGCTTTCCACCAGTCGCACCGAA
>JBBREK010000267.1:0-5199 GCA_038203025.1 Planctomycetota bacterium
CCGACGCGGAGGAACGTCAGGGAACCGCTGCCACGGCCACCCGATCCAGCACCCCACCGCCGTACCAATTGTACCGGCCGCGCCAGACGGTGAGGCCGAGATGCTGCCCGGCTGCCAAGGCGATGTGCGCCAGCGGCGGACGGGTAGCCAGATCCACGACCGCATCCGCATCGCCATCCCCTTGATCGAGGACGGTGAAGTTCCGGGCTGCATCGGCGTAGGTCACGACCGCCCAACGCGAGCAGGGTGTGGCTTCAGGATTGGACTTGGCACCACTGACCAGGGTGATGCGTCCGCTGAGTGTATACGTTCCCGCCGCGGTTGGCGTGAAGGCGAGCAACCCGACATGGTCGTACACCGCCTGATCGGCAGCATTGGCCTGGCGACCATCGGTGTGCAGATAGAGGCCGTCCGGCCGGGCTTTGATCATCACCCGTCCCAGGTCTGCGCTGTACGCAACCACTTCGATCGGCGTGGGGAACGCTTCGCGCTTGGACCAGGCCTGAAGCGTGAACGTTCCCAGCGCCAGTTCCTGCCGTCCGCCGACCGTGACGACAGCTGGATCCAGCTGTGCCGATTCGGCTGCGGCGAGACCTACGCCGGCGGCAAGCAGTACGATGATGGCGGGTTGGAACATGGCGTTCTCCGGATGGCATTTCATGGGGTCAGCGGCCTCGCGGCCAACGGTGCATCAAGGGTGCTGGTGCACGTCAAGAAGTAGCGCAGCGACGCATCGAGCAGAAGGCCGTTGGGCGCCACGCCCTTGGCCGGCCGGCCCATGTCATCGATCGCCCGTAACGGCGCGAGGTCCGGCAGCGGGATCAGCGTGTTGGCCTCGCCGGACGACCGCCAGCCGACCAGCACCTGCTCGCCGTTGCCGCTGCGGAAGGCGTAGAGATGCACCCCGGCCGCATCGTCGCCCAACCGACGCACGAAGGTCGCGTCGCCGAGCAATGCGGTCCACACCGCGATGAGCCCCTGCGCCACGGTCGGGGCGCGGTCCTGACCGACGTACATCGAAAAATGCCCGCCGCCGGGCCAACCAACATCCCCACCGCCCCAGCTGTAGAGCCTGGTAATGCCAGCAGCCTGACGACACACGATCGACTTGAGGTGGACCTCCGACCAAGCCGTGCCCGCGAGCCCCTCAGCAATGCCGAAATCGAAGGCGGCCTCGGCGTCCCAGATCGGACGCACCTTGCCTTGACGCTGCATCTCGTTCCGCAACGGCACGGTCACCTCGTCGAACGAAGCGGGACCGAAGTGGCTGGACTGCTCCCGCACATAACCATGGAAGGCGATCACGTCGCAGCTGTCGAGCAGCCCGGCGCGCAGGCAGTCGAGCAGATAGGCGCGACCCGAAGTGGTCACCGATCCCGCGACGATGGTCGCCTGCGGATCGACCGACTTGGCCGCGGCGTAGGCAACAGCACACATGCGGTTGTGGTCGGCAACCGGGATGCGCTCGAGATCCGGTTCGTTGGCGACGACGTAGGTGTCGACCAGGCCGCGGAAATGCCTGACCATACGCTTCACCGCATCGCTCCAGCGATCCCAGTCCTTGGGCACCTTGCGTACGGCGGCCCAGTCCGGGGGATAGGACAGCACCAGGAGGGGTTGGATGCCCAGCGTCGTCAACGTCTGGATCTCCGATTGGTTCCCCCAGGTCCACTGCCCTTCGATCGGCTCGCAAGCTCCCCAGCCGTTGAACACCTTGGCGAGCCCAAAGCCGATATCGGCCAGTTCCTCGACCCGGGCCGGCACCAGACGCATGCGCCACTTCTGGGTCCCGAAGCGGTTCTCGCGGCTGAAGTACCCAACCTGCCGCACGCCCAGGCTGCGCCCCTTGGCCACCAGATCGAGATCCGGCAGCACCACGCAGGCTCGGCGCAGGGCCCGCACGCCGTTGCCAGGCAGTTCCAGGCGCACCTCGTACCAGCCAGCGGGCAACGGCGGCAGCACCCCATCAGCTCCCCAGCTCCCATCGTCCAGGTGGCCGAGGTTCAGCGGCTGTTCGGCGATCGGACGATCATGCTGGTCGGAGACTACCAGGCGACCCGTGATCCTGGTCTCGGCAGGCGTCGCACGGACCCGAAACGGCAACGGACGTCCGACCCGGCCCTGGCGATTCAGCGGATCCGGCCAGCCGACGAACTCCACCGCCGATGACACGGGGGCCGCCACAGCCGCCCCTTCGCACAAGCTGAGACGCCGGACCACCCCGGGTCCGGTGGTGTCGACCAGCAGGTGGCGCACCCCACCACCGGCGGCATCGAGGAAGCCCGTGGTCGGCGGCACAAGGACGAAGTCAGCTGTTGCCGGCCCGCTGACCGCAGGCAGACGCCATTCGTGTTCGACGGTGTCGCCCCGGCGCAGGACCACGTGCACCGGCATATCGGCATCGACGCTCAGCGTATAGGTCTTGCCATAGCTCAGATCGAGGGTGGTCGTGGGGAACAGTTCGACGACGCCATATCCCTTGGGCAGACGCCAGCAGCCGACACCGGCGTCGAAGACACCGAAGGCCTCGGGCGACAGCTCGCGCTTCTCGTGATTCCAGCCCAGCACCCAGCCAAACCGGCCGAGGACGAAGTTGGGATTCGGCAGGAGCTCACCGCGATCGCCAGCCGGCGCTGGCGGAACGACGAAGTCATCCTGCGCCGACAGCGATAGACGACGCACCTGCAAGGTGCCGTTGCCGCGGAACCGCGTGCTCCAGCGATCCAGGGTTCCCGCCTTGGCCGGTTTGAACTGGATGCTCTGGTGCCGCCATTCCGGCGACGCCGGCCAGGCGAAGCCGCCAACGCCGGGCAGTTCGAACGCGAACTGCTCGACCTGACCGACACAACGCAGTTCCGCATCGAGCCGATAGGTTCGCGCCGGATCGAGGATCACCGGTGGCAGCAGTAACTCCCCCCAGGCGACACCGCAGATCGACACCATCAGCACGCGTTGACCGTCCGCGTCGCCATAGGCGATCGAGGATGGGCTGTAGCCTGGCAAACTGGCCTTCACCTCAAGGCTGTCACCATGCGTGAAATCGCGGAAAATAAGCGGTGCCGAGTCGGCTGCTGCGCCCCCCACCGACAGCGCCAGCAGGAGCAGGAGATAGCCACCGCTGGCAGACATGATGACGTCCTTGTTGTTCATTGGGCAGTGGCCGGATTGGCCAGCATGCCGGCGGCATCGACCGGGGTCAGCGCCATCACTCGGCCATCGACCATGGCGTAGTTCGCGCTCTTGCGGTGGCGCCTTGGAGCACCTTCCGTCAGGACATACGGTGGATTGTCCGAAACCCGCAGGTTACGATTGGCCGAATCACCGAACAGGATGCGGTTGGACCTGCGATCCAGCCGCGCGTCCACGTAGGTGATCGCCCTGGTAACCGTGCCGTCCGCTGCGATGTTGACAGAATCACTTTGGTTATTATCCAGACGAAGCAGCTGGTAGTTGCGTCCGTAGCCGATGAGGCCCCCGTTGGTCGTGTCCTTCCACAGTGGGCAGCCACGAAAGACGGTCCGCCGTCCAGCGAGCACCTTGTAATTCCGGCCGTCGCCAGAGGTCTCATCGATGTCGGCGTAGGGTAGAAGTGCCTCGAACCAGAACGTCTGCGGAATGGCGCCAGCCCGCCGGTCGAAGATGACATGCGCCGGCAGTACGCCATTCCAATCGGCAAGATAGCCGGCATGCGCCAGGGCGAGTTGCCGGAGGTGGGCACGGCACGCGGTAGAGCGGGCCAGATCGAGCACGAGCGGTATGGTCGCCAGCAACAGACCGCTGAGGACCACGATGATGCCGATCACCACCAGCAGTTCGATGAGCGAGAAGGCCGCACGCATAGCTACGATATATCAAGCGCGCAACTCGTTTCAATATAATACTATGCGTGAATTACAACGTCGTTAAATAACGACGTTGTAACGACTTGGGCCCATCCTATCCTGGGGCCCATGCCAGCCGACGTGCCGATGCCAGGAGATCCAGCCGCGGAGACGGTCCGCTCCAGCGCCCCGACCCTACGCGACGTCGCCAAGCGCTGCGGACTGTCGACCGCGACCGTCAGCCACATCCTCGGGGGCACCAGGGCCGGGCGCTTCAAGCCGTCCACCCGCCAACGCGTCCTGCGGGCCGCCAACCTGCTCGGCTACCGGGTCAGCAGTGCTGCCCGGGCCATGCGTCAGGGGCGGACAGGCACCATCGCCCTGCTTCTGAGCGAACGCGTCCACCGCAGTCAGGTGCCGATGTCGCAACTGGTGGAGATGGAGCGCGGGCTCGCCGCACGCGGCTTCGGGCTGCGCCTCAGCGTACTGCCGGAGGCCGCTGAGGCGGAACTGCCAACCGTGCTTGGCCAGGTCGCCTGCGACGGCTTCATTATCGCCTACAGCAGCCAGATCCCGCTACAGCTTGAAGCGGCGATCAGCTCGCATCCGGCTCCCGCCGTCTGGCTGAATGCCCGACGCGAGACCGACTGCGTGCATCCCGACGAACTCGGACACGGCGGCCTGGCCCTGCGTGACCTGGCGGCCCGCGGCTGCGGCGCCTTCGCCTATGCCGACTTCGCCCACGACCTGCTGCACGGCAGTGGCCACTTCAGCGAGGTGGATCGCTGGCGCGGTTTTACCGGCGCGGCACACGAGCTGGGGGTGCCGACGCAGTTGCTCGACGGCAGCTGGGAAGACGGACCCGGTCGCTGCGCCGACTGGCTGGCCAGCGGCGGACGCCCCGGCCTGGCCTGCTACGGCCACGAGGTCGCCCAGGCCGTGACCATCGCCGCCCTCCGCCGCGGCCTCGAGCCCGGGCGCGACTGCGAAATCGCCGTCCTCGGCAATGCCCCGCGGCATCCAATCCATATGACCTGGACGCTGATCGATCTGCCCGATGCCGAACTGATCGCCGCGCTGCTCCGCCAACTCGACGCCAAGCTGGTCGATCCGACGACCAGCCTGCCGCCGCAAGCCGTGACCGGGCGGATCCACCGCAGCACTGTCCACCCTGGGAGCGCGGCCGGCCCGGCCGACCGTCGCCCTGGGCGGCCCGCCCAGGGCTTGGATGTGGCCACCGACGCGGAGGAACGTCAGGGAACCGCTGCCACGGCCACCCGATCCAGCACCCCACCGCCGTACCAATTGTACCGGCCGCGCCAGACGGTGAGGCCGAGATGCTGCCCGGCTGCCAAGGCGATGTGCGCCAGCGGCGGAC
>JBBREK010000268.1:0-5159 GCA_038203025.1 Planctomycetota bacterium
CCCTCGCCGCGATCCTGCCATTCGGTGCGCCGGGCTAGGGCAAGGGCGTCGCTGGCCGTCTCGCTGTCGGGATAGCGCACCGGAATGGCGGCACCGATCTCGCCGCCCGTGACCAGGGTCAGGCGGGCGGTGGCCCAGACCATATCTGCCAAGTCTTGCGGCGGGTCGACGCTGAGCGAGCGCAGGCGATCGAATGGGATCCAACAATAACCGCCCTCGACCACGGCTTCGAGCACTGGCCCGAGACGGGCGTCGGCGTCGGCGATCCAGGCGAAGGGGGTTCCGTCCAGGGTGCCACTACTGGCGGGGGCATCGACCAGAGCGCGTTCGCGCAGACTACGCGCCTCGGCCCAGCGACCCTGCGCCGCGGGGACCAAGGCCTGGACCAGGAGTGCGATCCAGGGTGCCGGTTCGCCCAGCACCATTGGAGTGCGCTGGCCGGCGAAGACCTCACGGCGCAGCGCCTCGCAACCGAGCAGGCGGCGCTGCACCTGATCGAGCATCGCTTCGGGGCCCTGGGAACTGCGGAGTGCGATGTCCAGCTGGTCGGCAGCCCGCTTCCACTCGCCGCGCACCGCCAGGAGGCGGAAGGCGCTGCGACGCAGATCGGCGCGTCCGGGCTCGGCACGGATGAGCCCGGCCAGGGCCTGCCAGGCCTCCTGCAGACGGCCTGCCTTGATCAATGCCTCTACGTCCATGCGCTCTCCTGACGACGTGCAACATCCGGACTACGGCCCCGGATGGGATCGCAGTCACGATGACGCTATCTCAGTACTTCTGCGCGATGACGTCGGCGCCGTATTCGACCTTGCCCCCCTTGGAGCCGGTCTTGGGGTCGGTCTCGGTGTAGCTGATGGTGATCTTGCCGAAGTCGAGTTCGACCGTCTCGGCCGGGATCACGCTGTCTTCGAGCATCTCGCCGTTCTTTACCGCCGACACCACCACGTCCTCCATGGTGATGGTCAGATAGGGCGAAGAGTCGCCGCCGGTGCTGCGGCAGAGTTCGAAGGCGACCTTGGCGATCGGCTTGCCGGTGCACAGGGCCTTGAACAGGTTGGGCGAGGCCTTGTCGAGGAAGTGGGTGAAGGTGAACCGGTCGACCGTGACTCCGGCCCCGGTGCGGGCTCCGCCGTGGCTGGCACGGACGGTGGGTTGGGCACCGCCGTAGGAGTAGCGGACGACGTCGATCTGGCCCTTGTGCTTGTCATCGGTGCTCTGGCCGTCGATGGCGTCAAGCTTGATGAAGGCCTTGATGGTTGGGAAAGACATGGCGGACTCCTAAAACGGATGGTGAGTAAGAAGCCGGTACCACGGGCTGCCCGCGGCGGCGTTCCTAGTGATTGCGAAGGATGGTCATGCCCAATCGCCGACCTGCAGACGGGAACGGCGATGGGACGATGGTGCTCCGTGGCCTAAGCGCCGGCTCCAGGCAGACGGGTGACCAGGCGCAGCGAGGCGGTAAGCCCTTCAAGCTGATAATGCGGACGGAGGTGGAAACGGGCGTTGTAGAAGCCGGGGTTGCCCTCGACGTCCTCCACCACCACCTTGGCCTCGGCGAGCGGGTAGCGCGCCTTGACCTCTTGGCTCGAGGTCGGGTCACTGGTCACGAAGTTGGCGATCCAGTCGGAAAGCCAGGTCTCCATGTCGGCGCGCCCTTTGAAGCTGCCTACCTTGTCGCGCACGATGCACTTGAGGTAGTGGGCGAAGCGGCAGCTGGCGAAGATGTAGGGCAGACGGGCCGACAGCGATGCGTTCGAGCTGGCGTCGGCGTTGTCGTACTCCTTGGGCTTGTTCGCGGTCTGGCCGCCAAGGAACACGGCGTAATCAGTGTTCTTCCAGTGGCAGAGCGGGAGGAACCCGTTCTTTGACAGTTCTGCCTCGCGGCGATCGGTGATCGCCACCTCGGTCGGGCACTTCATCGCCGTGCCGCCGTCGTCGGTGGGGAAGGTGTGGGTGGGCAGCCCTTCGACCGCGCCTCCGCCTTCGACGCCACGGATCGCAGCGCACCAGCCGTACTGCTTGAAGGCGCGGGCGGTGTTCCCGGCCATGGCGTAGGCCGCGTTCATCCAGCTATAGCGTGCACTGTCTCCGCCCGAGGTCTGCTCCTCGTAGGCGAAGCCATCCACCGGATTGGTGGACGCGCCGTACGGTGCCCGGGCGAGGACGCGAGGCATGGTCAGGGCTACGTAACGGCTGTCGTCGCTGTCGCGGAAGCCGCGCCAGGCGGCATATTCCGGCGTGCCCATCACCTTCGCGATGTCGCGCGGGTTGGCGAGGTCCTTCCACGAATCCAGGTTGAGGATCGATGGGTCGGTGGCCGAGATAAACGGCGCATGGCTGGCGGCGGCGATCTGGGCCATGCCGCGCAGGATCTCGACGTCAGGTCCGGTGTGGTCGAAGTAGTAGTCGCCGACCAGGCAGCCATAGGGCTCGCCGCCGGGAGTGCCGTACTCGTCTTCGTAGAGCTTCTTGAACAGCGGGCTCTGATCCCAGCTGGTGCCTTTGAACTTCTTCGTCGTCTTGCCCAGCTCCTTCTTGGAGATCGGCAGGACGCGGACTTTGAGGTCGCTGCCGGTCTGGACGTTGTTGACCAGATAGCTGAGGCCGCGCCAGGCACCTTCGAGACTTTGGAAGGCATCATTGTGGAGGATGAGGTCGAGCTGGGCGGAGAGCTTGCGGTCGATCTCGGCGATCATCGCCTCGATCGAGCGCAGCGCATCGCCGCTGATCAGCGTGGCGTTCTGCAGGGCCTGGGCGGCGAGGGTGTCGACCGCCTTGGCCACGGCGCTCTGCGCCTCTTCGCTCTTGGGTTTGAACTGCTTCGAGAGCAGGGCTTCAAAATCCGAGACCTCGATCGGCTGGCCCTGGGGGGACAGGGATTTGGCTGCGTCGCTCATGTTCACGTCCTTCCCTTGGTCGGTTCCTGCTGTTTGGCGCGCTCGCCCAGGGTCTTGAGCAGGGCTGGATCGGCGAGCAGCCGGTTGATGAGATCCTCGGCGCCGCTCTTGCCGTCCATGTAGGACATCAGGTTCGCAAGCTGCTTGCGTGCTTCGAGGAGTTCCTTGAGACCATCGACCCGGGACGCGATCGCGTCAGGGGCGAAGTCCTCCATCTTCTGGAAGCTCAGATCAACGGCCAGGTTGCCTTCGCCGGTGAGGACGTTGGGCACGGTGAAAGCCGCGCGCGGTTTCATGCTCTTCATGCGCTCGTCGAGGTTGCCGCTGTCGACTTCAAGGAAGGCGCGCTGGTCGACGTCGGGTGGGGCCTCGGCCGGATTGCCCATCAGGTCGGCCATGACGCCGATCACGAAGGGGAGATTGACCTTCTTCTCGGCACCGAGCAGTTCGACGTCGTATTCGATCTGTACGCGTGGTGCTCGATTCTGTGCGATGAATTTCTGTCCGCTGGCCAAGGGAGCCTCCATTGTCGGGGGTATGTCGGTGTGGTGATCAGGTCGCTTTCGCCTCGTCGGCGAAGGCGTCGCGACCGAAGATGATGCCGGCCTTGTCGACCGACTCTGGCACCAGGTCGCGCAGCAACTCGGCGAACGAGGACGACGCCAGACGGCGAGCGCGGCGCAGCAGCAGTGGTGCCGGGTGCCCGGGCTCGTGGGTCTCGTAGTAGCGGATCGCGCGTTCGATTGCGCCCAGCGCCTGTTGGCGGTTGGCGCACTCGCCAGCGGGCACAGCCGTGATCTCGGGTGCCGCGGCCTGGCCGGGAGCGGTGTTTGCAACAGTTGGTGCTGACGCGCTTTCGCCGGCCAGGATGTCGGCGATGCGGCGTAGCAGGGCGTCGAGGCGCGAGAGATCGAGACCTCGACCGGGTCCGGCTGCCGTCGCAACCGCAGCCTGAATGGCGGCGACGGAGGTGCGTGCTGAACGGGCGGCGGTGAGGGCACGCTCCCGTTCCTCGGAAGGCGCATCGGCGAGGATGCCCTTCACCAAGGTGGCGGATGGTCTGGTCTCGCCCTCGGCAGGAGACAGTTCGCCGGCGGCCAGTTGCACGGTACGTAGATCGAGCGCACCCAGCCGGCGCGAGTTGATGAATGGCGTGCGCTGCAGGCGTTGCGGGAAGCAGAGCGGGTCCTGGTAGGCGGCAGGCGGCGGCGAGATGGCGGCGAGGATGTTGATCCGCTCGGTGGGGTCGTTGCCCTCGGTTGGATCAAGGCGGGGCTGTATGGTCTGCCAACGCTGTTCCACCTGGGCGGCCAGCAGGCCAAGGCCGTCGGCCAGACCGGGCAATCCATTGCAACCCAGTTCAGCCAGGGCGAGGTAGACCGTGACCCGCAGGTGGTGGCCCCGTTCGAGCAGCGCCAAAGCCTGTTGGCGGATGCTCCGCCAATCAGGTTCCGTCTGGGTCGGATTGGTGAGAGCCTCCTCAAGCGCGACCAGTTCCGGATCATACTCCAGATCGGTTCCGGCAGGAGCGGCTCCTGGGAAGGGCGCGGCAAAGGCTGCTATGTCGATCATGCGAACACCGAAGACGCAGGCTAGTAGGAGACAATTGAGTTAGCAAGCATCTTGAATCCCCCCTGTCGGAGGTCTGACCAATTCGATCGATTTCTACTAGCCCTGTGGTTTATGGCGCGCCTGGACCGGTTGATCCGGGTCAACCCAATGTTGTGCGGTACGCCTCGATCGGATGCGGCGCGGGAGTGAGCGGTGCGTTCCGGTTCAGCAGCGCTGTGCAAGCGCTTGGCCCGAGGACGTAGAGCAGTGAGACCAGGGGGTCGAGCAGCACTGCCAGGGCGATGATGATCGCGATGCCGGGGGTTGCGGGCAGTCCGGCCACCGCTGCAACCGCTGCAACCGGGGCGAAGAGGACAGCTGTAGCGGCTGGCGATCCGTCGGCCGCTACAGTTCCAATTGCGGCAGCGGTGACCACCGTGGCCAAGAGTATCAATGGCCCTGGCTCCTGGCCATAGACTTGGGCGGTGAACACCGCCACCAAACCGAAGAGCAGTGGGAAGCTGGTGCGTCGATCCAGGTGTCGGTGAAGAACGACACCACCGAGACTATCACCTTGCATTACAGCACGCTGTCATGGAGCATCGTCGGTTCGTGCCTGGTCGACACCACCGACACCATCCCGCCGCTGGGTGAGCGCAGCTTTACGCATTACTACGTTGGGATTCCCGACGTCAGGGTCACTGGTCCGGG
>JBBREK010000269.1:0-5143 GCA_038203025.1 Planctomycetota bacterium
GTGGTAGTATCTTTGTCGCGGCTCGGTTTCGTCGCACGGCTGCGAAACCGTGGGCGGATGGGCTTCGCCCAGTATATCCGCCCACCACCACTCGACGCCCGCCCCATCGCTGCGCGACGGGGCCCCGGCTGAGTAGTTACAAATCGCCAACGGGATTCACACTGAGCACCAGAGTGACCAGAGTGACCAGAGTGGGGAGGGTTTGTGCAGCGACGACAGTATCACCCATTGGAGGATCTGTTCGCGAGCCATACAATCCTACCTCTGCCTCTGGTATCTCTGGTATCTCTGGTATCTCTGGTATCTCTGGTCCTCCTGGTCATCTGCGTTTTCTAGGCTGAAACCTCAGGAAGCCTGGGTCAGCCGGTCGCGGTAGACAGCCGGCGTCAGGCCGGTGATCTCACGGAAGACGGCGGTGAAGCGGGTCTGGCTGGCGAACCCGCAGAGCCGGGCCACCTGCTCCAAGCCGCGGCCGGGCTGCCGCAGCGCAACCTCGGCACGACGCACCCGGACACGCTGGATGCCGGTCAGCACCGACTCGCCGGTGGCCCGCCGGAAGCGCAGCTCCAGGGTACGCCGGCTGCAGCCGAGGTGCCTGGCCAGGCCCTCCACCCGGATGGCATCGGTGGCATGCGCGTCGATCCAGCTCATGGCGGCTCCGACCAGCGGATCCAGCACGGCAGCGACCGCGGTCGACCGGCGGACCATCACGCCGTCAGGCGCCAGGGCCACCTCACGCGGCGGTCCATCGCGATCAGATAGTCGACGCGCGACCAGACGGGCCGCCTCGGCACCCAAGGCGCGATGCGGTACGGCAATACTGGACAGGGCGGTTGCCGATAGCAGGCACATCCAGGGATCGTCATCAGCGCCGATGATGGCAACCCGGTCGGGAACCGGCAGTCCATGATCCTGGCAAGCCTGGGCGACGACGCGGCCGAAATGGTCGTTCCCGGCGAAGATGCCGATCGGTTCCGGATCCTCGCGCAGCCGGGCGATGAAGGCCTCGATCCAGGCGGGGTCGCTTTCTGGCTGTCCGGGCAACAGGATGGGATCGACGCCGCTGGCGCGAGCGCGGCGAACGAATCCCTGGGCGCGCACCCCCCACCAGGAACGGCCGGAGAGAGCGCCCGGCGCGAAAGTCGCCAATCGCCGGAGTCCGCGCTCAAGCAGATGGTCGGCGGCGAGGCGGCCGATCGCGACCTCGTCAAGCACCGCCCGCTCGGGACTGGCGATCGTCCCCATGCCGATGACCGGACAGCCCAACTTTTGGCAGGCTGGTAGTGCCGCAGCGACCGCACACACCACCACCTGCGGCTTCCACACGGTCAGCACCGGCAGTCGGGAAACGACAGATTCAGTGACAAAGTCCCAGCGCACATCCCACTCGCCGTGTCCCGCGGCCGCGTCAGCGAATCCCTCGATGATGCGGTGGAAGCAGGCCGATCCCGGATGGATCACCATGCCGACACGGACTCGGCCAGAGGAGCCGTTGCGGACAGCCGTGGCACTTTTCGTCACCCGTTCAGCGTACCATGCCCCTGAGGTGACGGAAGACCGTCAGGGTTCGCTGCCCCAGGGGATGCGGAACCGTCCAACCCACTTGTCCGGATTGGTGCCGGCCTTGAACGAGCCGAGGAACTCCGCCGCAGGGACCTGCTCGGGTCGCAGGCGTTCGATATGGCCGTCGATGAACAATACGTTGGCCGCCCCGCCATGACGGTAGTTGACCCGCGTACCGTTGACGGTGTCCGACTTCTGCGCAGTGGCGGGATTCCAGCTGTCAGCGAACAGGTAGGTCCGATTGGAGATGGTGCGTAGTCCAGGATTCCACCAAGCCATGGCCATATTCCAGCCGTTGCTGTTGTCAGGGAACACATGGCTGTTCATGCCGAAGTCGGAGAAGGCCCCGCCGATCAGCCGGCTGCCTGGGCAGTGGTAGATCCCCCGGGCAGCGTTGCTGTCCTCGCCTTGGCCGGTACCCCAGCCGAGGGTGTCGGAACGTTCGCGGGCGTAATCCAACAGCAGGTGGATCGGCCAGGTTTTGAAGGTGGGTGCCCCGTTCTCGCTGACCACCGCCTGGGTGAACGGCAGCAGACCGCTGTTGTCCTGGGCATAGGCCTGAACACACATCGCCAACTGGCGCATGTGCGTGGCGCAGACTGCCGCCCGAGCCGCCGTCCGCACCAGCGACATCCCAGACAGCAGTAGCGACGCCAGGATCGCGATGATCGAAACGACAACCAGCAGTTCGATCAGGCTGAAACCACGCCGAAAAGTTGATAGACGCATGGCGGACCCATCCGCCAGTATACTATGCTGATTGATGCGCGTTTCCATGCCTGGATCCTATCCCCTGACAGGGCGGGCGATCCCGGCATTGCGCAATCAACCGGTCATTTCGCGTAACCATCAATCCCCGGCATACCACAGCCGCATCAGCGACGGCAAGGCGCACAGGCCGCGGGCATGGATGCCGGGCAGGACGTGGCGGGCGACGCGCAGCAGCTTCTCGGGGCCGTGGCCCATGGCGCAGCCGTGGCCGGCCCAGGCGACCATCTCCAGATCGTTCTCGGCATCGCCCACCGACCAGACGTCGGCGCGCTCGACGCCCAACAGGGCAGCCAGCTTGGACAGGCCCCACACCTTGCTGATGCCCTTGGGCAGAATCTCCAGACGGTCGGGCTGGCTGAGCACAACGTGGAAGCGGCTGCGGAAGTGCTCGCGCAGATCGCTGACGATGCCCGGGGTCAGCGCCGGGTCGGCGACGTACATGACCTTGAAGCTCGGCCCCTTCCACGGGGTGAAGTCCTCGGGACGGATTTCGATGGTGGTGCCGTACTTCGCTGGCCAGCCGGCGGTCTCCATGGCCAGGCGGTCCATCCACCAGCTCTTCTCGTCGGGATAGCCGCAGGCGACGCCGTCGCGGCCGCGCAATTGGGCGAGGATGTCGCGGGTGTCGTCCTCGCTGAGACGCAGGCAGGCCATGGCCGGCTGGCCGGGAAAGCCGACCCAGCCGCCGTTGAAGCACACCAGCGGCGTGGTCAGGCCCAGGCGCTTCCAGATCGCTGCGGTGATCAGCACCGGCCGACCGGTGACGATGGCGATGTGGCAGCCCGCGTGCTGCAGTTCGCGCACTGCGCGCTCGTGGCCGGCGGTCAGCACGGACTCCTCGGTAAGCAGGGTTCCGTCAAGATCGAGGGCGACCAGGGGGCGCATGGGTGGGCAGGCTATGGCGAGGCTCGGCGCCGCCACCATGGCACCGCCGGCCGGCAACCCATGCTGCGGCCATGCCCGACTGGGAGTTCACCATCACCGGCTGCGGCACCAGTCATGGCAGTCCGATGTGGGGCGTGCCGGACTGGTGGAGCGACGATCCGCGTGACCGCCGCCGGCGATCCGGAGCGTTCCTGCGCGGCCCTGACGGTCAGGTGCTGCTATTCGATTGCGGGCCGGATCTGGCCCACCAGATGACCGATCCCTACCGCGACTGGGACGGCCACAGCTACCCGACCCGCAGCATCCTGCGCTGCGACGGCGTGCTGCAGACGCACGACCACGCCGACCATTGCCATGGCATCAACGACCTCCGCCATCTCAATCGGCTGATGCGCGGCGACGGCATCGACCTGTACGGCGCCCAGGAGCACCTCGCCGCCCTGCGTGCGATGTTCCCCTACTGCTTCGGCGGCGGCGTCGACACCTACGCCCTGAGCAAACCGGCGCTGCGCACCGTGGCCCTGGACGACGACGTCAGCACGGTGATCGCCGGCCTGTCCGTCACCCCCTTCGCCATGAGCCACGGTCCGGCCGGACGCACCACCGGCTTCCGCTGTGGACGCATGGCCTACTGCACCGACGTCAAGACGCTGCCCGCCAACTGCGACCCCCTGTTGCAGGATCTCGACCTGCTGGCCCTGGGCGTGCTGCGCGATGCGCCGCATCCCACCCACCAGTGCTGGGACGAGGCGATGGCGGTGATCGCCCGGCTGCGGCCGCGCCGGACGGTGCTGATGCACATGGGGCCGGAGGTGCGCTTCGCCGACTGGGCGGCGCGCCTGGCGCCGGATGTGGCGCTGGCAGTGGACGGCTGGACGACCAAGGTGCCGGCATGATCCGGGCGATCACCATCACGCTGGTCCTGCTGTCGCTGGTGGCGTGCATGCGCTCGACCGCCATCGCACCACCGGCCGGACCGCCCGCCGGGTCGGTGTACGCGCCACGACCGCCAGCAGTGGCCCCGCCGGCCGCCACGGCGCGTACCCCCGCGCCAGCCGCACGTCCAGCCTGGCCGGCCCTCGACCACGAACCCGAGCTGGGTGTGATGATGCTGCGCGGCACCAGCGTGCGCATCCGCCTGCTGCAGGCGCATCGCCTGCCCGACGGTCGCGAGCTGCCAGCCGGCATGCTCGACATCGCCGCCGCCGGGGACGGCTTCAGCCTCGCCGCCCGTAGTCTGGCCGGGCCGCTGGCCGAGCTGCGTCCAACCGGCTCTGGCCGTACCTTCAGCGTCGACGGCGTCAACTGCCAGGGCCGTTTGCGACTGGCGCGCAACCGCGACAGCGTCGAGGTCATCGAGCTGGTCGGCCTGGAGACCTGGCTGGCCGGCGTGCTGCCGGCCGAGATGCATCCGCGCTGGCCGGTGGAGGCGCTGGCCGCCCAAGCCATCGTCGCCCGCAGCTACGCCGCCGCGCGCTGGCAGTCCCGCCCAGACGAAGCCTGGCAGCTGCTGCGCGGTACCGCCGATATTGCCTACGACGGCGCCGAACCGCCCAGCGCCGAGGTCGCCGCCGCTATCACCCGCACGCGCGGCGAACTACTGGTCCACGACGGGCAGGCGATCCTCGCCCGCTTCCACGCCTGCTCGGGCGGTCGCACCGAAGATAGCGCCATGCTCTGGCCCACCGCCATGCTGCCTGACGGGCGGACGCCGCTGGCCAGTTTCAGCCGCGCGGTCGACGACCCGGCCAGCGTCGAAGGCGCGCGCGGCCTGGGCTGGACGCGCACCCACCAGCAATGGCGGGCGGCGATCACCGCCGATGAGCTGACCGAGCGACTTGGTGCCTGGTCGCGCACCAGTCCCAGCCGACCGCGCTTCGGTGCCATCCATGCTGTCGCCATCGCCGACCGCTCGCCCTCGGGT
>JBBREK010000270.1:0-5110 GCA_038203025.1 Planctomycetota bacterium
GCTCTTACCAGCCCGTGGGGGCAGGCCCGCAGGGCCGCGGGGGCGGAGCCCCTGAGACAAGGCCTCGCAATGCACGCCCGGCCGGGCCGGCCGGGGGGACGCGCGGGCCAGCGGCCCGCGCTCCCAGGTCAGCCCCTCACATCCCATGTTATCTCGGCCAACTCCTGCACAAACGCTGGGTCCCTGGCGGCGCGCTCCTCGGCCTGGCGGATGCCGTACATGACCGTCGAGTGGTCACGGCCGCCGACCATGCCGCCCAGGGCGACCAGGGCGTGGCCGGTCAGGCGCCGTCCCAGCAGCAAGGCCGCCTGCCGGGCCAGCATCACCTGGCGGGTGCGGCCGGCTCCGGTGATGTCGCCGGAACGGACGCCGTAGCGCACCGCCACCGACTTGAGGATACGATCGAAGCTGACGTCCTCGCCACCGACGCCCGGACGCTCGCCGAGTTCGAGACGGGCGGCCAATTCCGCAACGGCGTGCATGTCAGCGGCCCAGGTCTCGACCATGGTCGCCAATTCGCCGGGATCGATCTCGGCTGCCGTCTGGCTGAGCCGACGGAGCACGGCAATGCGCGTCTCCAGCAGCGGCAGCTCGAGGGCGACGCTCAGGCCCCAGCCCAACCGGGTGGCCAGGCGCTCCTCGAAATCGGGGAGGAGATGCGGTGGCACGCGACCGGACACCAGCACCTGCTGGCCACGTTCCAGGGCCTCGTTGACCAGGAGGAAGAACTGCTCCTGGGCCAGCTGCCGGCCAGCCAGGGCGTCGACGCCGTCCAACGCCAGCAGCGCAGCCGAGCGGACCAGATCCTTGAGCGGATGCGCCTCGCGCCCGGCCAGGGCCTGGGCCCACCTGGCGACGAACTCGTCGCCGCTGCACAGTGCCGCCCCGTCCTCCCCGGCGGTGGCACCGAACTCGCTGGCGACGGCGGCCACCAGGTGGCTTTTGCCGGTGCCGGCTGGTCCGTGCAGATACAGCGGGTTGTGCCCAAGTCCCGGTTCACGCACCACCAGGCGGCAGGCGGCGAGGGCGAGTTGGTTGCCCGGATCTTCGGCAAAACCGTCGAGGGTGCGGGCAAACTCGACAGCGGCGTCATCACGCGCTGCCACCGACAGGCTCAGGCCGGCGGCGAGGGCAGCACGTTCGACCGCCGCATTGGCCACCTGGCGGAAGGCGTCCAGCCACAGGCGGTTAGGCAGCACAGCGTAGAGGCGTCCAGCGGAAATGCGCAGGCGCAGTGCCGGCAGCAGGACTTCGGCCACCTCCGGCGGCAGGATCCGGGCGAGTTCGTGGCGGACCCGCTCGGCCTGGTCGCTCACGGCGTCTGGTCGGGCAGGGTCAGCACCAGGTGGAACTGCTGCTTGTCACGATCGATCGGACGCGGCCGCTCTTCGATGGCGCTGATCGGCGGATAGGCGGAACGCAGGCCCTGCTCGAAGGCGTGCAGCACATCGCTGGTGCGCAGCCGGCCAGCACTCTGGGCATAGCCCTCGAGTTCGACCGTCACCATGCCGGTGCCGCGACGGACGCGGTAGGTGGTCAGGGCCACCGGACAGTTCTCCGGATGCTGCAGCGAGGCGACGGCGGCGAGCACTTCGCTGGCGATGCGGCCAGAGCGGTGCTCGCTGTCCAGCCAGGCGATGCGACCGGCGTCGCGTGCGCGTTGCGCCTCCAGCTTGGCGATGCCGGCGAGCTCGCGCTCGGCGCGCGGCACCAGGCCTTGCTCGCCGCCAAGCCGCTCGCTGTCGGCAAGGGCACGGTTGATCCCGACCTCCTGCACGGCAATGGCGGCCAGGACCAGGACGGCGGCAAAGGCTACCGCGACCCGCAGAATACCGTCGGTGGCCCAGAAGCGGGCGGCGGCGCGACGCTGGTCGGCGATGGCGTCGAGCAGCGGCTTGGCCGCAGCCGCACCGATCGCCGCCGACCACGGGCTAGGCAGGGCGGCGAGGGTATCCATGCGCTCGGCAGGCAGGCTGCAACGCAACGGAGCGAAGGGATTGAACGGCTTGGCTGGCAGCCCGGCGCGCTCGCTGACGGCATCGGCGAAGCCGTGCACCTGGGCGCCGGCGCCGGCCAGGGCGATTGCGGTGGGCTGCCAGTCGTCGATCTGCAGTTGGGCCTTGGCGAACTTGATCGCCCCAGAGATCGCCACCGCGATCTGGCCGGCCTGACGCTTCACCAGATGCTGCAACTCCTCGGGGCTGGAGGCGCGCAGCTGCGAGACCAGGCGCGCCGCCTCGGCGGGCGGCAGGCCGCGCAACTCGGCAACCTGCTCGACCAGCGTGCCCATGCCCAGTGGCAGGGTGCGT
Organism: Planctomycetota bacterium; assembly: GCA_038203025.1. GTDB lineage: Bacteria > Planctomycetota > UBA11346 > UBA11346 > UBA11346 > UBA11346. The sequence continues at coordinate 2,310 of JBBREK010000270.1, forward strand.
ACCAGGGCGAGTTCGTCCTGGCGGATGATCGCGACATGGGTGGCCGTGCCGCCGATGTCGGCGAGCAGGGCATCGCCCATGCCGCCAGCCAGGCGCCAGGCGTGGTAGAGGCCAACCGCCGGATGTGTCACCGCCTCCAGCCGGGCGCCGGCCAGGGCCATCGCCTGCTGCAGGCGCTGAACCAGGCCGCGCTTCACCGCCAGGCCGAGGACACGGAAGTCGCCGGAGCCGAAGCCGGGCACGACCAACCAGTCGGCGAGCGGGGCGTCGGCCTCGCCACCGCCGGTCAGTTCGAAAGCCATCAGCCGTTCGAGCCGGTCACGCGGGCAGGGTGGTTGTACGATCATGCGCACCAGCACGTCCTCGGTGGCGAGCAGGACGCGCACTCCGCCGGCCTTGGCCGGCAGCATACCGGGCAGCAGCTGCACCGGATCGGCCCCGGCCTCCAGCTGCATGGTCTTGAGTTCGGTGATCACGCCATCCTCGATCGCGACCAGACGGATCGAACGGGCTGCGATCTCGACGGAAACGGTCACGGGAGGGGCTTCTCCGCCATGGGGACGACGAATGGGTTCAGCGGATCGCGATGGGCACAACCCGTGGCACAGGCGAACAACACAAGGAAGGCCAGCAGTCGCAGCATGGGAGTGGTACGCAATCCGGGAGTCGGGCGTTGGGCGAGACTAGAACAGCTTCTGTTGGTTCGGGTCGGTGGCCTTGCGCTCGTGACGATCGGTCGGCGGCTGCTGCGGCATCGGCATGGTCTGCTGGCCACCCGGCTGCTGACCGGTCAGGGTCGCCTCCGACTGCGGGGCGTTGGTCTCCGAGAGGACCGCGTCAATGCGCTTGAGGATGTCGTCGAGCTCGGCCGTCTGGCTACGCGGCTGTCCGGGAATCTCGACAGCCTTATCCTCGGCCGGCTTGACCTCGGGGGTCTTGATCGCCGGCGCGGCTCCCTCGGTGCTTGGACGCGGCTGGGCTGGCACATCGGTGCGACCAGCACCGACGTGGAAACCACGCTCCTCAAGGCGCACGACCTGTTCGGCAATATCCTTGGGTATGGGCAGCTGCGCCGGTGCCGGCAGGTGGATCGGTGGCGCAGCATCCGCTTTGGCCTTGGCCTCGGACAGACCGGCGAACAGGTCGCTGGCGGCCTTGTCCTCGGAGGCGTCGTGGCGGCCCTCGGCGGCCGGCAGCTTGACCGTGGGGGCCGATCCGCGGCGCTGATGCTCGCCGGCCCCAGGACCAGCGACCGGCGTGCGTAACGGGGCCAGCGGAGTGGGCTGCGAACCAGCAGGCCGTGCCACGGGCGGCGCAGCGACCGGCGTGCGCCTGGTGGTGATTTGCTGCGCTACTCGCTGGCCGGCTACTACCGGCTGGGCGTCGCGTACGTAGAATGCCCAGAGGATGTATCCTGTACCGGCGAACGCGCCCAGGATCCACAGCCACAGCAGGTCGCGGATGATGTCCATGGTCAGCTCCCCTGCTCAGCAGGTCCGGCGCGGCTTGGCGCGGTGATCCTTCAGACGCTTGGCGAAATCCTCGAAACCCGGTCGTCCGGTCTGCGCATAGAGCGCCTGCTTGCCCTGCTCGACCCCGGGCGCATCGAATGGATCGATGCCATAGAGTTCGGCGCTCATCGCGGTCGACAGTTCCAGCATGTAGATCAGCCCGCCGATGTGCGCCTCGTCGACGGCGTCGACGGTCACAGTCATGTTCGGCCGGCCAGCGGCGGTCAGGTGGTGCTCGCAGCCGACGAAGGATTTCTCCAGGATGCCGTCAAAGGACGCATCCTTGAGCCAGGTCAGTTGCTCAATCTTGGGGAAGAGCTGCGGTGCCACCGCGGCGGCGGCGTGGTTCCGCGCGACGATGAAGGTGACCACCTTGTCGAACGGGCCCTCAGCGAAGAGCTGCTGCTGGCCGTGCAGGTCGAACGAACCGAGCGCCGCGACCGGGCTGGGGCCGACGTGCACGGCCTTGCCCTTGCGGTTGAGCATCTTGCCCAGGCTGACCGAGCACAGGTGGTTGTACCACAATCCGACGGCATGCAGGCGGTTGCTGAACGAGAACGTCACGTGCATCGTCTTGCGACGCTTGCGCGTCAGCAAGTAGTGCGTCAGCGAATGCATGTACGCCGGGTTCTTGTACGGATCACCATGTCGGCAGCGCTTATCCATGTCGCCGGCGCCGGCGAGCAAGGCGTCGATGTCGGCCCCGGCCAAGCCGGCGGCGAACAGGCCGGCGGCGCCGAGGATGGCGTAGCGCCCGGCGAGATTCGCCGGGTTGTGCAGCACATCGATCTTTTCCAGCTTGGCGACTTCGGCGAGCGGACTCTTCTCGCGATCGGTGACGATCACGACTTGGCCGCTAAGGGCGTTCTTGCCGACCTTCTTGCGCAGGATGTCGGCCAGCCACAGGAACAGCGCGTCGGTCTCAGCGGTGAGGCCGCCCCGACTGACCACCTGGAAGATGGTCTTCTTGAGATCGAGGACGTCGAGCAACTGGTTGGCGGCCAACGGGTCGGCATTGTCGAGGATGTGGATGCGCGGCGCACCCTTGCGCGCCTTGGGCTCAAGCAGGTTGTAGCCGGCGTGGGTCAGCGCGCCGAGCAGGGTGCGGGCAGCCAGAGCGCTGCCGCCAGTGGCCACCACCACCAGGTCGTTCCACTTCCCGTGATGCTTCTTCAGCGCCGCCTTCAGGTCCGACAGATCCTGGTAGGGCAGGTCAAAGAAGCCGCTCTCGCCATTGCGGCGCATCTCCTCGATGCTCTCGTGGTGCTTGGGGAATTTGGCCACCAGGGT
>JBBREK010000271.1:0-5104 GCA_038203025.1 Planctomycetota bacterium
GAGGATGCGCATGTACTCATCGGCTACCTGGATGATGTCGCCCACCCCGAACGAACCGTGGGTGGTGGCAATGGACAGCGTGCTGCCAGCGTTCGGAGCTGCGGAAAGGGTTCCGCGACCGGGCTTAAACCAGGCGGCCAGATCGATTTCAAGCACACGGGTATCGCCGTCCAGGCTGGAGACACGTCCAGGCGCCGGCGAGGCCGTGGTAGCGTTCTGCACGGTCAGCACCGGCTTCCACTCCAGGCCAGTGGGAACTGCGTCCGACATGGCGTAGAACATTCGCACGCGCGTCGTGCTGGGCACACGCTCGATGCGCAACCACAGGCCAGAGCGCTTCCATGCGGAGCTCCAGCTGGCGCCGGTGCCCGGGGATGTCGCTGCGCTGGCGGTGTGGCCGTTGCGGGCGCGATAGATGTTGCTTGCAGACCACACTAGGTTGCCGGCCGAGTAGCTCGCGTCGATCGCCCACGCAGCGGGCTGGTCGTCGTCCCAACGTGAACCGACGCCGTTGGTCAGCGCATCGGTGGGGAAGGCCGTGGCCTGGTTGGCCGGGATGTCGGTGGTCGGGGTAGCGCTGGGCGGGGTCGTCCACGTATCCAGCCAGCCGCGCGTAGCCAGGCCACCAGTGCGTGGGATCGGCGTGACCGCCGTCCAGAAGCTGCGCCAGGCCGAGAAGGCGTTGACGCCGCTCCAGTACCAGCCGTGGTCGGACGGCTGGGTGGCGCGCCAGGTCGGGGACGGCGCGGCTCCGGCGGTGATCCAGGCGTTGATGTCGAAAGGGACACTGCGCCCGCGCGGCAGGGCGAAGGTCTTGGGTACGAGGACAAAGACGGCAGCGAGGGCGTTGTGCGCCGCCGCGGCGGTGCCGCGGAAGCCGCGGATCACGCCAACCTGGGTGGGGCTGATCACCGAGCTCACCCCGATCAACTCGTTGTCGATGCGGATGGTCTGTCCTGGGCTGAGCATTGCCGTACTGTTCATGGTCAGGCTGATGGCGCCACTGGTCGGAGCGATCGTCACCCCGCCGGCCACCGGGCTCGGCGAGGACAGGTAGGTGTTGATGACATGGGCGCCATGCGGGGCTGCGCTGGGGGTACCGTTGACACCACGCGTGACAGTGATGGTGGGCATGCTCGTGCCGGTTGGGCCGGTCACAGCGGTGACGCGGACCTGCTCACCGTCGACCTCTAGGACATCGCCAACCCGGATAGAACCGCCGTTGAAATTCAGCGTACGGACCAGCCAGGTCTGGTTGGTGCCGGCGGCGGCGGCGGTTACCGCCTGGCCGAGCGCGCTCAGCGCGATGGACATGTGCGATACCATGCTGCCCGAGGCGTGGGCCACTGCAGTGGTGCCATACTGGCCGCGCTGGACAGTGACCACATCGGTGGTGTCGTTGACAGCGGTGATACGAACTACTTCGGTCGCCGTGCCGCTATGCAGCGTGAGCAGTTCGCCGGTAGCGAAGGGGCGGGCGTCATTATTGATGTTTGAGTTAACCGTCATGCTTGTGGCGGCGTTGGTGATTGCCCCAGACAGGCGCGTGACGCCATACCCGAACGAGGACATGGTCGGTGTTCCCAGCGGGGGATCTCCAGTGCGATAGGCCTGGCTGCTAACTGCCGGGTAGGTTGGCAGCGTGGATTCGACGCTGTGACCAGCGCCGTACGTCGCATCCATGAGATTGCGGGTCTCCTCTGCCGTCAGCACGCGCACGAAGGTCGAACCGTTGAACACCTTCGGCCGGGTATCGACCCCGCCCGCGTTGATGTAGTAGATCGTCTTACTTGTGCCGTAGGTCAGCGTCTTGTCGTAGTCGCCATCTGGTTTGCCGTCGGTGTTGCTGTCAAGGAACCAATAGGTCCAGCCGGCGCTCGACCGGTTCGTGCCGCTGGAGCGGACGATTCGGGTGCCAGCGGTGGTTGCCCCTAACTGATAGACTTGAGTGGAGTCGGTGTCCAGGTTGAAGATGTCGCCGGTGCCGCCTGGGGAGAAGCTGCCTTCGACCACACAGCGCGATCCAGTCTGCTCGCTGAACAGGAACAACCGCTTGCTGTTGTTGAGCAGATCGTCGTTGTCTGGGGTATAGGTGCCCCAGATGAGTGGCCAAGGGTCGCCGGTGGCGCCAGGGATGGCACCCTTATACCAGCGGAAGCGCTGGGTCGCGTCATAGGTCGGATTCCGCCCACTCATGTGCAGGGTATATGTCGCGCCCAAATCCCGCCAGGTCTGCTCCTGCGGCCACTTCTGCGTCCGCAGAGTGGCGGGTCCGCGCCAGACGCGCTTCACCACGCCCTCGGGGACAGAGAACGGATTGTCCGGGGTGCACTGCATCGCCGACCGGCTGGTGTTGGTCCAGTCGCCACCGCTGATTGGGTCGGTACCCGAGGCCGGCGTGACCGGCCAGGGGTAGCCTGGCGGAGCAGCAGGCGGACTAGACGTGCCAGGGGTGTAGACGGTGAGTTGACGCTGCTCGCCCAGTTCGGGAGCGTTCGGGCCGACACTTTGGTTGTAGTTGGCCGTGCCCAGCGTGGTCGTCGTCAGGTCGGCGGTGCGTTGCACACTAGCGTCGTTGGGCAACTGGGATACCTCGCCGTTGGGATCGGTGATCAACGTGCTCGAGACGTTGCCGTTGCCGATGAACCAGCCGAGTTGGGTGCCGGTGGCGACTCGCGAGCGTTCGCCGCGCACCTGGCCGGTGATGCCACGTGAGGGGCTATAGGTAAGGGCCACGTACGGGTCGCGCCCGTCGTTCACCGGGCTGACGCCGGCGCCCGGGCGCAGCATCAGGCCGGCCCGACCATTGGTGGCGCTGACCCGGTCGATGCGCGCCTCGACCGCCTGGAAGGTTGTCCAGTCGAATCCCAGTGGCCTGGTGGCAGCGAAGAGGCGATCCGTTGGGATGGCCTGGCGGGACTGGTTGGGCGACTGCCAATCGAGGCGCAAGTTGGCCGTGCCCGACGAGTTATACATCTCGACCACCAGGGCGTAGTCCTGGTCGGCGACCATCTGACGCGAGCCCGACCACAGCTCCGAACTGGAGTTGTTCCAGTCGCTGAACATCAGCACGTCGTCGATCCACACGCGCACGCCACAGTTGCCGCCGGCGCGCACGCCGACGAACTGGTAGGCATCCGTAAAGCTGGGGCGGACGAAGCCGGTCCAACGCACGCTGAAGTAGTCCGCCGGCACGCCGGTCGTCCCGGTCGGGGCCCCGGCCCAGGTGACGTCGATGTTGGCGTCGGTGCGCGTGACCATGGGATGGCCGCCGAACGGGGCCTTCCAGGCAGCATTCTGCGGTCGGTCGTTGTAGTATACTGCAGTAAGGCCTTGCGCCTCGGGATCGGCCTTCTGCATCCGTCCCATGGCCTGGAAGCGCCACGTGTCGGCGACGTTGTAGGTGAAGCGCTGATAGGAAGCGGAGGTGTCGGTGTAGCCGCCTGACCAGTCCGGTCCCGGGTTGGCGGCCGAACGAAAGGACACAGTGCCCTTGCTGTAGCGCTGAGTGGCGACGGCTGTGTTGATGTTGTTGAGGTAACTGCTGGCGCGGTCGTCGCCGTTGCGATTGGTGGCGTCGCCGGAGACGTCGCTGGCGGTGAACGGCCACACGGACGAGCGGACATGGCCGTAGGCGAAGGGCATGTACAGCGGATCACTGGGGCTGGGAAGGCTGGCCGGAGTGAAATAGTTTAGCTCGGGTCGCGGGCGCTCGCGGATTATCAGGCCTGTGCCGCCCTGCGGTTCGGCGGTGGACAGATTGCCGTTGTCGTCGCAGATAAGCCAGCCGCGGTAGTCGCTACGGCGGCCCATGCGGTAGGCTCCGTTAAAGGTGTCGGAGAGATGGCGGCCGGGCACCTCAATGGCATCGATGTTGTTGGCGATATTCTGGCGACGCTGCGCCACGATCGCAGTTTGCGAACCATCCATGCCGATGAACAGCGGGCGGGCATACTCGTGCTCGTCGTTGGTTGGATCGCCATCGAGATCCCGCATGCTCAGGCTCTTGTCGAGCTCGAAGGCTTGCGGCTCATTCGGTCGGCCCTTGAAGCGGTCGCCCAGCGGGGCGACGCTCAGACCGGTCTGCTTGGTACGCACCTGCTTGTTGAAGCCAGGCGCGTTGGCATCGAGGCTGTGCGTGCGCCACTGGAAGCCGCTGGGACTGGTGCGCATTCTATCGCGGCTGTCATTGCCGGCGTTGGCCGGTGGTCGGCCGGCACCATCGGGGTTCGCGGTGCCCTCGTCGACGCCGCGCACGGCCACCGCGGTAAGCCCGCCGCCTGTAGTGGCGACGTGGACGCGGCGCTTGTCATCAGAACCCGATAGCGAACGCGTCGCCAGGGTGTCGGCGACTCGGGCGGGGTTGAGGATGCGACCCTGGTAGGTCGCATTGTAAACGTCGCCGGGGAAGTTCAGGGCATCGGGCAACAGGTAGCTGGCGTCCTTGGCTGAGCCGAGGCGCTCGCCGGGGAAGGCGGCGCTACTGAGGTTGTAGTTGGCGTCATTGACGGCAAAGCCCGATGGCGGCGAGCTGGCCATGGGGTAACTGTTGAAGGCGCTGTAGATGGTCTGCTTGGACAAGCGGTAGAAGCCGTCGGTCGCTTCCGTGCGGTACTCAGAGACGTTCTCCCACAAGGTGCGCCAGTTGCCCACGGAGGCGGGCTGGTTGGCGACGCTGGCGGTGTGGGCTTGCTTGGCTTGGTACCATACGCCACTGAGTTGGACGACATTGCCAGCCGAATAGATGGCGCCGGTGGCCCAGAGCGGCGCGGTCAACGAAGGTCCGATGATGGTGTCTCCATTGGCCGGCTTCAGCGCCAGCCAATCATTGCTGACAGTGCCGGAACCGAGGAAGATCGAGCCACCGGCGTAGATCGGACCAACCAGTTGCGTGGTGGGGCCATGTGACAGCTCGATATCGCCCTTCGGGCCGGCTTGGCCCCAGTACAGCAGGTACTTCAGCACCGACTCATTGAGGGTAGAGATGAAACGCACGCCCTGGGCGCGGACCAGGATGTCGCTGCGCTGTGCGTCAAGGACCACCCGGTCGTCGGTAGCGTTAGCGCTACCGGCATCGTGCTCGACCTGGCTGCTCGCCCGGGCT
>JBBREK010000272.1:0-5030 GCA_038203025.1 Planctomycetota bacterium
GTCCAGCCGATCGCCTTGCGCAGGGCGGCGCAGGCCCCGTCAACCCGGATGAGCAGTGGTTCATCGGCCAGGGTCAGCTCTAGTGCCCCAGATCGCGACTTGGCCGGCAGGATCCGACCGTCGCATCCCTGCACCACGACGACCGCGCCGGCATCGATGGGCAGGGTGATGGTCTGCACGCCGACCCCGAATCGGGCCGCGCCCGGTTCGCGCCACGCTACCACCGCTAGGCCGTCAGGGCGCTCGAAGGCGAAGGCGAAGGTGCCACGGGCGGCGGCGCCGAGGTCGACCGTGCCCAGCGGTTTGGCTGGCACCGGCGCGTCGATCAGGTCGGCCAAGGCGCGATAGCCGCCGGTGACCGGACGCGGGCCGTTGGCCACGTGCATGGCGAAGGGCTGCCAGGCCCAGCAGAACCAGAAGGTGCGTTCGACGCCGAGGGACGCGGCGACGGTCATGGCGCGTAGCATTTCGGCGGCCTGCTCACGGTAGTATGGCAGACGCTGGTCAAGCGGGCGGTCCTCGGGCAGCGAGGGTTCCTTGCCGCATTCGGTGTTCCACAGCGGTCTGGGCCAGAGCCCGGCGCGTCGGTAGGCCCGCTTTACGGCCTGGGTCTTGGCGATCGGGCTGTTGTAGTCATGCATGGCGATGATGTCGTGCGCGGCTCCGGCCCCCGCCTTCAGCATGGCGTCGATGTTGCTGAAGCCGCGGGAGCCCGACCAGCCACCGTTGAGGATGCGTACCTCGGGGTCCGCCGCCTTGGCGGCGCGGAAGGCGGCACCTAGCGTCTCGGCGTAGGCCGTGGGACCGCCCCGATAGAAGCTGTCGAGGTCGGGCTCGTTCCATTGCTCCCAGCAGGCGATGCGGCCGCGGTAGCGCTCGACCGCCGCCGTGACGTAGGCGTAGTAAGGTCCGGTGTCGCTGCGGTCGTCGGGGGCGGTGAACGACTGGCCCCACCAATTCTTGTGGTTCGGATCCTTCGACGAGGCACAGGCGACGGAGAAGCCGAAGGACCCCATGGTGCTGAGTCCGACGGCTTCACGGCGGACTAGCGCGGCATCGCCCTTGCTCCAGTTGTAGGGCTTGGCGTGCCAGTCCTCGCCGGGCTTCCATGCCTGGACTTCGTGCCACAGGTGGCTGCCGCGAACCCAGCCGGCACCCTGTCGCACCACCAGCGCCAGCTCCCGAGCATCGTCGTTCGCTCCGTGCAAATTCATGCCAAAGCGCGAGGCGGCGAGATCCTTGCGCGCCGTCGGGGGCATGACGACGGCATAGCGGGTGGGTTGCAAGGATGGATCCTCGACCGTGGCGATGGCCAACCGCCACCAGCCGGGTGGACGTATGCCCGTATCGATGGTCGTCGTTGCCGTGGCCTGTGAGGCCAGGGCCGGCACGGTCAGCGTCCCGGCCGCGACCTCGCGGTCGGCGAGGTCGCGCAGGCTCCAACGCACGTCGCCGGCGGGCCGTGCCTCAGGACCAGGGTGGCGGAACTCGACCGTCCAGAGCAGCGGTTCGTCGGGACTGAACACCGCCCGGTAGGCTGCGGGTTCGCAGCGCTGCACGGCAAGCGCACTGCTTGATTCAGCCGCCTGCAGAAGCGGTACAATAAAGAGGAAGAAGACGAAGCTGTAGAGTAGGGGCATGACAATGACGAAACGTCTCATCGCTGTTTGCGTGACATATAAGAGACAAAAATCTCAACTGCGGACATTTCGCTAGAAAATTGGCGGTAATCGATAATTACCTTGATTTGATGTCTCACGCTTGTATCTTTCATGTGGAGGTCGGCCGATGAGACCGAGCGGCGGTACTGCCTTCACCCTGGTCGAGCTGCTCGTCGTCGTGGCCATCGTGGTGCTGCTTGCGTCAATGGCCATGCCGCTGCTGGCTCTTGCTGAGCGCAGCGCCAAGCGCAGCAACACTGAGGCCATCCTGCGCAAGGTCGACGCTGCCGCCAGGCAGTTCCAGCGCGATGTCGACGTCCTGCCCTACCAGTCCACGTATCCCGATGTGGTAGATGCAGCCAATCCGTTCTCCAACAATCTCGCGCGGCGTCTTGGTTGGACCCTGGGCGACGCCGAGCGCAGCGCCCTCCTGGCCCTGGCCGCGACGGCGGCGGAGAAATTCCGCTATAGCCAGGACATCAACAGCAACTCCTCGACGGCCGAGACCGGACTGCCCAGCAACCTGACCTTCCGTATGGCCTATGTGCCGCTTGCCGGCTTGGTCGCGATCACCCAGAGCTATGGGAATCTCAAGACCCCGGATCGTCGCCGGGCTGCGGCGGTGCTCAACCGCATGGCAGCAGCCCGGGCACGCGATGCCGTCATGGCCGGTGCCACCGATCTCCATGGCGGATTCATTGCGGTGGGCAGCACCCTGGTGACCGACCTCACCGGCGAGGCGCTGCTAACGCCGGCGGAGGTCGGCAGCGTAGTCGGTTGGTGTGATGACTACCTGAGTGGCGAACTCCCGCCTAGTGCCGTGCGCGGTGATGCCGTGCTCGACGCCTGGGGCAACCCGCTGGTCATGGTCGGTCAGATGGTGCCCAAGGCTCGACCGCTGTCCCTACGCAGCGATTCGGTCTCCGGCAGTCTGCAGACCATCCGCATCGCTTCGATCACCGGTTTCGGACTTGGACCGCAGGGCTTCGCTACCGGCACTGGTCCTTGGAGCAGCCTCGCAGCCGCCAGCAATTACACCCTGCTCGGTAACGGGCGCCTCCAGCTGGTTGCCGGTGTGCCTGCCGACACCACCTATCTGCCCGACGCCGCGGCCTGGCTGCACAGCGACCGCCGATTTTACGCGCCACGGGGTGGGCACCTCGACATCGAACTGTGGTCGGCCGGTTCCGACGGCCGCCTGGCCTGGATGCGTGATGACCCGGCCAACCGCGATAACCCTTCAGCCTCGGCCTACGACAAGGGGCTCGGCAGGTGAGGGCCTTCACCCTCGTCGAACTGCTGGTGGTCATCGCCATCATGGTGGCGCTGATGGCCATGGCGCTGAACATCCCCACGGCAGAGCGTAAGCGGATTGCTGTCGAGGCCTCGGCCCGCGAGCTCGCCGGGACCCTGCGGCTGGCCCGCAGCATGGCAATCGAGCGCCGCAGCACCTACGCCGTGGCTTTCAATATCTCCAACGGATCGGGGACCAGCGGCCTGGTGCTGAACAACTGGGATGGCGGCCACTGGTACCAGATCCTCGGGCCGGCGCGCTCCGCGGGGCAGGTGTCACGCCTGGGCTATCTCCATCCCGAACCGATCCTGTCGTGGAAGCCGGTGGTCGGCATCAACGGGGTGCTGGCCGAGATCGACCAGGCGTGGATCGGCGAGCGCACCGTGCTGCCGACGCGCAAGGTGCGTTTCCTCGCCCTGTCCGATGTCGACAACGGCCACCTCCACCTCTCCGGCTCGACCTCGGCGTACTACAACGCCTTCCCCGCCACCTTCCCCCGACCGTGGTGCGGCTGGTGGGATGCCACGAGCCAACGGCTGTACGGCTGGGGCGCCTACCGTCCCGGCGTCGCCAGCTTCGACAGCCGCAACCCGTCCGGATTCTTCTACCAGGGCACCGACGCAACCATCGTCGGCAGTCGCAACGTGGCCGACCGCATCAGCACGCTGACCGGCTGGAGCGGGGTGTTGCTGGCCCAGGGCGAGGTGCGGCCGGTGGTTAACGCCCGCTGGCTGGACAGCTACATCACCTTCCGAGCGGATGGCACTGCCACCATTCAGCCGTTCGGTCAGTTGCGGCTGTACTCCTATGCCTGGCAGGGGAACAACTCGGTCGGCGGCAGCGCCAAGAGCCCGCGCGGCGATCTCGGCGACCTGGCACCGCGCTTCGACGTGCCGAGCTACCCGTCGTCGGATATCGTCGGTCGCCGCGTCCTCACTCCGGAGTCGTCCCAGGCCGGACACTACCTCGCGCGCACCGGTTACGCCTGGATCACGCTGGCGCCCGATGCCGAGCGCGACGACGACAGCTTCGCCACCGCGGCCGCCGCGGCCAAAGCCCTGATGCCGGCGGTACGGGTCGGCATCAGCCTGGCCGGCGACGTGCGCATCGAAACGGTGCGCGCCGGCCTGCCGACGGGATCCAGCCTCGACACGGGCTGGATCAGCAACTGGGGCAGCGCCGCGGTGACCGACGCCAAGTACCAGGGCAACGTCCCGAGCGAGACCGACGGCACGCCGCGCGGCACCATCATCAGCGCTGCGCTGACCCCGGAGATGCTGTCCTCGCGCTGCTGGTGGACGGCGCCATGACCCGCGGATTCACCCTGATCGAGACCCTGGCCGTGCTGCTGGTCGTTTCCATCGGCCTGGCGGCGGCGGTCGGGCTGTTCAGCGCCGCCCTGCGCATCTCCGCCCAGGCCCAGGGTCGCACCACCGCCATGGCCACAGCAATGAGCGTCGCCGTCGATCCGACGCCGCTGCTTGATCCCGACCTGGCGGCAGACTGGACGCAGGTCTCGACCTATGCCATGGATGCCAGCAGTGGGTTGGCCGAGGCGCACGGCTACATCAACGGCTTCTGGGTGGTGCGCCGGGAGAGCTCAGCCAGCGCGGACATCCTCGCCGCCGATGCCGGCGTGGTGCACGCCCGGCAGGTAAACGTCGACGTCGACGTCTCCGAGGTCACCGGCGGACGCATCCTCGCCTCTTTCACAACCACCTTCGTGCGCACGCGTAATCAGCCATGACCCGCCGCGGCTTCACCCTGATCGAACTCCTGGTTTCGACCAGTCTCTCGCTGCTGCTGGCTGCGACCGCCGCCGGCTCCTTCGTGCAACTGCGCAGCATGCAGCAGCGGCGCGAGCTGGTGCTGACCATGCATCAGCGCTCCGAGACGCTGCATCTGCAACTGGTCGCACGGCTGTCCCAGCTCAGCCACCACGCCGTCTTCGTCGCCGACGCGCGCAGCGTAGTGCGTGGCGGTGGCACCCGGCCTACGCTGCGGCTGCTATGGCTGCGTGGCAAGGACGACGTCAATGACGGAGACAGCGGCGTCATCAACCCGGCCAACGGCTA
>JBBREK010000273.1:0-5029 GCA_038203025.1 Planctomycetota bacterium
TCGAGGCACGCGCCAAGGAGCGGCACGCCCGCGAGCAGGCCGAGCACGAAGCCCTGATGGCGGCACGCGCGGCCAAGGCGGCGGCCACCGGCAAGAAGCCTGGCGGCACGCCGCCCGCGCCGCCCGTGGCCGGGCCTGGCCTACCGACCAGGTCAATCTGACCGACGAGGAAAGCCGCATCATGCCGGTGGCGGGCGGCGGTTTCGAGCAGTGCTACAACGCGCAGGCCGCGGTGGCGGTGGGCAGCCTGCTGGTGGTCGCGACCGACGTGGTGCAGGCAGCCAACGACAAGCAGCAGGTCGAGCCGATGCTGGGCCGCCTCGGCGCGTTGCCGGAGGAACTCGGCCAGACCGCAACGCTGCTGGCCGACACCGGCTATTTCAGCGCGGCCAATGTGCGGGCCTGCGTCGCGGCACAGGTGGATCCGCTGATCGCGATGGGACGCCAGCCGCATTATCCGCCACTGGCTGAGCGCCTCGCCCCGGCACCGCCGAAGCCGGACAATCCGACGCTGGTCGAGGCGATGGCACATCGCCTGAAGACGGCGGAGGGAAGGAAGCTTTACGCCCTGCGCAAGCAGACCCCCGAGCCGGTGTTCGGCATCATCGAATCGGTGCTGGGGTTTCGCCAGTTTCTGCTGCGCGGTCTCGAGAATGTCCGCGGCGGGTGGAGCTTTGTGACCATGGCCTGGAACCTGAAGCGGATGTTCGTGCTGGCGGGCGCCCATTGAGCCTCGATCAGGGTTGTTCGTGCCCAAATCGGCCCCGGACCCGCGCAGGTGCCGCGCTTGCGCCGCCAAAATCCGGTTGATCAGCCATCGCGACCGACACAAGCCGATCCAGGACCTTCAGTGGCCATGATTTCCGCAAGAATACCCAGGACCGCACGACATCTCACTCCGACAGGCTGCGAGCAGCCTACCGATGCGCCGCCGCTGCTGGCCAGCAACTATGTCACCGAGGATGGCGGCGAGGCGATCTACCGCGACATGGAGTTCCCGCTCACCACCTCGGCCGCCACCGTGCAGCGCCTGATGAAGGTCGCGCTGGAGCGCAACCGCCGGCAGCGCACCGTGGCCTTCCCGGCCAAGCTCTCGGCGCTGCGGCTGCGGCCCTGGGATGGGCTTAAGATAGCGCTGGAGCGCCTGACGCCGTTTCCGGCCCGCGTGACGGGCTGGGCGCTGGCGCCGGATGGTGGCGTAAACCTGCAACTGTCCGAGGAGGATCCCGCCGTCTGGGTGTGGAACCCGGCCGCGACCGGCATCGCAGGTGGCGTGCGGCTGTCCGGCGGCTTTCCTGCGGACGCGGCGCGGCTGCGGGTCTTCGAGGCCAGCAACGCCAGCCTCGCCGCCGCCACCAAGCTGGTCAGCGAGCCGACAGCGCTCCCCTGGGACCGCACCGGCCTGACCGCCGGCCAGACCCGCTGGTACTGGCTCCGAAGCGTCTCGGCCGAGGGCAACGTCTCGGCCTTCGCCGGCCCGGTCACCGCCGGCCTTGTGCCGGGGTTCTACAATGCCGGCCAGGCGCTGCGCATCGCCAACCTGTCGTCGCAGATCTGGGCGCGGCGGGACTTTGTCTCGGCGGCGTGCGAACTCTACGTCGCCTGCGGCGTGCTGCTCGACCAATTGCCGACCGTCGCAGCACGGCTGGTGGGGCTCACCGAGACGGCCAGCGAGCACGTCAATGTCGTGGTCAACACCAACGGCACGCTGGCGGTGCGGCGCTCGACCACGGTGCTGGCCACCAGCATCGCGGCGCTGGTCGCCAACACGCGTTACCGGATCGAGCCGCGCGCGTTGGTCGCCGACGCCAGCGGCGTCGCCGAGCTGCGGGTCGACGGCATCCTCCATCGCACTCCTGCCGCCACCCCTCGAGCCGCCGTCGCACATATGCCAGCCTCATTGGTGCGACGTCTCTTCAGCGGCCAGACCTCCCGGAAGCTCCGTCAGGTCTCCAGCGGGAGAGAGGAAGTCGAGGGTGCTCAGGACCTCTACTGCGGAGCGGACGACGACATGGGCGACGGGCGCGCGCTGCGCGACCGGCCAAACCGCTGCGACGCGCGAAACCTCGACCGCTGGTCTCGCCTGGATGGCCCGCAGCCTCCCTTCAGCGAGCGCCTCCGCGATCATGCGGCGCGGCAAGAACGCCACGGCGACCCCCGCCCCCACGAGGTGGGCAATGACCGCGACCGAGCTGCATATGCTCACCCGCAGCGGCTCGACGCCTGCCGTTCCGAACCACCCAGTGACCTGACGGTGCATCGGCGAGCGGTGTGGCGTCGAGAGGATCGGCACTGTGCGGAGGTCGACCGGTCGCACCACGTCGGGCAGCGGCCACGCCGCCGGGGCCGCCCAGACCGCGTCCTGGACGCCCAGCGGCAACTGCACCAGGCGAGGGTCGCCTGTCGGGTTGGAGACGAAGGCGAGGTCGAGCTCACGCCCGATCACGGCCCGCTCCAGTTCCTCGCTCGTCGAAACCACTAGTTCCGCCTGCAGCGCCGGGTGATGCTCCGAGAGCTGCCGGAGGAGCGGCGCGAGGCAGGCGAGTGCGAAAGTCTCCTGCATGCCGACGCGCACGACACCACAGGCTTCCCCATTCAGTTGGCCGAGTTCCTCGACCCGTTGTGCCTCTCGGAGCGCGGCCGCGGCGTGGCCAAGGGCTATGCAGCCTTCGGGCGTGAGCCGTAGGCCGCGGCCGGAACGCTCGAATAGAGGTCGCCCGACGGCGCGCTCAAGGTCCCGGAGCCGGAGCGAGACGGTCGGCTGAGCGAGGTTGAGCTGCTTAGCGGCGGCGTGCACCGACCCGAGCCGTGCCACCCAGAAGATGGCTGAGAGCTGGGCCAAGGTCACTCGCATCGATCAGGATTCCTGATGTGTTATCGTCAAAACTCAAAATGGACCTGCCGTGCCTGCTGTGTCTAGGCTTCTCGTCATTCAGTCTCGCCCTAAAAATCTGTTGGAGAAGACGTTGCCATGAAGCACCTCATCCTTGCCACGATCCTGGCCGCAGGGGTCGCTCTGGTCCCTAGCGGCAGTCAGGCGCAGCCCTCATCCAACACGCCTTTGGCAGGGCTTCCCTCGGTCAACCTCAGGGTCGCCGGCGGCAACAGGACGCAGAATATGTTCCGGCACCAGTACGGGCCGTTCTTCACCCGTGAGCTAACAGAACGCTCGGGTGGCTCCATCACGACGACGTTTGGATCGATCGAGGAGCTCGGCATTCGGGGTCCCGAGATCCTGCGGCTACTCAGGCTCGGCATGTTCGATATCGCGGAGGGAACGCTGAGCTACATGGCCGGCGAGGATCCGCGGTTCGACGGGCTCGACCTGCCGGGGATCTCGCCGGACATCGACACGCAGCGCCGGGCGATGGAGGCTTATCGCCCGATTGTCGCGCGCCAGATGGCCGAGCGCTTTGGCGTTCGCCTCCTCACCATGTCGCCCGTCGCCCTGCAGGTCTTCTATTGTCGCGGACGGGTCGAGAACATCGGGTCCCTCGCGGGCCGAAAGGTGCGGGTCTTCAATCGCGCCATGTCGGACCTCGTCGAAGGAGTCGGGGGTACGACCGTCAACCTACCGTTCGCGGAGGTGATCCCGGCGATGCAGCGCGGGGTCGCAGACTGCGCCGTCACGGGCACCTCCGCGGGGAACACGGCTCGGTGGTGGGAGGTGACGGATCACCTCTACATGTTGCCCATGGGGTGGTCGATGACGTTCTTCGGTGCCAATGCCCGCGCCTGGGAGCGGCTGGACCCGCGCGTTCGCGCTTTCCTCGAGCGTGAGTTCGCCGCACTCGAGGACAGGATGTGGCAGCAGGCCAGGTTGGACGTGGAGGACGGCGTGAACTGCAACGCCGGCCGTCAGCCTTGCCGGGAAGGCATCGTCGCGACGCCAGCGATGACGGTGGTGCCGCTGTCGACCGAGGACAATCGCCGGGCACAGCAGATCCTGCGGGACCGCGTTCTCGGTGACTGGGCGCGCCGGTGCGGCGCCGCCTGTGTGGGGGAGTGGAACGCCACGGTCGGCCAGGTGGTCGGCGTCCAGGCCAACGTGCGGTGAAAGGCCACGAAGGGCCGCTTGCCCGGATCTCCCGGGCAATGGCGCGGCTGGGCGGATTCGTGCTGCTCTCCTCTGCCTTCCTGATCGGCGGAGAGATCCTGGTGCGGCAGGCTCTTGGCAGGTCGCTGAACGTCGCAACCGAGCTCTCGTCGTACGCTCTGGGCATTGCCGCGGCACTCGCCTTCGCGGACACCCTGTTAAATAGGGCGCATATCCGGGTCGACGTCGCTTACAGACTGTTCCCTCCCTTCGGACGAGCCTTGCTCGACGTCCTCTCCGCGCTCTCCCTCGCGCTGCTCGGTGCGCTCCTTGCGTGGCGGGGAGCCGAGGTCGCGCTCGAATCGCTTCGGCTCGAGGCGCGGGAGAACACCTCCCTCGCCACGCCTCTTGTCTGGCCGCAGGGCATCTGGGCCTTGGCTCTCGGCTGGTTCGCCCTTGTGGCCACAGTGGTCGCGGTCCGTGCCGCCAGCGCCCTCGTACGTCGTGACCTGGCGACCGTCGCACATGTCGCAGGACCAGCCGGCATCGAGGAGGAAGTCGAGATCGAGCTGGCTGACGCCCGCGCGCGCCTGAAAGCGACGGAAGGGAGAGCCTGAATGGTCGGTACCGCCGTTGTGCTCCTGGTCGGCCTGCTCGTGATAGCGCTGCCGGTGGCTGCTGCGCTCGGTCTTCTGGGGCTCGCCCTTTCCGAGTTGTTCACACCGATCCCGCTGCAACTCGCTCTTGGTGAGATCGCGTGGTCGGCGTCGACCAACGCTATCCTCGTCAGCGTGCCGCTGTTCATCCTTCTTGGGGAGATCCTCCTGCGTTCAGGCATCGCTGACCGTCTCTATGGCTCCATGGCACAGTGGCTCTCCTGGCTCCCGGGCGGGTTGATGCACGCCAACGTCGGTGCGTGCATGGCATTCGCCGCGACGTCCGGCTCATCGGTTGCGACAGCCGCGACGGTTGGAACTGTCGCCACGCCTCTCA
>JBBREK010000274.1:0-5014 GCA_038203025.1 Planctomycetota bacterium
ATCTGGTCACCACGCATGGTCGTGCTGGCGCTGATCGTGGCCTCGTCGTTTGGATCCGGGCGCAATCGGTTGGCTTGGCAACCGCTGCTCATGCGCCTGCGGCGCGAGTACGGCGACAGCTTGGAATGGGATGGCGTGCCCCCTCTACGAGAGCTTCATCCACCCGCTGACCATCCTCAGCGGACTGCCCTCAGCCGGCCTCGGTGCGCTGCTGGCGCTGTGGGTGTGTGGCGACGAATTGAACATCTATGCCTTCGTCGGCATCATCATGCTCATCGGCATCGTCAAGAAGAACGCCATCATGATGGTCGACTTTGCCGTCCAGGCGCGCGGCGAGGGCATGGACGCCTTCGACGCCATCCGCCACGGCTGCCTGGTGCGCTTCCGTCCGATCATGATGACGACGATGGCGGCATTGATGGGTACCCTGCCGCTGGCCATCGGGCCTCGCACTCGCGCACCTCCTTGGGCATCGCGGTGGTCGGCGGCCTGGTGTTCTCACAACTGATCACCCTGTTCATCACCCCGGTGATCTACCTGAAGCTCGACAAGCTGCAGGCACGGTTCGTGAGGCAGACGGCCGAACCTGGCGGCGCCCAACCCTGACGCAGCAGCGGTGATCAACGTAGCCTCAACCGACGATCTATGGTAGTGCCACCGCACCTTTTGACACGGTTCCGTCGGCTGCTTCCAACGCGATCCAGACCTGCGATCCGACCGGGAGCGGATCGGGAATCTCGACGCCAACACAATATGCGCCTGCGGCTTCCGCTTCGGCCTTGACCTTGGTGGAACCGCGGGCGTCACCCTTGCCGACCCAGAGACGAACCGCCTTGGGCGCCGTGGTCGCAGGTGTGAGCAGCAGATCGACATCCAGTGCCTTGCCGATAACAGCCGGTTGGGGAATGGTCACGGCGACCTTCCAGACACCAATCTCAATGGCAGCCGGCTTGGCCGCTGTGACCTCGGCGGCAGGCATTTCGGCAGCAATAGCCTGAGCTCCGCCCAGGCAGGCTACGAGCGCGGTGGCGATAAGGGTACGGGACATGGGATTCCTCCGGGTGGGGTGTCATCAGTGACGGTGCCGGGCCGCCGCTGGGCGAAGACCCAGGCGAAGGCGGCTGGCACCACGAACAGGTTGAGCAGGGTGCTGCTGGCGAGGCCGCCGAGCACCACGATGGCGATCGGCGCAAGGATCTCGCTGCCCGGCTTGCCGGCAGTCAATGCCAGCGGCACCAAGCCGATGGCGGCGGTGAGGGCAGTCATCAGGATCGCCACCAAGCGGTCGAGCGATCCGCCCTGCACCGCGTCTTCGACCCCCTCGCCGGCCGCCAGACGGGCCTGCCAGCGATACACCAGCAAGATGCCATTGCGTACGGCGATGCCGAAGAGGGTTACGAATCCGACCAGGCTGGCGATCGACACCACCGGCGCGACGTAGGTGCCGCTCAAGCCGACGAGCGCAGCCGCATTGGCCAGCGGTTGCGCCGACTCGGCAATGAAGATCGCCAGGATCCCACCGATCAGGGACAGCGGCAGGTTGATCAGCACCAACGCTGCCGCACCGGGCGAGCCGAGCGCTGAAGCGAGGAGCAGGAAGATCACCACCACCACGCCCAGACCCATGACGGCTATGGTGCGGCTGGCGTCCTGCTGCGCCTCGAATTGGCCGCCATAGCGCACCATCACGCCGGCCTCCGTGGCGATGGGATCGACGCGGGCACGCACCGCCGCCACCAGGTGTCCGAGGTTGGCGCCTTCGGCGACGTTGCAGGATACTGTCACCTTGCGTTGCGCCCCTTCGCGGCTGATGCGGTTGGCGGCCTGCTCAATGCCCAGATCGGCGACCTCGTAGAGTCGTACCTGGGTTCCATTGGGACTGCGCAGCACGAGGTCTCGCACCTGATCGATGCGTTCGCGTTCTTCGGCGTGCAGGCGTACCGCCAGCGACAGGCGTTGCGCTCCCAGGCTGACCATCGCCACCTCGACGCCATCGAGGGCCTGCTGCACCTGCTCGGCGGCCGCCGCCGGTGTCAACCCAACCCGGGCAAGGTCGTCATGGCGGTAGCGGATCGGCAGCGTGGTCACCAGGACCTCGCGATTGCCTGTTATGTCGCGAGCCCCGGGCAGTTCGCGTAGCGCTGTCTCGATACGGCGAGCGGCCTCGCGCATGCGCTCGAGGTCGTCTCCGACCACATCGATGGCGATGGCGGCCGGCGTACCCGAGAGCAGTGCCGACAGGCGATGTTCGATCGGCTGGCCGATGACCGCGGTGACGCCGGGCGAATCCGCGATCACCCGGTCGAGGGCGGCGCGCACCGCGTCGGGATCGGATCCGCGAGCCACCGTCACCTCGATCTCGGAATTCGAGGGCGGTTCCGCATGTTCGTCGCGCTCGGCGCGGCCGGTGCGGCGCACCACCGTGTTGATGCCCTCGACGGTCGACAGCCGACGCTCGATGCCGCTGGCCAGCCGCTCGCTTTCGGCTAGCGAGGTGCCGGGCGGAGCCATCACGAAGACGGTGTAGGTGCCTTCGCGGAAGCTGGGCAGGAAGCTGGTGCCGAAGCTGCTCGCCAACCACAGGCTGAGCGCGGTCAGTCCCACCGCACCCAGCACCACGCTGCGCTTCCAGCGCAACGTCCACGCCAGGGCAGGGGCATACGCGAGCTTGATCCAGCGCACCAGGAATCCTTCTCGCTCCTGGCTCGGCTTGAGGTGCGACAACAGCAGGCGGCAGAGCGCCGGGGTGACGGTCAGCGCCACCAGCAGCGAGGCCAGGGTCGAGACGATGTAGCTGATGCCCAGCGGGCGAAAGAACCGTCCCTCGATACCGGCTAGGAACAACAGGGGCACGAAGACCAGCACAATGATGATGGTCGCGAACACCATCGGGCCGCTGATCTCACGGCTGGCCTCGAAGATGACGGTGAAAGCCGGACGTTGGCGGTCCGCTGGCAAATGATGGTTCTCGCCCAGGCGTCGGAACACGTTCTCGACGTAGATGATGGCATCGTCGACCAGTCCGCCGATGGCCACGGCCAATCCGCCCAGGGTCATGACGTTCACGGTCAAGCCGAGTAGCCATAGGACGACGAAGGCCAGTCCGAGCGACAACGGTAGGGCGGTGAGGGTGATCAGGGTGGTGCGGACATTGAGCAGGAACAGCACCAGGACGATGGTGATGATGATCGCCGCATCGCGTAGCACGGTCAGCAGGCTGTCTACAGCCAGGGCGATGAAGTCCGCTTGGCGGAAGACATGACGGTTGATGAGCATGCCATTGGGCACCGCCGTGGTCGTCTGGTCCAAGGCATGATCGATGGCCTCGGTGAGGGCGATGGTGTTGGTGCCTGGAGCCTTCTGCACCGAGAGGATGGCCGCCACTTGGCCGCGCTCGCTGGCGCTGCCGCGACTGGGCATGGGGGCGAGCTTCACCACCGCAACGTCGCCGATAGTGACCGGTACGCCGTCGTGCCAGGCCACCATGGTACGACTGATGTCCTCGACTGAGCGCACCTGGGCCGACTGACGGATGGGGATCTCGGTCCCGCGTACATCAGGCAGGAAACCGGCGCTGGCGGTGGAGTGGGCCTGGCGGGCGGCCTCCACCACCTCGGCCAGGGTCAGATGATAGAGGAGCAGGCGGTCTTGTCGGCATTCCACTTGGAACTCGGGCAGACGCCCGCCGATGGCCACCACCTGGCTGACTCCAGCCACCGCCAGCAGGCGCGGCCGCAAGGTGAACTCGGCGAAGGCACGCAGGTCGAGCGGGGTGACGCCGCTGGCCTTTTCGGCCGTCACCGACAGCAACATGATCTCGCCAGTAATCGATGAGAGCGGCGAGATCTCGGCATGGATGCCGGGGGGCAGCGATTCACTGATGGCGCCGAGGCGCTCGGCCACTTGTTGCCGGGCACGATGCAGATCCTCGCCCCAGCCGAACTCCGCCTTGACGATGGAGAGTCCCAGCGCCGAGGACGAGCGTAGCTTGCGCAGGCCGGGCAGGCCATTGACCGCGTTTTCGATCGGCACCGTCACCTGGGCCTCGACCTCGTCAGCCGAAAGCCCGCCGGATTCGGTGAGGACGACGACGGTAGGTGCGTTCAGTTCCGGGAAGACGTCGACCGGCAACCGGGCCAGGGCGAAGCCGGCTGCCGCCAGCAGCAGGCCGGCACAGACCAGGACTGCGGCGCGATGCCGCAGCGACAGGTGGATCAAGGCCTGAAACACCTCAGTGCCCTCCGCACGACGCGTGCGGATCCGGTTTGGCGGCGCCAGCCACCGGTGCTTGCACGCTGAGTTTCAGCGTGTGCAGACCGCCAATCACCACTTCGTCCCCCTCCTTGAGCCCGCTGTTCACCACGATCCAGCGTCCGTCGCTGGGGCCCAGATCGGCAACGACGCGCTGTACCGCGTCGCCACCGCGCTCGCGGCGGAAAAAGATGCTGGCCAGGCCATCGGGAACGGTGGCGGCGAGCGGAATGGCCAGTTCCTCCTCTGCCGAACCGCTGACGGCAATCTCCAGGAGGGCGGTTACCCCGGGCCGGATCCAGGTCGGCAGACTCGCGTCAGCGGTTGGTCGAGCGATGACCTCCACCGAGCGGTCGATGGCGTCGGCGACCGGTCCGAGGACAAGCGTCGCAGGGATGGCGCTGCGATCAGCCGGATCGTAGGCGATGATGCGTCCAGTCATGCCGTCGCGCAGGCGCGGTAGATCGGCTTGGAGGCCGGCGGCGCGCAAGCGCACGCCGGTAGGATCCGTGACCGTCAGGATGGGCGTCTGCGCCTCTACCCAGGTGCCGGTGCCGACAATGTCGCCCTCGACCGTACCGGCGGCCGTGGCGCGGATCTCAAGTGATTCGATGGTCATCCAGCGGGGTCGCTTCTGGGCATCGAGAGCGACCAGTGCTGCGATATCCACGCCGGTCATTGCCGCCGCCTCGGCCAGCATCTGGCGGAAACGGATGGCAGCCATGCCGGACGTGGGATCGCCATCCGGACCCACCGCATCGCG
>JBBREK010000275.1:0-4991 GCA_038203025.1 Planctomycetota bacterium
TCGCGGGTTCTCCTCGGCCGCCAACGATGCCGCCCTGGAGAAGGCCTCGGTCACCAATGCGACCCTGCCACGCAACCCGGAAGCGATGCACACCTTCCTCCAGGATCCGGCCATGCGCCGCCTCCAACGCCGACGCGCCCAGACCGAGGCCCGCATCGGCATCTTCAAAGCCAATTTCCTCGGCGACCATCTGCCGACGAAGAACTGGCCCGCCCAGGAGCGCTTCGTCGCCTGGGCAACCCTCGCGCACAATCTCTGGGTGCTGGCAAGGCTAGAGCAACCGGCCAAGTCCATCGCGCGAGCCGGATAAAGCCGGCGCCATCGTCAGACAGAGTGAATGGTCGCAGGAGTACTCCGTGCCGACACCAACAAACGGGCACCATTACAGCGCTTTTCGCCCGACTTGCCTTATTGGAACGCAAACCAAAGGCGCAGAGAGGCTGGCAAGGCAAGCTGGCAACCACGCCGTGCCACGTGGACGGCCAGATTGGGGCGTTTTGGGACAGGCTCTAGGTATTCCGATCGCTGTATCACACCATCCAAAGTCAATGGCATTGGGCCGGGCGGGATCTTGGGAACGCCCTCCCTGTCCGCCAATGGAAAACCCCGGCGCTGTGGCCGGGGTTTTCCATTGGCGGACAGGGAGGGATTCGAACCCCCGAACGAGTTACCCCGTTACGCGCTTTCCAAGCGCGCGCATTCGACCACTCTGCCACCTGTCCAGCAGGGGCGGAAGCATCCAGGGGCTTCCCCCGCGGTCAACCTGGGAGAATCTGACCCGCCATGCCGCATCCATCCGTCGTCTTCATGGGGTCACCTGAGATCGCCGTCCCGGCCCTGCGCCTGCTGGCAGAACGCACGGATCTCAAGCTGGTGATCACCCAGCCCGACCGGCCGGCCGGTCGGGGTATGCGACTGACCCCACCGCCGATCAAGCGGGCAGCGCTGGACCTGGGGCTGCCGATCTGGCAGCCCGAGACGATGCGCGGTGCCGAGGTCGACGGACGACTGGCCGGTCACGATCTCTTCGTGGTCATGGCCTACGGCGAGATCCTCCGTCGACCGGTGCTGCAACTGCCCAAGGCCTGCGTCAACCTGCATGGATCCCTGTTGCCGCGCTGGCGCGGAGCCTCGCCACTGCAGGCCGCCATTCGCGCCGGCGACCCGGAGACCGGCGTCTGCGTCATGGAGATGGTGCCAGCCCTCGATGCGGGTCCGGTCTATCTGAGCGAACGCATCGCGCTGGACGATACGATCACGCTGCCCCAACTGCACGACCGCCTGGCCGACACGGCAGCCGTCGCGCTGGGACGGTTCCTCGACGCCTGGCCGGCAGTCACAGCGGTGCCTCAGGATGAGACGCTGGCGACGTTCTGCCGTAAACTCACCAGCGCGGAGGGCCGCATCGATTGGCAGTCTCCAGCTGTCGAGGTCGAGCGTATGGTGCGGGGCTACACCCCCGTCCCAGGCTGCTGGACAACGTGGCAGGACGAGCGCGTCCGCATCCTCGAGGTCGGCATCGACGCGGCAGCCCTGACTCCAGGCGCCATATGCGCCGATGACGACCGGTTGCTGATCGGCTGCGGGCAGGGCAGCGTAGTCGTGCGGCGGTTGCAGCTGCCAGGACGTGCGCCAGTGATCGCGGCCGACTACCTGCGCGGCCACCAGCCGCCATCCGCGGCAGTCTGAATACGAAAAGACCCCGGTGGAAACTCCACCGGGGTCTGGATTCAAACGTCGCTGATCAGCAGATCAGAAGACGTACAAGAGCTCGGCGGCGATGCCGAGGACGGTTGCATCGGTCGAGGTCGCGCCGTTGTCGGTCTCCGCCTTGTTGTAGTAGACCTCAAGGTTGGCGCCAAGCTTGTCGGTACCAGCCGGGTTGGTCAGCAGGGCAAGCGACACTTCCATCACGGACCCATCATCGTCCTCAACGTTGTCGAGGTTACTCACGCCGACGTACTGCACCATGCCGGTGACAGAGGCCGGAACAGACATAGCGGCGCCCAGCTTGTAGTTGACCATGGCCATCACGCCGAGGCGATTCTCGGTCGCATCGGCGGCAGCGTCGTCCACCGGACCGACCGTCTGGTAGATGAGTTCGGCGCCGGCAGTAACCTGCTCGTTCGGGGTGGCGGTGCCGTTCAGGCCGAGGTGCATGCCGTTGCCGCCGGTCGGATTCGCATCCGCATCGTAGACGGCCTCAAAATTGATCGAACCCTTGTTACCGAAGGCGTAGAGCAGGTCGAGGCCGATGGCCATCGCTTGATCCGTCTGTCCGACGGTCGACTGGGCGCCGTTGTCGCCTTCGCCGAAGAAGCCGTTGGCCACGGTCAGAGCAGCGGTGAACTCATCCTTGCTGTACTTGACGTCGGCACCGACCTGGTCGACACCGTAGAGGGCAACGATGGGGCCGCTGTTGATGCGGTAGAGACCGGGCGCGTAGACTGCGATCCAGCCGATGTTGGAGATGAACTTACCGGTCTTCAGCTCGAGCTCGTCGGTCAGCTTCCAGGTGCCATAGGCCTGACGGACCGCGATCTGGTTGCCGCCAACACCGGAGATCGAGTCGACACCGGCGATGGTCACCGGATCACCGTTCGCGTTGACCGCCGCGGGCGACTGCGAGCTGCCATCGACGAACAAGTCGATCTGGGCGGCAACCTTGTCCGAGATGGTGGCAGCGACGCCGAGTTTCGCGGCGTAGCTGAACTCGGTGTTGCTGTTCTCAGTCTCAGGATCGCTGTTGATCACCGAGTAGCCAGACAGGATCGAATCGACGAAGCCGTCGATCTTGACCGCAGGCACGCTGTCGGCGGCGGAGGCGAAGGGGGCGGCAGCGAGGCACGCCAGGGCGGGCACCAGGGTACGGATACGCATGAGGGAGATGTCCTCGAGAGTGGGTGTCTGCCGTCGGTCCGACGCGGACCGGGGCACTGGGTCATAGGTAACGCCGGTAGACACCGGGGAAATCGTCGCCTCTGGCTCAGGTGCGACGAGTTATGCGACCCCTTCACCTGCAGGCAACTGTTTATTCAAACTGCATTCACGATATCTTTATCTTGCCTTCACCTATTGACCTGCCGTCCAGACCGTCCTTGAGCGCAGCTACCCCCGCCCCGTTCCCGCCGCACCTATCCGCTTCCGCCCACAATCACCTGGGCAATAATCAGCACCCGCATGACACCTGACCTCGCCGCCGCCAAGCACCTCGCCGCCCAGGGCTTCAACCTCATTCCAGTGGTCCGCCGCCTGGTCGCCGATGACCTGACTCCGGTGGCGGCCCTGTCGCGTCTGGCCGATGAGCCGCACGCCTTCCTCTTCGAGAGCGTGGTCGGCGGTGAGCGTGTCGCGCGCTACAGTATGCTTGGGGTACAGCCGAAGGCCCGCCTGGTCGGCGATCTGCAGCGCTTGACCCTGATCCACGCCGACGGCCGGTCCGAGCTCCTGGACGGCGACCCGTTCAGCGCCGTACGCGCCTATCACCGCCGCTTCAAAGCCGCGACCCTTCCCGGCCTGCCGCGCTTCACTGGCGGACTGGTCGGCTATTGGGGCTACGACGTGGTGCGTGCCGCTGAGCCGTTGCCGAACTGTCCGCCGGACGTGCTCGGCCTGCCCGATGTGCACCTGATGCACAGCGACACCGTGCTGGTCTTCGACCACAGCTACAACCACTTGCTGCTGATCGCGCATCTCGACCTCACCGACGGACGGACAGTCGAGGCCGAGTACGCCCGCGCCGGCCGCGACCTCGACTCCCTGCAGCGCCGCCTGGAGGCGCCGGCCCCGATCCGCCTGGTCGAGCCGCAACCCGCCGTCGAACCGGAATGGCACGCCCATACCCCGGTGGCGCGCTTCCACGAAGCCGTCGGCATCATCCATGAGCGCATCTGCGCCGGTGACAGCTTCCAGGTGGTGCTGTCGCAGCGGCTGACCACGCCCTGCCACGTCAGTCCGTTCCAGGTCTACCGCAGCCTGCGCAGCCTGAACCCCTCACCCTACCTGTTCTATCTGCGCCAGGGCGACAGCGCCCTGGTCGGCGCCAGCCCCGAACTCCTGGTGCGGGTCGAAGACCGCAAGGTCTCGGTCCGGCCCATCGCCGGCACCGCCCTGCGCGGCAAGACCCCGGCCGAGGACGAAGAACTGGCCAAGCTGCTCCTCGCCGATCCCAAGGAGGTCGCCGAGCACACCATGCTCATCGACCTCGGCCGCAACGATGTCGGCCGGGTGTGCAAAGCCGGCACCGTGCAATTGACCGAGCGCATGGTCATCGAGCGCTACAGCCACGTCCAACACATCGTCTCGCACGTTGAAGGCGAGCTGCGCGACGACCTCGACGCCCTCGACGCGCTGCGCGCCTGCCATCCGGCCGGCACGGTCAGTGGCGCGCCCAAGGTCATGGCGATGCAGATCATCGACGAGCTGGAACCGGTGAAGCGTGGACCCTACGCCGGCGCCGTGGGCTATCTCGACTTCCGCGGCAACCTCGACACCTGCATCGCCCTGCGCACCGCCGTCCTCACTCCGGGTGAGGCGCACGTGCAGGCCGGCGCCGGCGTGGTCGCCGACTCGACCCCGCAGGGCGAGCATGAGGAGACGCTGCGCAAGGCGCGGGCCACGTTGATGGCCATAGCCCGGGCCGGGCAGTTTTAAGCTTCGAGGGGCCCGGCCCCTCGGGCTCCTGGCCAGGGCCCTTCGCCCTGGACCCGCTCGGCACGGCTCACTCACGTTCGCCGTTTGCGCGATCGGCGTCCTCGGTGGCTCGCTAGGCACTCGCCGACCTACCACACAGGTTAACAGGCCGCAGGTGATGCTGCCCCGATTTGGTGGAGTCGGAGTTACACGCGTCTGACAAGGTCTGGCCGGCGGGATGCCGGTGGTCAAGATGGAAAGCGAGCCGGTCGGAAGGAGGAACCCAGGTGGTGCTGGGGCTGAGCGCCGCATCGGAGGCCAGGCTGCTAGGCAGTCCACAACGCCCTGCCGCAAGGCTG
>JBBREK010000276.1:0-4952 GCA_038203025.1 Planctomycetota bacterium
GGGAAGGCCCAAGGCCAATGGGATTCCGTCCAGTGGCTAGCAGCGGGACTCCGTGCCCGATCACTGCAACGATCCAGGACGACGGAAGCGTGAGATCCACGCCATTACCGGAGGTGGGAGCCGTATGCGGGAAAACTGCACATACGGATCTGAGCGGGGGGCGGCCCGAAAGGGCCGTCCCTACCGCACCGCAAGTCTCTGCGCCACAATGGCCATGAGGTGCCTGTCCACGAGTTCCTGTCGGTCCTCGCCGAGGATGCCGCGCTGGTGATCGCCACCGCCACAGCGCAGGTCGCGCCGCCGATGGAGACCTTCGAAGTGCTGGGACGCAACGCCGGGCTGCATGCCTCTGCCAACGGCAAGGTGCTGCTCGCCTTCGCGCCGCGCCCATCCCGGGACGCCATGCTGATGCGTCTGCCGTTGCCGGCTATCACCCCCAACGCCATCGTCGAGCGGCCTCAGCTGCGCGTCGAGATCGACACGGTACGGTCGCAGGGCTGGGCGGGCAGCGATGGGGAACTCGACCTCAACCAGGCCTCGCTGGCGGCGCTTCGGCCGCTGCCACGCCACGCCGCGCTCGGCCTCGCCTTCGCCCGCGGCTCGCGGCGGCGGGAACGGCTGCTCGGCCTGCTCGGGACGACCGCTACCGGGCTGGCAACGACGTTCCTGCGGTAGGAACGATGGCGTCCACCGGACGCGGCGGGTTAGGATGGCACCATGGCCATCATCTGCCTCCCCTCCACCATCAGCGGACTGCCCGACCTGACGTTGGGTCGGATGGTCCTGGACCTGCAGTTGCCTGGTACGCCATCGGCGCCCGGTCGGCGGGTCTCGGTCGTAATCGAGGCGGCGGCCTGGGCGGGCGCCGCACCGCGCTGGACGGCCGAGGCACGCGATCCCGATGGCGCCGCGCTGCAGTTGGAGCTGTCCCGTCAGGCCAACGACTGGACGGTGGCGGTGACCAGCCGCAGCGCCGCCTGGACGCTGGGCACCATACGCGGTCCCGAGCTGCGGCTCGCGCCCGGCAGCGGTCTCGGCCTGCTATGGCCGGATGGACTCGGGCGCCGGTTCCCCGATCTGGCCAGCATCGGCACGATCGAGGCGATCTATCCGAGCGGCCGTTGCACCATGGCCTGGTGCGCCTTCGCCAGGGCTACCGCTGGCTGGTACCTGGGTTGCCACGATCCGCAGCATGGCCGCGCCGATTTGCGCGCCGAGACCGACGGCGAGGGCACCGGCATCACCTGGACGTTGCATCCCTGGCTGGCTCCCGGGCAGTCGTGGACCTCTCCCGTCCTGTGCATCCAGGCCTACAGCGGCAGGTGGACCACCCCGGCCCGTCTCTACCGCGGCTGGGCGGACACCTGGTTCACCAGGCGGCAGATCCCCGCCTGGGTCGCGCAGCAGACCGGCTGGATGTTGGCTATCCTCAAGCAGCAGAACGGCCAGGTGCTGTGGAGCTATCACGACCTGCCCAAGGTCTGGGCCATGGCCAAGGCGCATGGGCTGAGTGCGGTCGGCCTGTTCGGCTGGGCGCATGGCGGGCACGACCGGCTGTACCCCGACTACCATCCGGATCCGGCCATGGGCGGCGAGGCCGTCCTGCGCCAGGCGTTGGCCGAGGCCCGCCAGCAGGGGCTGCGGGTCATCCTCTACGCCAACGGGCTGCTCATGGACACCGCCACGGATTTCTACCGCTGGCATGGCAACGACTGCTGCGCGTGGCGCGACAATCATGAGCCCTACGTCAACTCGATCCGCAAGTTCGACAGCTGCACGCCGGTTACCTTCGCGCACGGCTGCAGCGGATCGGCGCGCTGGCGCGAACAACTCCGACAGTTGGCGGAGCAGGCCTGCGACCTCGGCGCCGACGGCCTGCTCTACGACCAGATCGGGGTCTATCCGCCGATGGAGTGTCATCATCCTGGTCACGGGCACGCCCGGCCGAGTGCGGGCTTGGCCGAGGAGCGCTTCACCGTGTTCGCCGACATCGCCGCCAGCATGCGGCAGCGCGATGCGGAATTCGTGCTCATGACCGAGGGTGTGGTCGATGCCCTGGGCGTCGACTTCGCCTGGTTCCACGGCTGGGGTACGGGTTTCGCCGCCAAGCCGCTGTACAACTTCCTCCAGGGCGCTGGCGAGGATTTTCCGGGTCTGTTCCGCACCGCCTTCCCCGAACTGCCGCTGCTGCAGCGGTTCAGCTCCCCGACCCTGGGCCGGGCCGAGGCCAACCATGCCCTGCTGCACGGGCTGATGCATGAGCTTGAGGCGCGCTGGCCGGCCGACGTGGCCTATCTCGAACGGGGTGAACCGCCGGCCGCCGACGCCTATGCCGACTGCACCTACTATCCACCCGACGCCGAACTGATGCGGGCGACGCCGATCGCGGAGAGCCGCAGCTATCTGGCCGGCATCTGCGCCTTCGCGCGCGACCACACTGACCTGCTGCGCCAGGGCCGCTATGATGGCGATGATGGCATCGCCGGGGTCGCCGCCCTGCCAGCCACGGCCTGGCGGGGGGCGTTGCGGCGCGGGGTGATGGTGCTGAATCCTGGCGATGCGCCGGTCATCATCGACCCGAGCCTTGATGGCGTGCGACCGACGTCGGCAGTCGAACCGCTGCTCGGCATCGTCGATCCGGCCAGCCCGTTGCCGGCGCGCAGTCTGCGCCTCTACCTGTTTGCGGGCGACGGCCATGGGCGCTGAACCTCGCCACCTCGCCCTGGTCACCGGTGCCGGCCGCGGCCTCGGGCGGGGCATCGCCAGCTGCCTGGCCGAGGCGGGCTTCGACATCGCGGTCAACGACCTGCAGGACGGTCGCGAGGCGCAGGAGACCGTCGCAGCGGTGTTGGAACGCGGCGGCCAGGCCTGGATAGAGCCTGCAGATGTCGCAGACGAAGCGGCGGTCGACGCGATGTTCGCCCGACTGGCGGCACGCGGTGGGGTGGACGTGCTGGTGAACAACGCCGGCACCGCCCAGGCGGCGGACATCTTCGCGATCAGCCTCGCCGACTGGGAGCGAATCCTGGCTATCAACCTGCGCTCGTGCTTCCTGTGCTCGCGGCGGGCCGCCGAGCAGATGCGGACCAAGGGCGTTGGCCGCATCGTCTCAATAAGTTCGGTCTCGGGCCAGCAGGGTGCGCTCTTCGGCCATGTCCACTACTCGGCCTCGAAGGCCGGCATCATCGGCTTCAGCAAGGCCCTGGCCCGCACCATGGCTCCGCACGGCGTGACCGTGAACGTGGTCGCCCCCGGCATCATCGACACTGGACTGCTGCGCCAGACGCATGGTGACGATGGGGTCGCGCGGCTCGCCGCCGGCATCCCCCTTGGACTGGGGCGGGCGGAGGATGTCGGCCTGGCGGTATCCTTCCTCTGCGGACCTGGCGGACGCTACATCACCGGGACCACCATTGATGTGAATGGCGGGATGTACCTGCGATGAACCTGCTCCACCTGCCGCGAAAGCCACCACCATGAAGATCACCAAGATCACCACCCACATCTGCCACGCCTACCGCTGCAACTGGGTCTTCGTCCAGGTGCACACCGACGCCGGGATAAGCGGCGTCGGCGAGGCCACCCTCGAGTACCGGGAACTGACCGTGGCCCAGGCCTGCCAGGAACTGGAGCGCCTGCTGGTGGGACGCGATCCGCACGACACCGAGGCCTGCTGGCACGATGCCTACCGCGACACCTATTTCCGCGGCGGCGAGGTGCTGATGAGCGCCCTGTCGGCCGTCGACATGGCCTTGTGGGACATCAAGGGCAAGGACCTCGGCGTGCCGTGCTGGAAGCTGCTCGGTGGACGCTGCCGCGACCGTGTACCGATGTACGCCAACGGCTGGTTCGCTCCGGCCAAAACTCCGGCCGAGTTCGCCGCCAAGGCGGGCGAGGCGGTGGCGCGGGGCTTCACAGCACTGAAGTGGGATCCGTTCGGCTCGGCCTATCTCGACCTGTCACCAGCCGCGATGGATGCGGCCATCGCCTGCATCAGCGCGGTCAAGGACGCGACGCGCGGCACGGCGGAGATCCTCATCGAAGGGCATGGACGGTTCAACGTGCCGACCGCGGTGCGCATCGCGCAGGAATTGGCGCCATTTAAGCCGCTATGGTTCGAGGAGCCGCTGCCGCCCGAGAACCTACCCGGCCTGGCCGAGGTGCGTCGGCGCAGTCCGGTGCCCATCGCCGCCGGCGAACGGCTGTACAACCGCTGGCAATTCCGCGATCTCCTCGCCCTTGGCGCGGTCGACTACCTCCAGCCGGACGTTAGCCACGCCGGCGGCCTGAGCGAGGTGCGCAAGATCGCAGCCATGGCCGAATGCCACCATCTGCCAATCTGTCCGCACAACCCCAGCGGCCCGGTGGCCAATGCAGCCACGCTGCAGCTCGCAGCCTGTCTGCCCAATTTCCTTCTCCTGGAGACGATGAGCGTCGATGTCCCCTGGCGTGCCGACGTCACCGACGAACAGGTACGGGTCGAAGCCGGCAGTATGCTGATCGGCAACCGTCCCGGCCTGGGCATTGAACTGCGCTTCGACGAGATCGCCAAGCACCCCTACCAGTCCTGCAACTTGCGGCATTACCGCGGGGATCTCACCGATATCCGGCCTGCGGATGCCCCCGGGTATTTCTGATCAGGACCGGCGGAGGCGCCTGCCAGGAGGGGTTGATCACTGCCAGTGTGGTAGACCGGAATAATCCCACCCGGTGAACTGATCCCAGGAATATCTGGACAGGCGAGCGCCGGGATAAACCGGCAAGATCGTGGACAGGCACGTGACAAGATCGTGGACAAGATCGTGGACAAGATCGTGGACAGGCGAGCGCCGGGATAAACCGGCATGAAGGAGTAGATGAAAGAGCTATACGTTGAGGGCCTAGCAAGCCACGACGGCCACCCCCATGCGGTTATGACGGCAACGTCATGGCCGAAGCGTTGGACGGTGGTG
>JBBREK010000277.1:0-4936 GCA_038203025.1 Planctomycetota bacterium
GTCCAGAACAGGTCCTGAATGCCGTACCAGGTTGCGGAGAAGATATGCGCGAAGCCGGCGATGGCAGCGTCCCAGACGTTGAGCAGGAACGAGGTCCCGCGCGTCCATTCCAGCTTCAAGGTGGCCCAGACGAGCTTCGCAGCGAGCCCGATGTCGCCAGCGGCCAGGGCATCGGCGATGCCGCCCCAGGCGTCCACCGCGTCCGCCTGGAGAGTCTGAAAACCGCCCGCGAGCATTCCCAGCGCCTGCTGGCCGGTGGTGGTCTGGGTGACGAGGACGGCGCCAAGCGCCACCACCCCGGCGATCACTGCCCCGATGGGCGAGAACAACGCGCCGATCACCGCCCCCAGGGCCGAGATGACCGTCCCGGCGATCGCGGCGGCTGAGGCCAAGACGCCGATCCCGGCGCTCACCCCGGACACCGCGAATCCCAAGGCGATCAGTCCCGCGCCGATGCCGACCACCGCCGCCCCCACCGTCAGGATGGTCACCACCAGTCCTTGGTTCTGGGCGACCCATTCACGGAAGCCGACCAGGAAGCCGGTGACCTTGGCGGCGAGATCCAGCAGCACCGGCGCCAGGGCCGTGCCGACCGAGGTGGCCACGCCTTGAAGGCTGGCCTTAACTCGGTCGAAGGCGTCGCCCAGGTCATCGGCCAACGTCGCCTGCCCGCCCGTCATCACGACGCCCAGGCGCCGAGCCTCGGCGCGCATAGCCGAGAGGTCGCGCACCATGGGCAGAAGCATGGTGCCGGACTTGCCGAACAGGCCCATGGCCGCCGCCACCCGCTGCGTCGGATCGTTGATACGGGCGAGGGCCGCCGCGATGGCGGCGAACTGCTGCTCGGGCTTGAGTCCGGCCAGGGTCGCGGCTGACAGGCCTACCTGGTCGAGCGCCAGGGCCGCTTGGTCGCTGCCGTTCGCCGCCGCGCTGATGGTCCGCTGCATGATGCGGACGGCCTTCTCGACATCCTCCAGCGAGGACCCGGACTGCTGGGCGGCGTAGCCCAATTCCGACAGCGCTTCGACCGACAGCCCGGTACGCGCCGCCATGTCGTTCAACTGGCTGCCGGTGTCGGCAAAGGATTTTGCCGCCAGGGCGAGCGGTGCGATAATGCCAGCGCCCAGGGCCAGCATTTGCGTGCCGAGCCCGCGCACCGCGGCGCCGAAGGCCGCAAGCTTCTGCTGCGCCGCGCGCAGCCCGCGCACCAGGGCGCTATCGTCGGCGAACAGTTCGACGTAGGCGCGACCCGCTCGGATGCCGTTGGCGCCGGCCATGTCAGGCCTCCCGCTTCGGGGCCGGCAGTTTCATCTGCTCCCGCTTCTTGAGCGCGAGGTAGCCGGTGGTGGCGGCGGTGAAGGCCGCCCCGACGCCGCCGAGGACATTGGACCAGGGAAACGCCGCGCCGGTTGCCATTGGGGCGAGGGTCGCCAGCCCCTGCGCCACCGCCTGCGCGATCGCGTCTGTGTCTGGACCAGTATGGGTTTCCTCTGATTCGCTGCCGACCCGGCGGATGGTGCCCGTGACAGGAACGAGCTTCACGCCCTCATTGGTGACTATCGGAATCTGGGCTTGAAAGGTGATGCGGTCGGTCTTGGTGGTCTCCGACCGCGACTGGCTGAAGCAGCCGGACAGGAGCAGCGCAATCGGGACGAGGATGAGCAGGCGTTTCATCGCGGCATCTCCGGAAGGTGGCGGTCAACGAACACGGCCTTGAGGATGGACAGGTCGGTCAGGGGCTGGGCGGCTGAGCGGTCAGGCTGCGGCAGGAAATCCGCCGGCACGTAGGCCTTTTGTCGGCGCGGATCGCGGTGGCAGTTGGCGGTGAGGGCCAGCATCGCGGCGGTGTGGTTCCAGCGCTCGTGGCTGCGCGCCTCGGCCATCGCCACTAGTTCGCGCAGCGTCAGCCCGCCAGGCTCGACCCCGACGATACCGGCGCACTGCCAGATGAGCTTCCACGCAGCGCCGCCAGTACCGCCTGGTCGAGGGCCGGATCGTTGAGCTTGGCCTCGGCCGCCGTGAGCGCCGCCGCCCGCCACCCCGCCAGCTTGGCCAGTGCCTGCGTGAGCACGCGCCGGCGGGGACTCGGGAAAAAAGCGACGAACTCCTCCAACAGCGCAGTCGTCGCCGTGTCGATGACGTCGCCAGCCAGGCTACGGCCAAAGTCTTCGTCGGTGAGCTTGCGTTCGTCGGCCTGCGGTTTCACGCAAGCGTAGAGCACATCACCCAGCAGCACGGGATCGGCGACCAGGCGGTCGAGCAGGGTGCCGCCAGCCGCCTCGAGGAGATCGACCCCGGCCAGGGCGCGGATGCGCTTGAGCGTGGCGACGGTGATCTCCAGCGACCAGGAGCGGTTCAGGGCATCAGCGAAGGTATGCATTGGCGTCCTCAGGTGGTCGCCCACACGGGCGCGGTAGCGGAATAGGTGACCTTGGCCTGGACCTTGACGGTGATGGCCTCGGCCAGGGGTTCGGAGCGGGAGAACTGGGTGATGGAGAAGTCGGCCTGCAGCCCCTGGCTGCCGTTGGTGCCGAGCTCCCCGTCCATGATCGCCAGGCCGATGGGGGCGTTGGCGAAGAAGGCGGCCTTGATGGCGGTGAAGTCCGCGTCGCCGGTGCTCCACACCATTTCCCACTCGACCGAGGCATCCTTGAGGGTGGCCACGGTGGCTTTCCAGCCGGCGTTGGCCCGGGTGGTCACGTCCGCCTCGCCGGTCTCCAGGGTGAGGGTGACGTCCTTGACGTTGGTCAGTTCGTTCCAGGTGCCGGCAGAGACTCCACCGGTTTTGTAGTAAAGCTTGGCCTGCATGCCGAGTTTGAGGCTCATCGGGGATCTCCGGGGAAGGGGTCAGCGGATCGAGTTGCGCCAGAGCGGCGAGAGGGAGGGCAGTTCAGCGGCGAAGGCGGGGGCCATGTAGGGGCGTGGCGCGATGGTGATGCGACGGGCCCGGCCCCAGCGCACCAGCACGGTCGGACCGCCGTATTCCAGCAGCGGGGGCACGTTCCCCTGCTTCTGGTTCAGGAGCACCGGGCCGATGACTACCGAGCGACGTTGAGCATCCCACGCGAAGTAGAGATGCTGCCGCAGCAGCCCGACATGCGCTGACGGCGGCTGGCCCGGCGGGGCCGGATCCTTCCGCCGCCTCATCGAGGTGCGCGCCCGCTGGCGGACGAAGGCACCGAAGCGGGAGAGGACTTTTCGCTCGGCCTTCGTCGTGGCGTTCTGGACTGCTGCGCGATCGAAGAAGCCGGTCTTCGCCTGGGCAAGACGCATGCCGATCATGGGTCACCACCGCAGGACCAGGAAGCCGGGGCCGCCGCTGCGGCCGGGCTGCTGGGTCGCCGTACTGCCTGCGCCGCTAGGTCCGCCTGCGCCCACAACGAGGGTCAGCGTCTCGCCAGGAGTGACCGGAATCTGGCCGGTGATGTATTCGCCCCCGCCGCCCGGCAGCGACACCGTGTTGTTCGCCCCGGCACCGCCGCCGCCCGAGGATGCCTCGGCGGTGATCAATCCGCCCTGCCCGCGCAGCGGGTCCACGATCGACACCCCGGCGGCGCCTCCGCTCCACGGTGTGGCGGTCAGGCCGTCCGCACCTCGAGAGCTGATGCCGCCCAGGCCGCCAAAACCGCCGCGCCCGGCGCGCGCTCCGACTGGCGGGTTGTACCGCCCGCCCTTGCCGCCGAAGGCCCGCACCAGCGGCACGCCAGCGCGCAGAACTTCGGTGTTCCCTCCGTCCGTCCCCGCAGTGCCGGGCGTGCCCGTGGTGCCAGCCCCGGCCGCACCGCCGCCGGGAGCCTGAGCCTCCACCTGCAGGCTGGTGACGCCGGGCGGGACGACGAGATCGTGACTGCCGGGGCCGTAGGTCAGGGAACTCATGGGCGGCGGGATCTCCTGGCGCTTGAGGACGCCATCGGGGGTGATGACCAGCAGCACGTCACCGCTGGCGGCGGGGTCGGCGAGCGGGGCCAGCGCGAGGTCGACGAGGATGCGGCGGATCGCCATCGCTCACCGCTGCACCACCACGCGGTAGGCGTTCGCCGCCGGGGCAGCGATGCCAACCTCGACCCGGACCTGGTCGGCGGACGGCCGGGTGACCCGACACTCCACCTCGGCGTAGTCGTCAGCCACGTCCAACACCGCGACCTGCACGTCCCGGGTGCCAAGACCGTGGGTCAGCAGGAAGCCGGTCTGCGTTCCGTCGCCCACCATCGCCTGCCACGACAGGGTGACGGCGCCGGTCAGGCCATCGACCGTGATTACGTAGCCGGAGGACAGCAGCTCTCGCCAGTGACCCAGAGTGCCCGCCCCGCCGATCGCCAGGATGAACGTGGTGCGCAAGTCGGTGCGGATGGCGACGTCCCCGACCTGCGCCGTCAGGGCCAGCATTTCCGCCTCGCTGCCCACCACGACCGTGTCGGTGATGGCCACGGCCGGCACCTGGGCGAGGGACAGTTTGCCGTCCACGTCCAAGGAGGCGTAGCCGTTGGCGACCCCGCGCTGGGCAGCGATCGTGGCGACGGCGGCCGTGCGTGCCTGGTTGGCCACCGTGTCGGCGTAGTCCTTGGTGGCGGCGTCATCTGCTGCGACCGGATTGGCCAGGCGGCGGATGGCCAGGCCGAGCATGTCGATGGGGACGGCGATCTTCTTCATGAGAGTGATCCTTCAGGAGAGGTCGACGATGCCGGCAACCGGCACGTCGAAGTGGAGGTGGGTCGTGTTCAGGTCGGGGTGGGAGACGGTGCCCTCGACGCCATCGCCGGTGCTGTCGGTCACCTGCACTCCGGCCGGGCGGAAGCCAAGACCGTGAGCGATGATCCAGACTGACGAGGCGGCGTCTTGGCGGTGGCGGTAGCTGAGGCGCGGTGGCGCGGTGCCATCGCCGCCGCCGGTCACGCCACCGCCGCCGAAGAAGGGCGGGTCATTCCAAAACAAACCC
>JBBREK010000278.1:0-4924 GCA_038203025.1 Planctomycetota bacterium
TTGGGGGGTCGTTGTTTGGGTCTGGGGGTTTGGGGTTTGGGGTTTGGGGCCGGGGGGCCCCCGTGTATGGGGGGTTTGGGGGCCCCAAACCCCCAACCCCGAAACTACAGCGGCAAAGCCGCTGTCGGCTCCGTTTCCACCCACGGCAGGCCATGGCCGCCGATCGCAGCCATGAACGGATCCGGGTCGAACTGCTCGACATTCCATACGCCCGGACGCTTCCACGCGCCGGTCAGCAGCAGCTTGGCGCCGAGCATAGCCGGCACGCCGGTGGTGTAGGAGATCGCCTGGGCGCGGACCTCCTTGTAGCAGGCGGCGTGGTCGCTGACGTTGTAGATGTAGTAGCGCTTGAACTTGCCGTCCTTCACGCCTTCGATCCAGCAGCCGATGTTGGTCTTGCCGCTGTAGTTCTCACCCAGGGTCTCGGGCTTGGGCAGGACCGCCTTGAGGAACTGCAGGGGGACGATCTCCTTGCCCTCGTAGATGATCGGCTTGATCGAAGTCATGCCGACGTTCTGCAGCACCTCCAGGTGGGTCAGGTAGGGCTTGCCGAAGGTCATCCAGAAGCGGATACGCTTCAGCCCCTTGAGATTCTTGACCAGCGATTCCAGCTCTTCGTGGTACATCAGATACATATCCTTCACCCCGCACTGGGCGAAGTCGAAGGGGGTATTGATGCTCAGCGGATCGGTGTCGATCCACGTGCCGTCCTGCCAGTACTTGCCGCGCTGGGTGATCTCGCGGATGTTGATCTCGGGATTGAAGTTGGTGGCGAAGGCCTTGCCGTGGTTGCCGGCGTTGCAGTCCATGATGTCGACGGAATGGATCTCGTCGAAGTGGTGCTTCTGGGCCCAGGCGCAGTAGATGTTGGTCTGGCCCGGATCGAAACCGCAGCCGAGGATGGCGGTGAGGCCAGCCTTCTCGAACTTCTTCTTATAGGCCCACTGCCACTTGTATTCGAACTTGGCCTTGGTCGGCGGTTCGTAGTTGGCGGTGTCCAGGTAGTGGGTGCTGGTGGCCAGGCAGGCCTCCATGATCGCCAGATCCTGGTAGGGCAGCGCGACGTTGATGACCAGTTCGGGCTTGAAGGCCTTGATCAGCTTAGCTGTCTTCTTGGGGTCGTCAGCATCGACCTCGGCGGTGGCGATGCGCCGTTTTTCAAGCTGCTTGACGTCTTTGGCGATCTTGTCGCACTTCGCCTTGGTGCGCGAGGCGAGCAGGATGTCCGAGAAGACCTCGGGGACCTGCGCGCACTTGTGGGTAACGACGCTGCCGACTCCGCCGGCACCGATGATGAGGACGCGGGACATGTGGGATCCAGGTTTCGGGTTTCGGGAAAGCCGGCGGCTATGACTCGAAGTAGGTGTAGCCCTGGATGCCGGCGGCGTAGTACTCGACGATCTCTCGCCGTTCCGTCGGGGACAGCTTGCCCTCGCGTACGGCGCGCTCGGCACGGTCGCGGAACATCGCCACCAGGTCCTTGGGGTCGTATTCGACATAGCCGAGCACGTCGGCGACGCTGTCGCCCTTGACCTCGCTGGTGAAGTCGATGCGGCCGTCGGCGTCGAGCTTCACCGAGACGATGTTGGTGTCGCCGAACAGGTTGTGCAGGTCGCCCAGCGTCTCCTGGTAGGCGCCGACCAGGAACACGCCGCAGACGTAGTCCTCGCCGGCTCGGACATCATGCAGCGGCAGTGTCTTCTTGACGTCGTGCAGGTCGATGAAGCTGTCGATCTTGCCGTCGCAGTCGCAGGTGATGTCGCTGAAGCTGCCCTGGCGGGTCGGGCATTCGCTGAGGCGGTGGATCGGCATGATCGGGAACAGCTGGCCAATGGCCCACGAGTCAGGCAGCGACTGGAACACCGAGAAGTTGGCGTAGTAGATGTCGCACACCGCCTCCTGCAGGTCGCGGAGATCCTCGGGAACGTTCTTCAGGCCTTCGCACTCGCGCAGGATCCGGCCGACCACGCGCCAGAACAGGTTCTCTCCCTGGGCACGCTGGCGCAGCGACACGCCGCTGTGCAGGAAGGCGGTGCGGATCTCGTCGCGATAGTAGATCGCGTCGTTGAAGCACTCCTGCAGGTTCTTCGGCGAGATGCTTTTGTGGATGTCGAACAGCTCGCGCAGCGAGGCATGGGCATCCCTGCCCGGCTCCTCGACCGCCTCGGCGCCGGGCTCGAAGCGCGAGGCCTCGAGGACGTTGAAGATCAGCACCGAGGAGTAGCTGACCAGGAAACGGCCGGATTCCGAGATGATGTTCGGGTGCGGCAGGCCGTCCTTGTCGCAGGCTCCCATGATCGTCTCGACGACGTCGGAGCAGTACTCCTTGATGTCGTAGTTGCGGCTGCCCGGGAAGTTGGTCTTCGAGCCATCGTAGTCGACTGCCAGGCCGCCGCCGATGTCGAAGATGCCCATCGCCGCGCCTTCCTTGACGAGGTCGCAGTAGGCGCGCACGGCTTCCTGGGCGGCGGTGCGTACGGCACCGATGTTGGGGATCTGGCTGCCGAGGTGGTAGTGCACCATCTGCAGGCAGTCGAGCATCCCCTGGGCCTTGAGGATGTCGACGACGCGGATGGCGTCCGACATGGTCAGGCCGAAGGTCGAGCGGTCGCCGCTGCTCTCGGTCCACTTGCCCGGCACCTTCGACGACAGCTTGAGGCGCAGGCCGAGGCGCGGACGGATGCCGAGCTTGGCGGCGCGTTCCAGCACCAACTCCAGCTCGGAGACCATCTCCAGCACGATCAGGGTCTGGGAACCCATCTTCAGGCTCGATAGGGCGAGATCGATGAACTCGGCGTCTTTGTAGCCGTTGCAAACGATGTAGGCCTCGGGGTCCTGCATGTAGGCCAGGGCGATGAGCAGCTCGGCCTTGCTGCCGGCCTCCAGACCGTGGTGGTAGCGGCGGCCGAACTGGGCGATCTCCTCGACCACCTGCTGCTGCTGGTTGACCTTGATCGGGTAGACGCCGCGGTAGACGCCCTTGTAGCCGGCCTGCTGGATGGCCTCGCCGAAGCTCTCGTTGATGCG
Organism: Planctomycetota bacterium; assembly: GCA_038203025.1. Taxonomy (GTDB): domain Bacteria; phylum Planctomycetota; class UBA11346; order UBA11346; family UBA11346; genus UBA11346. Next base: position 3,028 of record JBBREK010000278.1, read on the forward strand.
CTGGATGGTGCGGTCGAGGATGTCCCGGAAGCGCAGCAGCACTGGCATGCCCATGCCGCGCTCCTTGATGCCGGCGACCACCTCGATCAGCGACACGTCGACGGTCTGGCCGCCGTTTTGCAGCTTGACCACAACCTCACCGGCCGGGTTCACATCGAAGAACCCGGCGCCCCAGGCGCGGACATTGTACAGCTCGGCAGACTGCTGGACGGTCCAACGATCAAGGGTCTCTGGCTTCATCAGATCTTCTCCCGGACTCTCTGTGGTGAGGCGGCGGATGGATAGAGGTGCGCGGCGGCGCGCACCGTATAGCTTCCCGGGCCATGGACGGAATACCCGAGATGCCCGAGGACGTACGCCTGCCTGCCGAGTGGCAGCCGACCGGCGCTGTGCTGCTTGCCTGGCCGCACGCAAGCAGCGACTGGTCCCCCTATCTTGCCGAGGCGCAGGTGTGCTATCGCGGACTCGCCGCGGCCATCGCCCGCCACGCCCGCCTGATCGTCCTCGCCGAGGATGCTGACGAGGTGCGCGGTCAGCTCGCCGGTGCTGGATTGCCGTCCGAACGCATCGAAGTCCGCGGCGACGTGCCGATCGACGACACCTGGATCCGCGACTATGGCCCGATCACCGTGCTGCGTGGCGGTGCGCCGGTCAGCCTCGACTTCGGCTACAACGGCTGGGGGCTGAAGTTCGCCGCCGCCAACGACAATCAGGCCACGCGCCGGCTGCATGCCGCCGGCGGGCTCGCCCGCACCGCCCTGGAAACGGTTGGTCTGGTGCTGGAGGGGGGCTCGATCGAGAGCGACGGGGCCGGCACCATCCTTACCACCGAGGCCTGCTTGCTCTCGGCCAACCGCAATCCGCACCTTGACCGCGCCGGGATCGAGGCTGCCCTCGCCCGTCACCTCGGCGCGCGCCGCGTGCTGTGGCTGGCCCACGGCCACCTCGCCGGCGATGACACCGATGCCCACATCGACACCATCGCCCGGCTGTGCCCGGACGACACCATCCTGCATGTGCGCTGCGACGATCCGACCGATGAGCACTTTGCCGGCTTCTCCCGCCTGGAGGCCGAACTGCGCGAGCTACGCACCGCTGCCGGTCGGCCCTACCGCCTGGTCGCCCTGCCGTGGGCGGCACCGCGCTTCTGCCCGCTTGATGGGCATCGCCTCCCGGCCACCTACGCCAACATCCTGCAGGTGAACGGCGCGGTGCTGGTGCCGACCTACCGCGAACCAGCGCGCGATGTCGCAGCGCTCGCCGCGGTCGGGGCTGCCTGCCCTGGTCTGCGGGTCGAGGGCGTCGATTGCAGCGCCCTGATCTGGCAGCACGGTTCCCTGCACTGCGCGACCATGCAGATCCCGCTGGAGGCCTTCTGATGTCCACGCTTACCGTCGGTCTGGTCCAGGCTGCCTGGCAGGGCTCTGCCGACGCCATGCGCGACCACCTCGCCGCCGGCATCCGCCAGGCCGCTGCGCAGGGTGCTGGACTGGTCTGCCTGCAGGAACTGCACGCCAGTCCTTACTTCTGCCAGGTTGAGGACGTCGCCCTCTTCGACCTCGCCGAGCCCATCCCCGGCCCGTCGACCGCCTTCTTCGGCGCCCTGGCCAAGGAACTGGGCGTGGTCCTCGTCACCTCGCTGTTCGAGCGCCGCGCGCCGGGCCTCTACCACAACACCGCCGCCGTGATCGAGCGCGACGGCAGTCTGGCCGGCATCTACCGCAAGATGCACATCCCACACGACCCGGGCTTCGAGGAGAAGTTCTACTTCACTCCCGGCGACCTCGGCTTCACCCCGATTGCGACCTCGGTTGGCCGGCTTGGCGTTCTGGTGTGCTGGGACCAGTGGTATCCGGAGGGGGCCCGGCTGATGGCCATGGCCGGCGCCGACATCCTT
>JBBREK010000279.1:0-4912 GCA_038203025.1 Planctomycetota bacterium
AACGGCTGGTTCGCCCAGCGAGGAAAAGTCCGCGGTCAATGCGACGCGTGCCAGCTCACGCCGTTCGCCCGTGAGCATGTCGAGCACGTCCCAACTCGCTGCGCGGATTATGTCCTCTTCGACCTGAAACCGTTGATGGACTAGCAAGCGGCCGTCCGGGGACAGGGACGGAATAAAATAATAGAGCGCCTGGCAGAATTCAGGACCTGAGGTGAGCTGATAGGCCACCCGTTCGGTGCCGGGGACCTCCAGGCGGGGAAAATGAGCGGCAATGGAATCCGGTGCCAGCGCATCCTGGTCGGTCACCGCAGTGGGTAATGGCGCGTGCTGGTTCATCGTGTCCTCCAGATAATGGTTGTTTCTGATCGATTTTGGCCAGCCCTTCGGCAGGTCCTCCAGCATCTGGGCCCGCAGTACGAACTCGCTGTCGGTGTCCTGGCCGCACTGTGCACGGATCGGCTCCTCACGACCGGCGGTTGTGAGCGCCGATGGCGCTGTTGACGTCGTCGGCGATGACCACGCCGCCAACGGCGAAGAGGCGGGCCAACTCGGCCTGGAGCAGCGGATCGGCCTGGGCTCGGTCGGCGCCGGCGCCGAACCAGCGTCGTTGTGCGACCGCGAGGCCGTCCGTGATCTCGCCCGGCAGGACGTCATCGCCCAGCATGGGTAAACCCCTGCCCCCGCCCAGCGGGCGCGGCGGCGGTGGCGGCGCGGCGCGGTCGGGCGGCGGCGGCAGCTCCAGTCCGGGCAGCCCGGCTCCGTTGTCCTCCACCACCTCGACTGACACCTCGCCGGCGGTCAAGCCCTCCGCCGTCACGCGCACCGCGATACGCCCCGCTCGCCCGCCGACGCGCAGGGGCAGGTGGAGCGGCAGGCAGATGTAGCCACTGCCTTCCCGGCGGCCGACGGCGTCGATTTCGCTGCGCAGTCGCTGCGGAAAAAGCAGCCGTCCGGGCCCGGTCAGCTCCCAGGCGAGATCGGGATGCGCATCGTCGACCTCCTCGCCGGCGGCATCGACGGCACGCAGGTGCAGCAGGGCGACAGCGGCGCGATCGGCGACCAGTCTGGCGTGGCTGCAGGTCAGCTCGAGCCGCTGAGCCGGCCCCGGTCGGCGCAGCCAGACCTCGGCCGCCACGGCGCCCGAGGCATCGAGGCCCTGTACCAGAATAGGCTCCGTCCCGCCGGGCAGGCCGACCAGGACAGCGATCCCATCGGAACCGCGTCGCGCCTCTCCCAGCACGCAGTCGCCGCGCCGCGCCCGCACCAGCGGGCAGGTGGTGTAGACGGGTACGTCGGCGCACTGCCCAGCCGCCGACCGCCGCCACCGCAGCGCATCGGCATGCAGGGCCGGACGCGGCGCGAAATGCGCGCGCCACAGGTGATAGGCAAGCTTGGGCACCCGGTAGGCATCGACGTAGCCCTTGGGGTTGTGGTGCAGGAGCGGCGCCCCGGCGTATTCACGGTCGCAGCCGTGGTCGGCGTAAATCCAGGCTACCAGGTTGCCGGGATATCCGAGTTGGCGCTGATCCTCCTTGAGCGGCCGGGCCAGGGCTAGGCGCACCTGGTCCTCCTCGCTGCCGGTTACCTGGCCGTGCAGCGTCATGCCGGGCGGGCCGGGGTGGGAGTGGTCGCGCCAGCCGCGCACACTGCACTTGAGCAGGTTCTCCATGTTGATCTGGAACTCGTCGTGCGGCTGGTGCGCAAAGCGTCCTTCGACGCGGCGGTAGTGAATGATGCGCGAGCCGTCCTCGCGCAGCGCCCAGGCGCCGTCGGCGGCGGTGGTGGTCTCGTTGCCCATGCTCCACATGACAATGCTGGGGTGGTTGCGATCACGCCGCACCATCTCGACCGTTTGTCGACGCTGCTCCTCTGGCGCGAAGGGCAGGTTCTTGATGCACGGCACCTCTTCGCACACCAGCACGCCGTGGCGGTCGCACCAGTCGAGGATGCGCGGATCCTGGGGATAGTGCGCGAAGCGGACAAAATTGATGCCCAGGTTCCCCACCAAGTCGACGAGATCGCGCTCGGTCAGCCACCACGGCATCGCATCACCCAGCCAGGGGAATTCCTGGTGGCGGTTAAATCCGTGCAGGCGGAGTGGCTCGCCGTTGAGCACCAGCAGGCGGGCCTGGTAGTCCCAGTGGAAGAAGCGCAGGCCGTGCGCCACCGTGCGCTGTTCGAGCAGACGCCCGTCCTCGCGCACTTCGACGTGCAGCGTATACAGGGCCGGATCCCCAGGCGACCACAAGCGTGGTGTGGTGACGACTGGCAGCTCCAGCTCGACCGCGCAGGCCTCGCCCGGCGCGACGGTTATCGGGCGCTCAACCGTTCCCAGGCTGCCGCCATCGGGATCAAGCAGTTCCACCGCGATCACGGCGCGACGCTCCCGCTCGCCATCGTTGCGCAGATGCACGCGCAGCGCGCTCTCGGCCTGCTCGCGATCGATCCGGCGATCGATGAGATGCAATCCGCCGTCGTGTTCCAGCGCGCCCTGGTAAGGAATGCGCAGAGTATCAGCGAGGTCGAGGCGTACCGGTCGGTAAATGCCGCCGTAGAGATTGAAGTTCCCGGCCTGCATCGGCGGCACACACGCAGCGTCGTCGCGCCGGTTGCCGACGGCGACCACCACCTCGGCCGCGCCGTCCGCTCCGATGAAGGACGTGAGGTCGCGCTCGAAGCCCAGGTAGCCGCCACGGTGGCCGGGCAACTCACGGCCGTTGACGAAGAGGCGGCAGACCTTCATCACCCCGTCGAAGGTCAGCAGGCAGCGCTGCCCGGGCCAACCCGGCGTCCAGTGCAGGCGCTTGCGGTACAGCCCCCAGCCCTGCCACCACCAGGCGTCGTCGCCCTCAGCCGGGTCGCGCAGGAAGGGATGCGGCAGGCCGGTATGCTCGTAGGTCTGCCAAGTGTGCGGCAAGCCGATGGCATGCCAGCCGTCCGTGCCGTCGCCGAGTCCTGGGGGCAGCTCGGGGTCGGGGTGGTAGAGGAACTCCCAGTCGCGGTCGAGGTCGATGCTGCTGCGCTGATGCATGCCCAGAGTCTAATCGTCGGGGCCGAATCGGCAGCCCAGCGGTTGATGACCGTCTAGCACATACTTGATTACCAGTCAGGAACCCTATCGTCAGATACGTGGGAAAATCCCCTTTACGCGAAGATCGCCATCGCAGCTATAGCGTCTATTTGCGCCTCTCGCCGGAGCCGTCTTTGGCGATGTCGGCGCGCTCGGTCGGGTCGTGCGTGGCCCGGGCAGGGTTCGTCGAAAGCAAGCGGCGTCCAATCGGCATGCTCTTCTGGAGCACCTTCGGCCTCGGCCAGCTTGAGGTAGCGGACGCCGCGCCGATCGCCCTGCCGGCTGGGGCGGCTGTCCTGATAGCCCCCAACATCAGCTACCGTCTCAGCGCTGCCGACACTTGGCGCTACCGCTGGCTGACCTGCGACGGGACGGGAACGACGGCGCTGATGCGCGGATTCGGTTGCACCACCTGCCTGGCTTGTCCGCCCCGTCCCTGTCCCGATGCCGCCTTCGCCACGCTTACCGGCTTGCTGCGCGACGACGATCACGCCGCCCGCCTGGAAGCTGCCGCCCTGACCTTCCGCCTGCTGCTTCAGGCCGTGAGCCTACCGCCACCGCCTGCCGACCCCTTGGTCGCCCGCGCCCTGGCCCTGATCGCACGCGGCATCGCCGACCCCGACTTGTCGGTGGCCAGCCTGGCTGCCGCGCTCGCTGTCAGCCCAGAGCATCTCAGCCGCCAGTTGCGACAGCGCTGCGGCGCCCCGCCCCGCGACCTGATCCTGCGCGCCCGGCTTGATCGCGCCCGCGAACTGCTGGCCGCGACCGGCCGACCGGTCGCGGAAATCGGCCGCGCCTGCGGCTTCCCAGATCCCAACCACTTCGCCCGCCGCTTCCGCGCCGGCACCGGCTGCGCCCCCAGCGTCTACGCCGCCCGCCACAGCGACCCCGGCACGACACGCCCTGGGGACCCCGATGCGAAGATCGACCCACGCTGAGGTGCGGCACTCCTTGCCGTGCGGGGATGCAAGAATGATTCGCGGACGGGCACCTCATACCCGTTAAAGCAAAAAAGTGGCGCAACGCTTTACGTCAATCGCCGTGCGCACGCCAGTCTCTTCAATAGATGCATGTCCAGAGATTTGCTGCCCCGCTCAACAGCGAACAGGAGACGCGGAGACGCGGAGATTCGAGGAGGCGTAATTGACTGGGCGCCGAAATCCCCTGCGCTTGCATCCTCCTCTGATCTTCGCGTCTCCGCGCCTCCTGTGCAATGCGAGGCCGCTGCCCGCACAAGAGTGAAACGATTCCTGGAAAACGATTCCTGGACATGCACCACATCTGCCGCAACCCATACCCCGCCCACCTACCGCGCACGGCTCCCTGAGCCGATGTAAACCGAAGGCTCGGAGGGAGTCCGGCGGGGCCGTTGCTGGGTGGACGCCTCCATAAAAATGGTGGCCTTTATCTCGGCATAAACATCCGCTCCAATGGCAGCGGTTGAAATCCAACCGCTAGCGCTGCCGCCCCCGCCTTGAGGTGGAAGTCGCCATTCTCGGCGTCGACGAAGCCGGGGTCGTCGCAGCGGCTGCTGCTGTCGATGCCGAAGGCGCGCAACGATTCCAGCCACGTCCGACCGGCTTCGGGGTCGCCAGCGCAGAAGTAGATGTTCTGGTCGCAGTCGGTATCCCGCAGGCGCGCCTTGCGCCCATCGCCGTGGATGCGAATTTCGCCCACGAAGGGCTGGGCGGGGTTGGCGGTGTAAATAATGTTGTGCCTGATCACCGAGCCGTTGAGTGGGCCCGTTTCAAGCGACAGCATGCCGCGGTCTGGGGTCTTGAGCGGTAGCGCGAGGATGTTGTTGGTGACGCGGTTGACACCCTTGATGGTAATACCGGTGGC
>JBBREK010000280.1:0-4909 GCA_038203025.1 Planctomycetota bacterium
GCCAGCCATGCACCGGTCCCTTCGCCCACGGCGATCAGGCCCGCCGCGCGCAGGGGTCAAGGGGGCCGGTCGACCAACTCGATGACGCTCTTTCTCCTATGTCCTCAGTCACCCGAGTCCGGGATCCGCTTGACCAGCACACATCAACATCACCACGCAATCCGCAGACCACCGAGAAAAACGAGTTGATCAGTTTCCCCGCCTGCAGCCTCAACCAAATCAGCGGTCTCGCCCACCGTTATGTGGTAGCGTAGACCCAGGTAGGGTGCGAATCGACGCGTGAACTCGTAGCGCAGGCGCAGGTCCACGTCGATGGGCCCGAGTCCAGAGCCCACCCGTTGATCGGGGATGTCCTGGGCGAAAAGAGAGAACTCCGCCCGAGGCTGAAGAACCAGGCGCTGGGTCACGCGCAGGTCGTATTCTCCCTCACCTGTGAACCACAGGTCACCATCTTCAGAGAGCGCCACCGAGGCGTCAACGTCAACCATGTAGGGCACTAGGCCCTGCAGCGCAACCACGCCAGACCAGGTGTCGCCGTAGACATCATCCTCCCACGCGTTGGCGTAGCGAACTCCGACCTGGGCGTTCCAGAAGGCGGTAACCAAACGGGAGTAGCGCAGATCGGTCTCAGTCCCGCCGGGATCTGATCCTTCCATCGACCGTTCACCCTCGTGCTTGATCAAAAGCCTATCGAAATCGTAGCCGATCCACGCCAATCCTTTCCAGCCAAGGCTCTCGTCGCCCTGATCGGTGACCCGATATTCGAACTGGTCGAGTAAGGCGTAGGCAAAAATCGTATGATCATTGATCGGGTCAGGGAATTCGTCGGGAGGCGCCTGAGCCGCACGATCGAGCACCTCGTCTAGCGTCATACCCAGCGGCAGAGTTGGACCGACTGGTTCCGCTATCTTTTCCGCCCCTGGAAGGTGGTGGTTGCGATCCATCGCCCCCCCTTCCTCCGCAGCCGAAGTCCCCCCGGCCAACAGCCAAGCCATGACCACCAGGGCTGGCCTCACGTCAGTGATTCGCATTGGTCACCTCTTCGCTCACGGACCTGACCACTGCCACGGTGCGGAACATCCCCATCTCCATGTGGTACAGCAGGTGGCAGTGGAAGGCCCATTGGCCCGGCGCATCGGCGCTGATGTCGACGGTGACCAGTTCGGCCGGCTGGACATTGACAGTGTGTTTCCGGGGGTTTTCGCCGTAGGCGTGCCCGGCATACAGATCCATCCACATCCCATGGAGGTGTAGCGGATGGTTCATCATCGTATCGTTGATGAAGTTGATCCGAAGTCGCTCACCGTAGCCGAAGCGCAGCATGTCGGCTTCAGACCATTTCTTGCCGTCGAAACCCCAGATGTACTGGTGCATATTCCCGGTCAGATGCAGATTGATCTCTCGTGTCGGCGCGCGCCGATCATCGGGCGTCTTCAGGCAACGCAGGTGCCCATAGGTCAAGACCCGACGACCATCAGCACCCAGGCCCAGTCCAGGATCATCAAGCTGCCGGTAGGCCGTGCTGTGCCCCATGGTGATGCTGCCTGGCCCATGATCCGCCGGCCCATGTTGGCGACGATCGGGAAGGCCGATCACCGCCAATGTCGGTCCCTGCGCAGCGTGGGCGTGACCCGCTGTAGGCCCGTTGTCGCCTGCCCCAGCTGCAGCATGATCCATGCCCATTTGGTCTGCCTTGTCGGCCATACCCGCCATACCAACCTGGGAAGCGTGGTCGCCCATGCCTGCCATCCCGGCGTGGCCACCCGCACCGTGGACCATCCCCATATCGGCCATCGTCAGCAGCGGACGCGGTCGTCGTTCAGGCACCTCTGCCGCAACCGCCGACGTCAGGGCGAGGGTGGCACGGGCATAGCCGCTACGGTCCATTGTTTCGGCGAACAGGGTAACCGCACGATCCGGCGGCATCGTCACCAGCACATCGTAGGTTTCAGCGACCGCGATCCGAAGCTCGTCGACCTCCACCGGACGAACGTTCTGACCATCGGCCTGGACCACCGTCATAGGTAGTCCAGGGAGGCGGACATCGTAGTAGGTCATGGCCGAAGCGTTGACCATCCGCAACCGCACGCGCTGGCCAGGTTTAACCAGAAGACTCGGATTCTCGTCGGCCGTGCGGCCGTTGATCAAGTATTTGTAGGTTGCTCCTGTGACATCCAAGATGTCGCTCTCATCCATCCGCATCCGGTTCCACGCGGTCCGCGAGGCCAGCACCCCGCCGAGGTCCATGCCCCGAATATTCATCTCCTGACTGAGATTAGCGAGGGTCGGTCGCTGGAAGTTGAAGTAGCCATCCATGGTCTTGAGCTTGCGCATGACCGCGTGGGGGTCCTCGAAGGTCCAGTCAGAGAGGACCACAGTGTGCTCGACGTCGGCCGTAACCGGATCGTGACCGGCTGGCTGAACGATCAGTTGGCCGTACAGACCCAGTTGCTCCTGCAGGCCACTGTGGCTGTGATACCAGTAGGTCCCGTTCTGACGCACGCGGAAGCGATAGATGAAAGTCTCGCCGGCCGGAATGCCGGCGTAGCTGATCCCTGGCACGCCATCCATGGTGAAGGGAAGCAGGATCCCGTGCCAGTGGATTGAGGTCGATTCGCCCATCCGATTGTGGACGCGGATCACCGCCTCCTTGCCCTCGGTCATGCGAATAACCGGGCCAGGTACCGACCCGTTGATGGTAATTGCGTTGCCAATTCCGCCGCCGATCTGCAGCGGACGCCGCTCCAGGAACAGGTCGATTCCCCCCGCGCCAGTGGCGTCGAGTTCACTGAAGCTCCCGGCGACCGGAAGAGCCTTGGATCGAGTCGTACGAAAACCGGTGCACCCAGCCAGCGCTGCGATCGTGGCCGCAGACAGAAAACCGCGACGGGTCATCCTGGCCCATTCGCTCAGAAGCTCGGGATCAGGGTCCATAACGACGTCCTTTCTTTCGATGTTTCTGCGGCCACGGCACCGTATTCATTCAGCAGATAGCGACACGCCCACGCGAGCCGCACCTGAGCAAGGTGTTGATGCCCGCTCACCACGCGTAGTTACTCCCGAAAACCAGGCTGGCCCCGAAATGTCCCGTGACCGAGACCGCGGCCGCGCCCAACCAGAGGCTGATCCGCCAAGCCCAAAGTCGAGCGGGACGGGAGATCGAGCAGCCGGCGCACACACTCGCTGTGAACGCGACCACGGCGGACGTCGTGCCTAGCCAGCGATGGAGGTCGAGGGTTTGAGCTTGGTCGGGATAGCTCGCCTGGGCCCAGGCCGACCAACCGATCAGCGCCGCCACCACCGCCGAAATGGCACCCAAGTGGGTCAGGATCAGGGCAGCACCGCGTACGCGCGGTTGGGCCACGGTGCGCACGGATTCCAACGCCGCTAGGAACGCAGCGACGATGATCAGGGCGATTGGGAAATGCACCACCATTGGATGGAAACGACCTATCGCTGCCAGCAGGCCGCTGCCATGGTCGTGTTCCGACCCACCGTCTGAATGATCAGAACCGCCGTCTGCGTGCTCGGGATCTCCTATGCCCGATTGCGGGCTGTGGCCGCTATCGTCGTGCGCATGACCGTCTCCAGACGAAGCAGCTGTGTTGGGCGTTGTGTGCTGAGCCATCCCGGCGGCGTGATCGATCGCCGTGGTGTGGTCTGCGTGCCCCTCTTCGGCTGCGACCAATGGCAGGGCCGCGACGGTCACCAGGGCAGTAATGATCAGGGTTGCCGTACGAATGCCCCGTAGGAACGAGTTGCAGTTAGGTAAGCAAGAAGAGTGGGTCATGATGGACTTATCTCATTCAATCTGGTTAACGACGAAACATGCCAGCCACACGCACTATGGTAGCCTAGGCACGCAGGGTCAACCACGTCACAGTGAACCCAGCAGCACCAACTATGGCACACCGGCACCTTGAGCAGATCAGTCATGTGTCGTTCTCCTGCTTCTCTCCCGCAGTGTGGATATTTCGTAGGTAGAACCGCTCGAACGCTACGACCACAACGATCGACACCAGGCTGACCACCACAATTAGTGGATCGGAAGATCCCTTGATGACCAGGAATGTTCCTAAAGCGATAGCATCAAGGCCGATCGCAGTGACGAGTACCGCCCGGTTGGCTCCGACATCCTTGTGCAGGTGACGCAGTACGCCCCAATGAATGGTTATATCCATGAGCAAATAGAATATCGCTCCTAACGAAGCGATGCGTGAAAGATCGAACACTGCTGCAAGGACAGCGGCAATGACCACCGTGTAGACCAGGGTATGCTGCTGAACGCTGCCAGGCATCCCGAAGTGACTATGCGGGATGAGTTTCATCTCGGTGAGCATGGCGAGCATGCGCGATACGGCGAAGATGCTTGCCAGTAGGCCAGATGCTGTGGCGATGATGGCAATGCCGACGGTAAACCACACTCCGTAGCTTCCCATCGCCGGCCGAGCAGCCTCGGCGAGAGCATAGTCTTTTGCCGCAATCAACTCATCAAGCGTCAGGCTTGATGCTACCGCGTAACAGACGGCGAGGTATACAACCAGACATATCACCAAGGATAAGATGATGGCACGGCCAACATTCTTAGCCGGGTCTACGACCTCAGAGCCCGCATTGGTAATGGTAGTGAACCCTTTGAATGCGAGGATGGCTAGAGCGACACCGCCGACAAAAGCCCCAAGTGACGGTTCGCCACTTGGTGGGACCATGCTTGTCTTGAGATCGATCCCGGAAACAGCCATAGCGACCGCTGCAAACACCAGCAAACCGCCAATCTTGAGGACTGCGCTGATGTTGGACACGGTCCCGATGATTTTGTTGCCGGCGATGTTCACGAAGAACGCCAGCACGATGAGCCCGACGGCGAGCACCGAGACCCAGACCCCCCCCGGGTCAGAGGGAAAGAGCT
>JBBREK010000281.1:0-4846 GCA_038203025.1 Planctomycetota bacterium
TGACGATCGCCGCCTGGACCGAGACGTCGAGGGCCGAGACCGGCTCGTCGCAGACGATCAGGCGCGGCTCCAGAGCCAGGGCGCGGGCGATGCCGATGCGCTGGCGCTGCCCGCCGCTGAACTGGTGCGGCCAACGCGTCAGGTCGCTGCGCGCCAGTCCAACCCGTTCGAGCAGAGCACCGGCCTTCTCCCAGGCGCCGGCGCGATCGGCCAAGCCGTGGACGCGGATCGGCTCGGCGATGGCCTCACCGACCTGCAGGCGCGGATTGAGGCTGCCGTAGGGATCCTGGAAGATCATCTGGGCGTGGCGGCGGAAGCGGCGCAGTTCGCCGCCCTCCAGGGCGAGCATGTCCTGGCCGAGGATGCGGACGCTACCGGCATCGGGCTCGATCAGGCGCAGGACGCAGCGTCCCAGGGTGGTCTTGCCGCAGCCGCTTTCGCCGACCAGGCCAAGGGCCTCGCCGGGGGCCAGATCGAGGTCGACGCCGTCGACCGCCCGCACAGCGCCAACGGCACGGCCGAGCACCCCCTTGCGGATAGGGAAATGCCGGACCAGGCCGCGGACACTAAGCAGGGGATCCATGCGCCGGGCAGGCTATGCGGCCCTGTGTTCCCGGCCAGCGCCCAGCCCGCGACGGACCGGCCGCCGCCCCACCCCCACGGTGGCGCTGGCGGGCACCGCTCCTAGGCTTCCGCCTTCCCGTGCGTAGCCATCTCCTCGCCCTGCTCGCCTTGTCTGTTCCGGCCGTGGTCGCCGCCGCCGAGCGCCAGGTGGTGGTCGATGAGGTGAGCATTGAGGGCACCCACAACGTCCACCCGGATCGCATCCGTTTCGTCACCACGGTGCGCGCCGGACGCAGCTACGGCGGGCAGCAGGAACTGCCCCTGGTGCTGGCCGATGACGTGCGCGCCATCGCCCGCATGGGGCCCTTTTCTGATCCGCAGACGACGGTGCAGTTCGGCGCCGATCCGGGCCATGTCACGATCATCATCCGGGTCACCGAGCTGCCCTACATCACCAAGCTGGAGTTCGACGGGCTCGACGGCGCCGGCTGGAGTGCCGAGTCCGACCTGATCAAGCGTATGGACACCAAGGTCGGCGGCTATGCCAACCCGCTGATCGTCGAGAACGACCTGCGCGGCATCGAGCGGCACTTCCGCGACCTCGGCCATCGCGGCACGCTCGCCCACCTGCGCCAGGTCGAGGTCCCGGGCGGCGTGGCCCTGACCATCGTCGTCGACCTGCCCCCGGCGGTGATGGTCGGCCGGGTGTTCTACCGCAACCTGCCTACCGACATGCGCCGCCGCCGCCTCGACGGCATCCTCGACCGCACCCAGGTGAACCGGCCCGGCCGGCCCTGGCAGCCGGAGATGCTGTCGCTCGACCAGGGCGACGTGGTCCGGGCGCTGCAGGACGACGGCTGGCTGGACTGCTCCCTGCGCAACGTCGAGGTCGAGCATACCGACTTCGTCCGCCCGCTCGACGAGCGCCGTCGCAACGGCCCCGAGTTCGTCCCTGATGGCATCTACGATGACCGCGTCCACCTGATCTACGACCTCGTCCCCGGCGAACGCTACAAGCTCGGCAGCGTCAGCTTCGTCGGCAATACAGCGGTCTCTTCCGTGGATCTACGCACCGCCTTCACCATGGAGGATGGCGCCTGGTTCCGCCGGACCGACGTCGCCCGGGCGGTGGAACGCGCCCGACGCGCCATCTCCAACAAGGGATACGCACGCTGCCGCGTCGTGCAGGAGCGGCGCGTTGATCTCGAGACGCGTATCGTCCACCTCACCCTGCGCTTCGACGAGGGGCGCATCTACCACGTCGGCCGCGTCGACATCCACGGCAATGAACTGACCCAAGATGGGGTCATCCGCAGGGCCATCGCCCTGCATCCCGGCGAGTTGTGGAACGACGACGCCATCGACGAGAGCAAGCGCCAGATCCTGCGCGGCGGCCTGTTCTCCGATGATCCGCGCCGCCCGATGAGCCTGCGCCCGACTTTCCCCGACGACCGGCCCGACGAGGCCGACCTGCTGGTCGACCTGCAGGAGGAGAGCAGCGGCAGCCTGCAGGTGCAACTGGGCTACAGCAGCGCTACCGGCATCTTCGGCCAGTTCGGCTATTCCGAGCAGAACTTTGATCTGCTTGGTGCCCTCACTGACCCGCTCGGCCGCTGGCGCGGCGGCGGCGAGATCCTCAGCGTCGATGTCAACTGGAGCCCGGAGCGCAACAGCATCTCGACCTCGTGGACCAATCCGTCCCTAGCCGACGGTCCTTACAGCCTCGGGGTCAACGGGTCACGCACCGAGAGCACGCAGCGCGACTGGGATGAGAATCGCCTCAGCGGCGGCGCCTCGGTCGGCCGGGTGTTCTTCCGGCGCGACCTCCGTCTTGGGCTCAGCTACAGTTACTCGGACATCGAGGTGACCCACGTCGACCTGGATGCGACGAATGACGCCAAGGTCGGTTCCTACTTCGCGAACTCGCTCGGCGCTTCGGCTACCTACGACCGACTCGACAACGCCCGCCTGCCAACCAGCGGCGTGTTGCTCGGTACCAACGCCTCGGTGCAGGGCACGCCGCTGCCCGCCACCAACCCGATGGCCGAGTACGTGGTCAAGGGCGACGGCTTCCTCCCACTCCTGGAGTCCGACGACGGCGGCATCACCTTCGTCCACCTCGGTGCACGCTGGCGCCAGAGCATGCCGATCGACGGCGCCGACAACGTGCCGTTCTACGAGCGCTATCTCGGCGGCGGCCCGGCCCCCCGCCACCGTGGCTTCGGTTTCAACGAGTTGACCCCGCGCTCGACCAATGCCAATGGCTTCGAGGCCCGCGACGGCGGCGACCGCGACTTCATCGCCACCGCCGAACTGAGCTATCCCTTCCAGGGCTACAACGAGGGCGTGCGCGGCGTGATCTTCACCGACGCCGGCAACGTCTGGGGCAAGAACGATCAGGTCACCTCCGCCAGTCTGCGCTACGCCTGGGGTTTCGGCGTGCGCTTCCCGCTGCAGTTCCCCATTTCGCTCGACTTCGCCTGGCTGGTGGATCCCAAGCCCGGCGAATCGACTTCGCAGGTGCACTTCGGCCTGGGCCAAGTTCGCTTTTAGCTCGGGGGCTTCGCCCCCGCGGCCTGGCGGCCTGCCCCCGCGGGCTTTGTCGGGGCTCGCTTTCCTCGCTCGGCTCGGAAACCGTGGCGGCATCGGCTGCGCCGATTGTCTGCCGCCACCGCCCCTCGGCGCCCGGGACATTCCAAATGAGGGCAGGTGTCCGGCCCAAGGGCCGCTTCGCTGCGTACACCTGCCCTCATTTAGCGTACCGACAGGATGTCCGCCCCCACTGGTTGTGGTCAAGGCTGGGGGAGGACACCTGTCCGTACACCAAGACACGGTCAGCGACGAGCAGTCGTCATCCAAGTGCTTAATAGGACGTAGCTTGTGGTTTCGGCTAAACCCGCTTTGACGGTTGATGCGGCGATAGTGCTCCTACACTTCGGCGATCCCACGGAAGCCGCTCGATGAACCAGCCGAACCCGTCCGACAACACGCCCACCGGCGACTACGGTGCCGACGCCATCCAGGTGCTGGAGGGCATGGAAGCGGTGCGCAAACGGCCGGGCATGTACATCGGCGATCCGGGCGGCCACGGTCTCTACCAACTGGTCTGGGAGGTGGTCGACAACTCGGTCGACGAGGCGCTCGCTGGTTTCTGCAGCGAGGTCGGCGTCACCGTCCACAAGGACGGATCGCTGAGCGTCAGCGACAACGGCCGCGGCATCCCGGTGGCGCCGCATCCCTCGTCGGGCCGCAGCACGCTCGAAGTTGCCCTGACCGTGCTGCACGCTGGCGGCAAATTCGGCGGCGGAGCCTACAAGAAGTCCGGCGGCCTGCACGGCGTCGGCGTGTCGTGCGTCAACGCGGTCAGCGAATGGCTGGTCGCCGACGTGCACCGTGACGGCAAGCACCACCGCCTGCGCTTTGCCCGCGGCGAGGCGATCGGCGAACTGGAGGTCGTCGGCGACAGCGCCAAGCGCGGCACCTGGATCCACTACAAGCCGGATCCGGCGGTATTCGGCGCCAATACCGTCTACCAGTGGGATGTCATCGCCACCCGCCTGCGCGAGCTCGCGTTCCTCAATTCCGGCGTGCGCATCGTCCTCACCGACGAGCGCGCCGAGGGCCGCAGCGAGGTGTTCTGGTCGACCGACGGCCTCGCCGGCTTCGTCCGCTTCCTCAACCAGGGCAAGGAGGCGATGCACCCGCTGGTGCACATCAAGACCACCACCGAGGACGACATCGACCTCGAACTCGCCCTGCAGTACAACGACGGCTACGACGAGCACGTCCTGTGCTTCGCCAACAACATCCGAAACCGCGATGGCGGCGCGCATCTCGAAGGGTTCAAGACGGCGCTGACCCGCGAGATGAACACCTACGCCAAGGACGCCGGGCTGGTCAAGGGTGACAAGCCGCCCACCGGCGACGATCTGCGCGAGGGCCTCTGCGCCATCGTCTCGGTCACACTGGCCGACCCGAAGTTCTCCAACCAGACCAAGGACAAGCTGATCAACGGCGAGGTCGCCGGCACCGTCAGCAGCCATCTCGGCGCCTCGCTGAAGGAGTACCTCGGCGAGAATCCCAAGATCGCCAAGCTGCTGGTGCAGAAGGCGCTGGCGGCGATGGAGGCGCGCGAGGCGGCGCGCAAGGCGCGCGAGCTGACGCGGCAGAAGCGCAAGAGTCTGCTCTCCAGCGCCGGCATGCCCGACAAGCTGCGCGACTGCGAAAGCCGCGACGTGCACGAGACCGAGATATTCCTGGTCGAGGGCGATTCGGCCGGCGG
>JBBREK010000282.1:0-4823 GCA_038203025.1 Planctomycetota bacterium
ATCGTCAGGTCTGGCAACATGCGGGGTCGTGCCCCAAGGTACCAACTCGGACTGAACCCGACCGCAGGAGGCACGATCTTTGTACGGGGTCGAGCCCCTTGCCCGAAGGCGTGCTATCCGTCAGCGAGTGCCACCCTGGTCGCCCCTCCCGGTATGCCTACCAGGAAGGCCAGCGGCGACGATTTAGCTCTTACCAGCCCGCGGGGGCAGGCCCGCAGGGCCGCGGGGGCAGAGCCCCAGAGCTGTTATGCGTATTCTTCCTGTCACGTGCCCCGTCATCGACCGTTCCTGCGTTAGAGGCTGAATAGACCGCATGTCCGATGCCATCCGCACTCGCATTACACAGTTGCGCTCCCGCGCCCGCGGCGCCGAGCTCGGCCGTGGCGTTGGACGACTGGCGACAGTGCTGGCCTGTGGCCTGATCGGTTGGCTGGTCATCGACTACTGGTTCGTCGTGCGCGCCTTCGGCGCCGGGGCCTGGGATGTGGGCACCCGACTGGTCATGACCGCTGGCCTGCTGGGGCTGGTCGGCCGCGAGGCCTGGCGCGGCGTCATCACCGAGTTCCGCCGCCTGCGCGACGATGACGAACTGGCCATGCGCCTGGAGGGCGCCTATCCCGAACTCGCCGGCCGGTTCATCTCCACCGTCCAGCTGCTGCGCGAGCTGAGCCAAGCCGAACATCGCGTCGCCTCGCCCGGCCTGGTCGAGGCCCTTGCCGAGGAGACCTCGGTGCAGGCCGAGACGGTCGATCACCGTCGTGCCTGGGACCTGCGTCCGGCCCGCCGGGCACTGGGCTTCGGGGCCGTCGCCGTGATCATCGCGGTCGGCCTGGCGTCGTGGAAGCCGGAGGTCGCCTCGGCCTTCTTTCGTCGCCTGTGCCTGATGCCGGCGCACTATCCCACCGCCACGCGCATCGCGTCGGTCACCGTGCCGGCGATGGTCGGTCGCGGCGATCCGGTGGTGGTCGAGGTACGGGTCGATCCGACCTCTGAGGTCCCGACCACGGTAACCGCCGTGATCCGTGGCGACGATGGCCGCACCAGCAAGCTCCGCCTCGACCGCCTGCCCATCCCCGGTGAGGCGGTGTTCCGCGGCACACTCAAGCAGGCGATCGAGGACGTGGCGATCCGGCCGCAGGCCGGCGACCATCACTGGGAGGCGTGGGAGCCGGTGCAGGTCGTCGCCCGACCGGTGGTGCGCCGGCTGGCGATGCGCCTGCAATACCCGGAGTATCTGCGCATACCGCCGGCCGAGCTGGCGGTCGGCGATCTCGAGGTTCCGGCCGGCACCGTCGTCGCGGTTGATGCCGAGCCCAGCCGCGCCGTGATCGAGGCGGCCATCAGCCTGGCGGCCGGGGTCGGCGATCCGGTGCCAGCTCCGATGGAGTTGTCTGCCGATGGCCTGCACGCCACCGCCCGCTTCACCGCCGCCGAGAACGGCTCGTGGTCGATCGGTTTCAAGACTGGCGATGGGCTCGACAGTGGCTCGCCGACGCGCTGGACCATCACCGCCGTGCCCGATGTGGCACCGACCGTCACCGCCACCTTTCCGTCGCGCGACCGCAACGTCACCCGGGTGGCGCGTTGGCCGATCCGCTTCACCGCCCGCGACGACCACGGCTTGGCCGGCGTCGGCCTGCGCTGGCAGATCATCCCGCCAGGCGTCGATCCCGAGACGGTCACCGCCGAGCCGGGCAAACAGGAGATCGCCGGCATGGCCACGGCTGGCAGCGAGGCGATTGCTGGCGAAACCTGGTTCGAGCTCGCCTCGCTCAACCTCTCGATCGGCAGCCGTGTGGTGTGGTGGCTGGAGGCGCATGACCGCCGCACGCCCACCGCCAACCTCGGTGAATCGCAGAAGGGCACCTTTAACGTCGTCGACCCGATCGACGAACAGCGCCGGTTGCTCGAGACCAAGGCCGAACTGCTGAACACGATCAAGGACCATCTCAAGACGCAGAAGGACATCCAGGCGGGTGTCCAGGGCGTGCAGAAGGCAGCCGGCGGCCAGCCGGCCACCCCGACGCAGCAGAAGCCCACACCGACCAAGCCAGCCCCCAAGCCGAAGTAGTCTGACAAGGAACTCCCCATGCGCTGCATCGCCCCCACCCTGCTCATCCTCGCCATGCTCGCCCCGCGTGCGCAGGCCCTCGACGAGAAGCTGCAGAGCGTCGTCCGCGTGCAGGAGAACCAGCAACGGTCCCAGGCCTCGAACGCGGCCCAGACCGCCGACCGAGCCGATCGCCTCGCTGACGAACTGCGCTACAATCGCGTCGGTGAGCCCGGCGAGGTCGACAGCATCGACCAGCTGGCGCGGGACATTGCGGAGATGGTGAAATCTCCGGAGGTCGACGCCAAGACCCTGACGCGGGTGGCCGACCTGCTCGCCGCTGCTCGGCGCACCGGTGATGTTACGGACATCACCCAGGCCTCCGTCACCTCGGCGGACGTGATTGAACGTCTCGACCGCATCGCCGTTCGCGCCACCGGCCGGCTGGGCGGCGCGAACGGCCTGCGCGAGCTGCGCGGGGCGATCGACGCCCAGCGCCGGCTGCTCAAGGACACCGGGCGGCTCGCCGACCAGACCATCGGCAAGGAGCGCCAGGACCTCAGCTCGACCGAGAGGGCCGAACTGGAACGCCTGGCCAAGCAGCAGTCGGGCATCGCCGCCGCGGTCAAGGATGCCGTCAAGGCCCTACGCGACCAAGCTGCCGCCAGCCAGGATCCGGCCGAGAAGAAGGCCCTGACCGACGCGGCCAAGGCCATTGAATCCTCGCCAGCCGCCTCCGAGGCGTTGGCCGCCGCCGGCAACCTCGCTGACAACCGGCTGGCCGAGGCGCAGCAGGATCAGGATGATGTGCTCAAGGCGCTGGAGAAGGCCGAGCGGTCCGCCGCCGACATCGGCCGCGACGCCATGGCCGAGATCGACCGGCGCATGCAGGATCTGCAGCAGGCCCGGCAGCAGCAGGAGGATCTGCTCAAGCAGCTCAAAGACGATCCCGAGGTGACCAAGGCCGAGGCCGACCGCCTCGCCGCCGGCGAGAAGGAAGTCTCCAAGGCGATGCAGGCCCTGCAGGAGTCGCTTGCCTCGGCCGAGCAGTCTGGCGCCCTGCCGGCGTCGCCGAAGAACGCCGATCCAGACAAGCCCAACGCTGCCGCCACTGCCGCCCAGGCCGCCCAGGACGCCGCCTCGTCGGCGCAGCAGGCGCAGGCCGCCGCCGCCCAGGCCCAGCAGAACGCAGCCCAGCAGGCCGAACAGGCCAAGGCTGCGCAACAGGCTGCCAGCGCCCCACAGGCTGCCCAGGCCGAGCAGGCGTCGCAGCAGGCCGCCGCCCAGGCGCAGGCTGCGCAACAGTCCCAGGACGCCGCCAGCAAGGCCGCCGAGTCGGCGCAGCAGGCCGCCCAGGCAGCAGCGCAAGCCGCCAGCCAGGCGCAGCAAGCCGCTCAGGCGCAGCAGTCCGGGCAGTCGGCGCAGGCCGAGAAGTCCGCTGAACAGGCGCAGCAGAGTGCCGCCCAAGCCGCCCAGGCGGCACAGAAGGCGCAGGAGGCAGCCTTGGCTTCGGCGCAGTCCAACCCCGCGCAGCAGGCGCAGCAGGCCGCTGCCGCCGCCCAGCAGGCCGCTGCCGCCGCCCAGCAGGCGGCGCAGCAGGCCGCCAGTCAAGCGCAACAGGCGGCCAATTCGCCACAGGCGCAGCAGTCCGCGCAGTCGGCCAGCCAGGCGCAGGAGTCGGCCAGTCAGGCGCAGCAGTCTGCCCAGGCGTCTGCCCAGGCCGCCAAGCAGGCCGAAGCGGCGCAGGCCGCTGGCAAGCAGGATGCCGCGCAGGCCGCCGCGCAGGCCGCCGCGCAGGCCGCCAGCGCCGCGCAAGCTGCCCAGGCTGCGGCGCAGCAAGCTGCTGGTGCCCAGGCTCAGTCTCCGGCCCAGGCGGCGCAGGCCGCCGCGCAGGCAGCGCAGGCCGCCGGCCAGGCGCTGCAGCAGGGCGACAACGCCCAGGCCCAGGCCCAGATGCAGAACGCCTTGGCCGCCATGCAGCAGGCTGGCCAGCAGTTGGAGAGCGCGCTGACCCAGTCGCAGCAGAGCGCCGACCAGGCGGCAATGAGCGCGCTCGAACAGCAGATGGCCGCCTTGCAGGCCCAGATGGAGCAGGTTGCTGCCGCCATGTCGGCGCAGCAGGCCCTGATGGCCCAGACCCAGGCTGGCCAGATGACCGCGCCGATGTCGGCACAGCAGTCCGCGCTGGCCCAGCAGATGGCTGCGATGCCCAGCGCCGCGCAGCCGATGTCGCAGGCCGCCCAGGCCCTGTCGGCGCAGAGCCAGCAGGCGGCGACCAGTGCCATGCAGCAGGCGATGAGCGCGATGCAGTCGGCCCAGTCGCAGATGGCCAGCCAGATGGCCCAGGCCCAGTCGCAGATGTCGTCGATGCAGGCGGCGATGGCGTCGATGCAGCCGACCCCGCCGTCGCCGCCGAAGCCGGCCAGCGACTCTTCGCCGCATGGCGACAGCATGGGTCAGCAGGAGGACGGTGAACGCCGCGCGGTGAAGAAGAGCGGCTGGAAGGTCTCGCTCGAACCAACCGAGCGCGAGACCCTCTCGCAGGTCAAGTCCGAGGACTTCCCGCCCCGCTACGAACAGGCCCTGGTGCGCTACTACCGCGCCCTGGCCGGTGAGGCGGGCCCGCAGTGAACCTGCTTGCCGCAGTGAGTTCGCGGTTCGCGGTTCGCGGTTCGCGGTCCAATAACCCTGTACCGAGCTTGCTGGGGGATCCCGTTGGTCGTCTGTTGGGTGGACACCATCAACGCACACAACGCGTGTCTCTACAACCGCG
>JBBREK010000283.1:0-4807 GCA_038203025.1 Planctomycetota bacterium
GAGCATCGATCTCGACACCCTGGTGCACCTGTGGCAGGACCCGGCGACGGCCTGGTGCCGGCAGCGTTTCGGAGTCGCTCCACGCGCTGCCGCCGAGACTGCTGGCGACGACGAACCCTTCGACATCAACGGCCTGGAGCACTACCGGCTGGTCGACCGGTTGCTCGACAGCGGCGATCGCGCGGCGCAACTCGACCGCGACCAGGCCGATGGCCGGCTGCCACTCGGCAGCCTCGGCCAGTCCGCCCGGGAACGGCTGCTCGGGGAACTGGCGGTCTTTGACGCAGTGCTGGCGACGGACCGCGTGATCGATCCGCTGAACATCCGCGTCGAGGGGGCGGACTTCCGCCTCGACGGCGCGCTCGACCCTGCCCCGACCGGCAACGTCTTGCGCCGCGCCCACGCCGGTGCGCATCCGACCGAGCGTGCCCGCCTGGCCCTGGCCATCCGCCTGCTGGCGTGGAACGCCTGGCAGGTGCAGCAGGGCGCGGAAACTGGCGGCGGTCTGGTCATCGCCCGCGAGGAGGCCGTGGAGATCCCGGCCCACGGTGCCGATGCCGTCGAACGGCTCACGGAACTGCTGACTCTGTCGCGCCGCGCCCTGGCGGCTCCGCTGCCGTTCTTCCCGCGCACTGCCTGGTCGCTGCACGAGCGGCGCGGACGCACGCCCGACGAACAGTTTGCCGGCATCCTCAGTGGGCCATGGAGTGACGAGCGCGAAGCGCCGGCCGTGGCCCTGGCCTGGCGTGGACGTGAGCCGATCGATGCCGACGCCATCCAGCTGATGTTGCGGGTGTGGGAACTGCTGCTGCCCGAGGCCCCGACCGAACCGGTCGCGCCGAAAGCCAAGAAGCCCAAGCGGGGGCGGGCATGAACTTCGATGTCACCCGCGATCCGCTGCCGGATGGATTCTTCGCCATCGAGGCCAGCGCCGGCACCGGCAAGACCTGGACGCTCAGTCATCTCACCGTGCGCCTGCTGCTCAGCGACGCGACCCTGGAACTGCGGCGCGTCCTCGTCGTCACCTTCACCAATGCCGCTGCTGACGAACTGGCCGGTCGCATCCGTGGCGTGCTGGCGGCTTGCCGCGCCGCCGCTGCCGGCCGCAGCGGGGCCACCGATGCGGCCCAGGCCCTGGTCGCGCTTGGCGATGCCGCCCTGGGTAGTCGCGACGCGGTCGTCGCCCGGCTTGACGACTGCCTGGCGGCCCTCGACGAGTTGTCGGTCGGCACCATCCACGCCTTCTGCAAGCGGGTGCTGGAAGGTTCAGCCTTCGACTGCGGCGAGGCCTTCACCGCCGAACTGGCCCCGGACGACGCCGATCTGATCGCCGCCGCGGTGCGCGACGCCTGGCGCGCGCGGCTGTGGGCGGACGCCCGCTTGGCGCGTTTCGCTGATGCCTGGTCGATTGCCGGCGACGTGCACGTCTGGCGGCGGTGGAACCGACACCCGGGTACCCGCATCGAACCGGCGATCGCTCTCGTTGTGGCCTTGGATGCGGTCGACGCTGCCGTGCGGGCGGTACGGGCAGCGGCGACGCCGGAAGCCGCAGCGCGCCTGCGCGTCTGGCAGTGGAAGAAGGACAGGGATCCCGCCGCCGACCTCGCGCTGCTGGCCCGGGGCGACGATCCGGCCGGTCGGCTCGACATCCTCGGACGCGACCCAGCCGACACCGTGTTCAAGAAGCACCTCGACGAAGCGGTCGCTGATCCACTGCTGCGTGCCGGCCAGGCGTTGGCCGCGGCGACGGCGGCCATCCGCATCGCCTGGCTTGGCTGGCTGTGCCCGGTGGTCGCCGAGCGGCTGTGCGCCGGCCAGGCCGCCGCCGGCATCTGGACCCAGGATGATCTGCTGCGCCGGGTGCGGGCCGCCCTTGATGCTCGTCCGGCCCTGGCCGATGCGGTGCGGACACGCTGGCCGGTGGCGCTGATCGACGAGTTCCAGGACACCGACCCGGTGCAGTGGGAGGTGTTCCACCGCTGCCACGCCAGCGGTGGCCGTCTGGTTGTGGTCGGGGATCCCAAGCAGGCGATCTACCGCTTCCGTGGCGCCGATCTCGACGCCTACCTCGCCGCCGTCGCCGGCGTCCCGGCACGCCAGTTGACCATCAACCGGCGCAGCGATCCCAAGCTGGTGACGGCGGTGCAGGCGTTGATCGGGCGGGCCGGCGAACCCTTCCTGGTGTCACGCATCGCCCTGGCGCCGGTGGTCGGCGTGCCGGACCCAGCCCGCGGTCGGCTGGAAGATGACGACCAGCCGCTGACCGTCCTGCTGCCCTTCGACGACTCGCGACCGGAGTCACCGTCCGACGTCGTCGCCAGCGAGATCGTCCGTTTGCTGGCTAACGGCCAGGCGCAGCCACGCGACTGCGCCGTCCTCGTCCGTACCCGCGAGCAGGCCAGGACCACGCAGGCCGCCCTACGTCGGCGCGGCGTGCCGGCGACCGTGGCGGTGGACGGAGACGTGCTCGACAGCCCAGCCGCCAGTGAGCTGCGCGCCGTGCTCACCGCCCTGGCCCGGCCACGCGATGGCTACGCCCTGCGCCTCGCCCTCGCCACCCGGGCCTGGGGACTCGACGCCGCGGCCATCGCTGGCCTGGTCGCCGACGATCAGGCGTGGCAGTTCCTGGTCGAGCAGCTCGAACTGCATCACCGTCGCTGGCAGCGGCACGGCCTGACCGCCGCCATTGATGGTTGGGCCGCCGCCGTCGGGGCTCTTGACCGCTTCGCGACCCTGGCAGAGGGCGAACGCTGGCTGACCGACTGGCGCCACGCCGTTGAGGTGCTGCATGCCGCGGCCACCGCCAGTGGACTGCGCCCGGCCACCCTGCTGGCTTGGTGGGAACGGCGTGGCGCCGACGACGCCGAGTCCCGGCGACTGCGTCTCGAAGGCGACGCCAGCGCCGTGCGCGTCCTCACCATGCATGTCGCCAAGGGGCTGGAATTCCCCATCGTTTTCTGTCCCTACCTGGGCCTGCGAACTGATCGCCCCGACGAGGGGGTACTGGTCGCCGACGCCAACGGCGCGCGGCTGGTGCTCGGTGGACCGGGATTAGAAGCGGCCGAAGCAGCCGTCGCCGCTGAGGATGATGCCGAGCAGCTGCGCCTCGCCTACGTCGCCCTGACCCGGGCGCGGTTGCGCTGCTACGTGCTGTGGGGCATGTGGAGCCGGTCGAAGGGCCATTGGCATCAACCGCTGCAGTCGGCCCTCGGATGGTGGCTGCGTCCGCAGGATCAGGGCCGCGACGACTGGCTGGCCGCCACCGGCAAGGGGGCGCCGGATCGCGAACAGCTCCTTCACGACACCTTCGAGCAGGTCACCACGCTGCAGGAGGCCGGCCACGCCATCGTCATGCGTACCGCCCGCTGCGATGAGACCCGCTGGCAAGAGCCGGTCCCGGTCATCGCTGGCGATGGCCTGCGCTCTCTACCGCCCGTGGCACGCGCCGGCCTGGATGTGCCGCGCACCGTCACCAGCTTCACCGGCCTGCTCGGCGGCGACGCGGCGCCCGAACGCCGGCATGGCGACGAACCGCAGCTGCCGACCCTGGCCGAGGACCAGCCACCGGACGGCCTGCGCGCCCTGGCGCGCGGCGCCGATGTCGGCGACGCTTTGCACCACGCCATCGAAGCCTGGGATTTCCTCAGCGATCCCAGCCCCGCCGTGCGGACCGCGCTGCATCCACTCGGCCTCGATGTCAGCGGCCCGCGCCAGCCGCACGCTGCCGATCCGGTGGCGCTGGTCGCCACGACACTGCGCGCCCTCGCCGAGTTGCCGATCCAGCAGGGGGACCGGGTGCTGCAGCTCGCGGCGGTGCCGGAACGTCTGCGTCGCGCCGAGTGGGAATTCCACCTGCCGCTGGCGCGAGTGCGGCCGGCCCGCGTCCTCGACCTAATCGTGCAGCATGCCGCGGTGCCCCCGGCCGTGCTCGCCGGTTTGCCGCGCCTGCGCGAGGCGGCGCCGGGCGGCGGATTCCTCAAAGGTTTCGTCGACCTACTTGCCGGCGCCGGCGACGCCTGGTGGGTGCTCGACTGGAAGAGCAACCACCTCGGCGATCGGGTCGAGGACTACGCCGCCGAACGTCTGTGGCCGGCGATGATCGGGCACAGCTATCTGGTGCAGGCGCTGATTTACCTGCTCGCCCTGCATCGTCATCTGCGCCATCGTCTCGGCGCCACCTACAGCTACGACCGGCATGTCGCCGGCGCGGCCTGGATCTTCCTGCGTGGCGTCGATGCCGGGCAGGGGGTGTGGACGTGGAAGCCACCCGAAGCCCTGGTGATAGCGCTGGAGCGTGAACTGCTGGAGGGCGCGCCATGAGCGCCATCGCCGACGCCATCGCCACCTGGCTGGCTGCACGTTGCCCGACCGAGCCGGCCTTGGCCGCCCGCGTCGCGCGCCAGCTCGCCGAGGCCCGTCTGTCCGGCGACACGGTGGTGACCCTGCCAGCCGACGAGCTCTGCCGGTTGGAAGCCGCCGGTATCGCCGCCACCGATCCGGCAATGGCGCCACTGACCGTGCGTGATGGCACTGTCGCCTGGTCGGCCTGCGCCCGCGACGAGTCCGATCTGGCGGCGCGACTGCAGGCGCTCGCCGCCGCCCCGCCCGACACGCCAGCTGCCGACCAGTTGGCGCTGATCGACGTCGGTCAGGACACGGGCCAGGACGCGGCGGTGCGTCTGGCGGTAGAGCGTCGGCTAGCGGTGATCGTCGGCGGACCGGGCACCGGTAAGACCACCACCGTGCTGCGCGCCCTAGCGGCGCTGCTCGCCGGTGGCGACCTGGCCATCCGCCTGGCCGCCCCGAC
>JBBREK010000284.1:0-4778 GCA_038203025.1 Planctomycetota bacterium
GACAGGTCCGATAGGATTGGGTTTTGCCTGGGCGTCTCAGGCACACCAGAGCGACAGCCGCCTGCTGTGGTCCCCATATGCCGTTGCCGGTCCAGGTGGTAGGAAGGGCGTTGGCAACATCGTAAAACGTGTTGATACAGAGATTTGCATCGGAGGCGTCTATGCAGGCGCCCGAGCAGGTCCGTTTGGACCGTCAAGTAAAATCTTGGCCCGGGCGGGTCCGACTATGGGCCTAATCCACGCCATTGGCCCCCGGGCCCCTGCCGGGGGCCTTGGCGCCCCGGAACCCCCGCTCGACACGCTGCGCTAACGCTGGCGATTCGCCAAGCGGCACCGTCGTTCCAGTCTCGCTGCTCGCTCGTGGCAGGTCCACACAGCAAGGCCGGAACTGTCCGCCACTCGCTTGGGCGCTCGATCCATGGGCTGTTAGACAGAATCGGCACAGAGGCATGTCTGAGCATGGCCGGGGGAGGCGGCCAACATCCTCTAGCAGACAGCATCCATGAGTTACGAATCCTTCGTTGATTCAATTGCCGGAGAGGCTCCTATTGATAGGATCTTGGCATGACTTCCGTACAGATTCATCGGCATCGCACCGGCTTCACCCTGATCGAACTGCTGGTGGTGACGGCGATCATCGGCGTGCTGGCGGCGCTGCTGCTGCCGGCCGTCCGCCTGGTGCGCATGGCGGCCCAGGACACTAGTTGCCGCAACAACCTCCGGCAGATGGGCATCGCTTCGCTCAACTACGCTGGCGACTGGGATGGCGCCCTGCCGAGCTGGGACTGGGGACCCAGCTACCCATCCGAGGCACACTGGCCCTATCAGCTCTCGCATTACCTGGATGTGGACTGGTGGTATGGGTACAAGAACCCCTCCAGCGGTTCCTACAGCGGCTGGGCGGGAAACGATGCGAGCACACCAAGCCTGAAGATCTACCGTTGTCCGGCCGATGGCGGCAACCCCTCGCCCTACCTCAAAGGTTGGACCAGTACCTGGTACCCCATCACCTACGGCGCGCACGGCAACATGTCGCAACCGACCGGCACCTGGCCAAATGGGGCGTCGCAGGGCAACAAACGCAACATCTCCCTGTATCGCGAGGCCTTGGTCCACAAGTGCCAGACCTCGACCATGCAGATGTTCCTCGATCTGAACACCAGCCGCTACCACGTCTCGGTGAACAATGACTGGTCCTATTCCATCAGCTCCCATTCGGGCCGCGGGCACCTGTCCTTCCGCCATGGTGGCGGGGGTGGGGATGCGCTGCAGCAGGCCTCGGGGCGCAACGACCTCACAACTTCGCACATGCGCACCAACTGCGTCTTTGCTGATGGCCATGTGACCGGCATCGAACTCGCCTCCTACGCCTGGGATCCGGACGGAAACGGATCCAGGCTGGCGAAGTGACATATGAATCACTGCCATCTTCATTTGCTCCGGGACCTGGGCGCGGGCATCATCGCGGCATGAATCGACGCTGCCTGTGCCTCCTGCTTTCGTCCATCGCCCTGCACGCCGCGGACCTGTCCAGTTCGCAGATTGAGGGCGCCTGCCTCACCGCCACGCAGTCCGAGACAGTACGCCAAGACCACCTACTGGTGGGCCGGTTGGATGACGGCGCGGCCCGGGTTCTGCTGCGTCCGCGCTTCGCCGGGGCACCGGTGCTGGCAGCGGTGGAATCCGCCGTCCTGCGACTGCACGTGACCGGAGTCAAGGACGGGGGCAACACCACCCGTCTGGAACTGCGCAGCGTCCCGGCGAAGGACGCCGCCTGGTCGGCAACCTCGGCGACCTGGGCCTGGCAGGAACTCTCGCAGGTCCGCAATGTCCGCAGTGGCGCCTGGGAGCACCGCGCCTGGCCCGGCGGTGCCGGCCTGGCCGGTGCCTGCGAGGCCCCGGCGTTGGCGTCAGTCGAGGTTGGACGTGACGGCGATGTCGAGCTCGCCATCCCGGGCACCCTCGCCCTGACCCTGGCCGGCCGCGACAGCCCGGGACTGCTGCTGTCAGCGCCAGAACTGGAGCGTAGCGGCGGAACGCTCTCCATCCAAGCGTCGGCCATGGTCCTGCGCTCCATCACCACTACGCGTCCGGTGGTCAACATCCCGGTCGAGGTCCCGACCGGGGCCGACCGGCTATCGCTGCGACTCATCGGTCCCGACGGCTCGGCCGTGCGCGAACTGCTGCATGCCGTACCGCTGCCGCCCGGGCGGCATGTCGTGGCCTGGGATGGCCTCAACGATGCCGGCAAGGAACTGCCGCCCGGCGACTACACCTGGAAGGCGCTGACCAGCGCCGGCCTGCGCGCTGAATACCTGCTGACCCTTGGGCTGTCGGTCGATCATCAAGACCTGTGGCCGGGCAACCACATCGGAGTCAGCGGCCTGGCCGTCGATCCGGCGCGCGATCGGGTCTACCTCGGCTCGGGCTGCAGTGAGGCGTATGGCTTCGCCCTGGCCATGGACCAGCAGGGCCAGCGGATCTGGACCAATCCCGAATTCTGGTTCGACGCCTGGAAGGGACCCGACGCCATGGCGGTGGACGGTGAGGCCCTCTTCTTCGCCCAGCTCGATGGCGACGTCTTCCGCCTCGACGCGCGCACCGGCAAGCGACTCGGCAACGCGTGGAAGCTGATGCCCGCCGGCAAGCCGGTGCGGTCGGGCACCGGTGACCGCGGCTGGGGGGCAATGAAGAATGGCCGCATGCACGGCGGCAACGTCGCCTACCTCGACCTCGCCGCCGGCCGCGGCCGTCTGGCCATGTCGTTCGAGCTGCACGATCTGGTCCGTTTCGTTGATCCGGCCAAGGGCAGCGTGCTGCGCGAGGTCGCCCTGCCCGCCCCGCGCGGTCTCGCCTTCGCCGCCGACGGGCGGCTGCTGGCGATCAGCGACGGGCGCATCGTCGCCCTCGGCGATGCCGGCGATCCGGTGGAGATCGTGCCGGCGAAGTCGCTCACCGATCCGTGGCGCCTGGCGATCGATCCGCAGGACAGTTCACTGCTGGTGGCGGAGCTGGGCGCCTCGCAGCAGATCGTCCGCTTCAGTTCCGCCGGCAAGGAGTTGCAGCGCTATGGCCGGAAGGGCGGTAGGCCGGCCGAGGGCGCCTATGACGGCGGCGTCGGCTTCCTCGGCGTGACCACCCTCGCCGCCGGAAGCGACGGCTCGATCTGGGTGGCAGAGGCCTACACCGCTCCGCGCCGTATCGCGCAGTTCGACCGTGGCGGCCACCTGGTGCGCGAATGGTACGGACCACAGATGTATGCCAGCCGCTGCTTCCCCGATCCGGCCGACCATCGCGTGGTGTGGATGGACAGCTACTGGGGCGAGCTGATCGAGGCCAAGGTCGACTACGCCAAGCGCAGCTGGACGGTGAAGGGCACCTGGCGCTACGGCGATGGCTACAATCACGAGGACGGCATGTGGTTCGTGCGCCATCACGGCGACCAGACCTACCTGTGCGACGAAAGCCGCCCGCGCGTCCTGCGCGTCGACCGTGCGGGACGGCACCTGGTGCCAGTCGCCGAGGTCGGCACCGCCTTCTATCCCGGCGGCAACAGTGGCTGGCGGACCGCCGAGTCGTTCCGGCCCGGGCCGGCCCAGTGGGACGAGGGCGCCGCCCGACAGCGCGATCCCAAAGACGAGCGCTCACACAAGCCGTGGTCGTTCTGGTGGCAAGACGCCGATGACGATAGCCGGCAGACCGCCGCCGAGGCGGTGTGGAGCGAATACCTGCTTGGCTTCCCACGCACCAGCTACGTCGACGATCAACTCGCCTACAACACCTGCCTAAGCCTGTCCTGGAAGGAGCGCGGAGCCTGGCGTGGCAAGGAGCTCGGCCAGGGGCAAGGCGTCCTGCGCGTCGCCGCCTGGACGCCAGGTGGCGCACCGCGCTATGCCTTGGACGCCGCCAGCTGGCTGCCCGCGGAGCAGCAGCGCGGCGCCATCGGGGTGTGGATCGACCGGGATGGCGACCGCTGGGCCTGCACCAAGCAGCGTTTGATGCGCTGGAACCGCGACGGCACCCTGGCCTGGACGGTCGGCCGGCCGACCACCGCCGGTCGCCCTGGTCCAGGCGAGACCAAGGCCATCCACCGCATGATCGGCACCGCCCACGGCACTTGCGCCGTGGCCGAGATCCACAACTCCGACAGCGGGGTGTGGGACCACGACGGCCTGTGGGTCGGCCGCCTGCTCGAAGCCCCCGACCTGGCGAAGACCACGGCCAGGGCCTACGAACTGTGCGGCGAGAACTTTGGTGGCGTGATCCTCGAGGAGCCGGGCCGACCCGGCGCCGCGCTCTACTACGGCGGTACCTCCAACGCCGTCGCCGTCTACCGCATCACTGGTTTCGACGGCCTGCGGCATGCGGAGGGCACCGTCCGGCTGGCGCCGCCGACAAACTGAATCATTCAAGCATTCATTTGAATCAGTAGCGGGTTCCGGCTAGGATGCGGGCAAGGAGTCCAAGCCATGCGTCGCGGATTCACCCTGATCGAACTGATGATGGTCATCGCAGTCGCCGCCGTCCTGGTCGGATTGCTGCTGCCCGCGGTCAGCCTGGTCAAGAAGCAGGCCCAGGACGTGGGCTGCCGCAGCAACCTGCGCCAACTGGGCATCGCCTCGCTGGCTTATGCCAGCGACTGGCGTGGCCAGCTGCCCGGATACGACTGGGGACCGAGTCTGGTATCGAAGGCGCACTGGCCCTCCAGCCTGGCCGACTATGTCGGGGTCGAGTGGTGGTACTACTGGTGGCCGGAATCCATGGGCCGGCCGACTCCG
>JBBREK010000285.1:0-4774 GCA_038203025.1 Planctomycetota bacterium
TGGGGGCCGGCTGGGCCGTAGTCGAGCATTGAGCGTAGCCGGCGGCTGATGCGCATCAGCGAGCCGAGCCGGTCCCTCGACGCCCGGCGGGTGCCGTCCGGGCTGGCCGCGCTGGCGCGCCGCTGCCTGGATCCCGATCCGTCCCGTCGCTACGCCAACGGGACAGCGGTGGCAGAGGATATCCGGCGCTGGCTTGCCGACGGAGTGACCCTCGCCCAGGAGGCGACCCGCTGGGAGCTGGCCTGGCTGCGCCTACGGCGCTCGCCGCGGGCCATTACCGGGTTCGCCGTCGCCACCGTGGCCGTCCTCCTCGCCATCGGGGCGTGGCAGTACCAGGGCTGGCGCGAACGCAGCAACGCACTGACCCGTATGGCCAGCATCGCCACGGCCACCGACCTCGAGCGGCGCGAAGCCGTGGCCGTGGCCCTGGACGAAGTGCGTGCGATCCGCGCCCGACTGCCGGGTCTGGCCGAAGCCCAGGCCCTGGAGGCGCGGCTGCAGACCGCCAGCGACCTGGCCGCGCGACGCGACCAGCTTGCGCGCGTACGCGCACGGCTCGACACCCTGCTGCACCGCACCCGCACCCACGGCCCCTGGGCCGACCAGGTGCAGGCCTGGCGCCAAGCCATCCGCGATGCCGGCCTGACCATGGACGCCGAGCAGGTGGCCGAGGACGTGCGACGCCTCGACGGCCACCCCCTGCGCGAACCCATCGTCACCGCCCTGCCGTTCCTATGGCGGGCAGAGAAGGAGCGCGGCGCCGACTTCCACGCCGCCAGTACAGCAAAGCTGCTGGCAGATGCCGGGGCGACCCCGGGCTGGCAGGCTCTTGGACGGTTGCTCGACCGCACCGTCTTCGCCGCCCACGATCCGGTGTTCTGCGTCTGCGCCGATTCGTCGCTGGTGCTCACCGAGCCGGCACCGACCGCCGCCGCCCTCGCCCTGTTCGCCTCGGAACCACGACTGACCGCAGCGGCGCGCGAGGCGTTGCTGGAACGCCCGGGGGATTTCTGGGCGCTGATCGCCGTCAGCCGCGCCAACCTCGCCACCGGTGACAAGCATGCCGCCGAGCATCTCGCGCTGATCGCCTCTGGCGCCGAACCAGAGAGTCTGCTGCCCCAACTCCTGCTCGCCTACGTCGCCATGCAACGCGACGACACGCGGGCCCTGGATCGCCACGTCGCCGCCGGCCTACGCCTCGCGCCCGACAACACCGAGCTCGCCGTCCTCCAGGCCGTCGCCCTCGCTCGACTGGGCCACAAGACTGAGGCCCAGACGGTGGTCGACAGCCTCGACCCCAGGCATCTGCAGTACCACCTGCATCACGCCGTCGGCCATCCCATGGAGCACAGCGTGCGCGCCCTGCTCGCTGCCGGCCTGCACCTACCAGATGCGCCGCCCGTGCTCGGCCCGCTAACGCCGGCGGCGCCCTAATTGCGCGCCGCGTCGACCTGCGCGATGAAGGCGGCGTAGGCCTGGGCACTCTGGTTCACCGTCACCGAACCCGGTTGGCTGCCGATCGGCGTGGAGAAGTAGATGACGGTATCGGAACGCTCGGACCCAGTACGTGTCCGCAGGATGAAATCGATCTGCTGCACGTTGATCAGATAGGTGTCCGGCTCCCGGCTGTCGCGGTCGGACACCGCCGTGACGTAGGCGAAGCCCATCGCCGACAGGCTCTTCACCACCTCGACACCGTGGTTCATGCGTTCCTGCAGCTTCACCACCCCGCTCCGGGCGAGGATCGAAGTGAAGCTGTTGTTGTCGTTGCGGTCGGACGGCATGACCGCGACGACATTGCGCGCCATGATGGTGAGTTCCTGGCGGTCCCGTTCATTGCCGATGACGATGGCCCCCTCGCGCCGGTGCAGCTCGACGGCGTTGGAGAAGGTGAAGTCCGCCCCGCAGAGGGTGGACCCGGCCAGCAGCATGACGAACAGGTGCATGGTCGCAGGCTAACGGGAGCGAACCGCCGGCCCAGGCAGAAGGCCCTGACCCCTACTCAGCCGAAATGATTCCGTGGGTTCGCGGTTCGCGGTTAGACCATCGATTTACACTTGGTCACCCGTTTGGTGAACACCATCAACACACACAACACGTGTCTCTACAACCGCGAACCGCGAACTGCGTCAGCAGCGCACCGCCAGGCTCTCCAGCAGCACAGCGCAAGCGCGCCCGGCATCGTCGTTGGCACCCAGCTCGCCAGCCAGGCGCAGACGGTCGGCAATGGTGCGTTGCAGCATCATGCGCGCCCTCGCCAGGCGTCGGGAGCAGGTCGCCGCCGACATGCCCATGGCGACTCCGATCTCGCGCAGGCCCTGACCGCCGATCAGGTTCGCCTCCAGCACCGCGAAGGCCTCCGGTTCCAACGTGCCATCCGCCGTCCAACGCTGCAGGTCGTCAAGCGCCTGGCGCACCACCGATAGGGCCCAGGCGCGGTCCATCGCCGCATCGCCCGTCTCGGCAGCGCTGGACTCGTCGGCCAAGGCGTCGATGCGCGCCGGCCCGCCATCGCTAGACCGGGCATCCAGACTGGAGTGGTCACGCCGCCGTGCATGGCGCAGATGGTTGCGCGCCGACAGCCACGCCAAGTTCATCAGGTAGTAGCGGAAGCGGCTGCCGGATCCGGGCGTCGCCTTGGCCAGCACCTCGGGCTTGGCCAGCAGGTCGAGCAGTACCTCCTGCACGGTGTCCTCGATGCGCTCGCGCCGCTCGCCCGACAACTTCATCGCGAGATAGGCGCCGATAGCGTCGGCATACAGGCCGACCAGCACGGCGACGTGCTGGGGATGCTCGGGCAGCCGGGCGATCAGCGACCAGCGCGTGGCGGGAAAAGTGACGGCGGTCACGCTTGCACTGTCTGGAGACAACTCATCAGGCCAAGCACGAAGGGATCAACGACCGCCTCCCTGCTGTCGGTAACGGGATGGGTTCGTCCCCAACACGGCCGTGAACCGGTTGGTGAATGCATTGGGATTGGCGTAGCCCAACCGCAGCGCAATCGTCGCAATCGACAGAGCGGTGCCGGTGAGCAGGCTACAGGCGCGGTCGATCCGGCGCTCGCGTCCCCACGCCGCAGGCGACTGTCCGAAGCGTTCCCGGAAGCGTCGACGGAAGCTCTCGTAGCCGATCCCGACCCGGGTCGCGACCTGCGCGGGAGCAAGCGGGACATCGCCATCAAGCAGAACCGACGCCCGATCAAGAATGTCCACTGACGGTTCTGCCGGTGCTGACGCGAGTGCCTCGATCATGAGCGAAAAGGCGATCGCCGCGACGGCAGGCAGACCGTTGTCTGCAACCATCCGCAACGCGGACCGCAACTGGGTGAAGCGACGTACTCGATCAGCCTGCAGACCCCAGGTCCAGGCCGGCGGGCCAGCGCACAGCCAACCGGCAGCGTGCAGGGCGGTGCTGAGATGCGGGCCAATACCGATGAACGCCTCGCACCAGCCGCTGCCCGGATCAAGCACCGTGCTGTGCACCATGCCGGGCCGGCGCACGAAGCAGTCGCCGGCAGCGAGCGGACGCGGCTGACCGGGTGGGATGCAGAACGAACCGCGACCGCGCAAGACGTAGACCAGCGACCAGGTATCGGGACGGTAGTCGAACCGGTCGAGGCGGATGCCGGATTTGTCCAGGATACCGCAAGCCAGCCGTTCCCAGGGCGAGCCGGAACCAGCCTGGCGGATGACCACGCCGGGCGCGGGCAGTCGTACCATATTGCGTAGATTGGTACACATTTGACGTAGGGAAGCGGCGACCCGCCGCGTTAGCATGCAGTCCATGCCCACTCAGACCCTCATCGTCATGACTGACACCCAGCGCGCCGACATGCTCGGCTGCTATGGTTCAGTCCTGCACACGCCGCATCTCGACCGCCTGGCCGCCGCCGGCGTGCGCTTCGAACATGCCTACACCGCCCAGCCGGTATGCGGCCCGGCTCGCTGCTCCCTGTTCACCGGCTGCACGCCGCAGACCGCCGGCATGTGGGCCAACAGCCTGCCGCTGGGCGATACGGTGAAGACGGTCGGCCAGCGCCTGACTGACGCCGGCGTCGCCTGCGGCTACACTGGGAAATGGCACCTCGATGGCGGCGACTACTTCGGCCTGGGACGCCCGGCGCCGGGCTGGGACCCCGCATGCTGGTACGACATGCGCAACTACCTTGAGACGCTGACGCCGGAACAGCGGCGCTGGTCGCGCGACCAGCGCGCCAACCGCGATGGCGTACCGCGCGAGTTGACCTTCGCCCACGGCTGCACCGAGCACGCCCTGCGCTTCATCGAACGTAACCGCGAGCGCGACTTCCTGCTGGTGGTGTCCTACGACGAGCCGCACCATCCCTTCCTATGCCCACGACCCTTCGCTGGCAGCCATGCCGAGGTCGACTTCCCGGTCGGTCCGGCGCTCGACGACGACTTGGCGGGCAAGCCCGCGCACCACCGCATCTGGGCCGATGGCGGCGGCCTGCCGCGTCGGGGGGCCGCCCCAGGCACGGTGCGGCATCCCGACTACTTCGACTGCAACGCCTTCATCGACGACGAGATGGGCCGCCTGTTCGATGCTGTCGCCAGGCTCGCTCCGAACGCCGCCACCATCTACACCAGTGACCATGGCGACCACCTCGGGGCGCACCGCCTGAACAACAAGGGCGCGTCGATGTACGAGGACATCACCCGCATCCCGCTGATCGTACGCTGTGTCGGCGTGGTTGAACCAGGCGGAGTCTGCGTGCATCCAGTCTCGCACCTCGACATCGTGCCCACCGTCCTGG
>JBBREK010000286.1:0-4768 GCA_038203025.1 Planctomycetota bacterium
CGGAGGACACTGCCCGACGGCAGTCCGCTCGCGGACAGCATGGCGAGGACCGTGCCAGGGTCATGCATTAGGCCCATGGTGCCGCAATACAGCACGGCAACTTCACCAGCAGGTTGGGGCGGGTGGTCTGCGAACGGTGCGCCGGTCGCGCCGACGGGGATGACGCAGGCGAGCGGATTTCCGCCGCCGCAGGCCGCCATGTGCGCGCGGTGAGCGTCGCTGATGAACACCGCGGCAGCGGAGTGGCGCGCCGCCCTGGCGCAGAGCGCGCGCAGGCCGCGCTCTGGCCAGGAGCCGCGGCGGAGGAGCCCGGACAACACCAGCGCCTCGGGGTAGATGTCGTTCTGCAAGGTCACCACCGGCCTGCGGCCCAGGGCGCAGGCGATCGCCGGCAGGTAGAACGGACTGGTGACCGCCAGGATGCAGTCGTAGTGGCGCCTAGCGAAGAGCAGGAACCAGCAGCACCACAGCGGGTAAAGTACGTAGATCCGCAGGCGCAGCAGCGCCCGGCCGGCCAGCGACCGTGGCTTGCGGTAGGTACGGTCATCGATGCCGTGGCACGAGCGGACCTCGACACGGCCGGTCAGAGCCATCGCCTCAAGCGTACGCAGCCACTGCTGCCCGCCGGCATGGGCCGAGAGGACCACAGTGCGGATGGGCGCCTTCGTCATGCGCGGCCATCCCCGGCGATCGGCTTGTCCGGCATCACCAGCGCGCCGTGGCGCGGCGGTGCCTTGGCCAGCATGGCGTCATGATTCGAGATCTGCGCGGGCGTGAAGCGCATACGGAGCATCTTCGCCGGGACCCCGCCGACGATCGCGAAGGGCTCCACATCACGCGTGACCACCGCGCCGGCAGCGATGACACTGCCACGGCCGATGGTCACGCCCGCCATGATGATGGCCCGGTGGCCAATCCAGACGTCATCCTGCACCACGGTCGGTTTCACCTCGGGCCGGCCGCTGAAGATCATCGGCACTCCGTCGATGTCGATGCGATGGTCCCCGCCGAGGATCGACACTTGGGGCGCGAACATGACATAGTTGCCCAGCCGGACATTTGGACAGATGTAGGCACCCGCCCCCATGAAGCCGTGCTGGCCGGCGACGAGGTCCGGCGACACGTAGAGTACGGGGAGATTTATATAAAACGTGCGGTGGACGCCGCGCAGCCCCAGGCGGCGATGGACAATCGCCATCTTCCAGCGCCGCAGCAGCCCCCGCAGTGCGTCGTGCCGCCTCAGCAGATTGATCAGCGCCTTCATGCCGTACCGGCGCCTCCGCGGACGTGACGCACGATCCAGGCGTCAAGGGGGCCGATCTCGTGCTCCCAGTTGTGCCTTTCCAGGAAGCCGGCCCGAGCCTGGTTGCCCATCGCTAGACATCCGGCGGGATCGGCGGCCAAGCGCTGGATCGCCGCCGCAATCGCATCCGGGTCCTCGAAATCGGTAAGGATCCCGCAGCGCTCGGCCTCCACGATGCCGACCATCTCGGGCGCGTAGGCGGGCACCACGATCGCGAGTCCGGTTGCCATGTATTCGAAGATCCGGTTGGGCAGGCTGTCGCCGCCCAGGTCGCGGCCGTAGGCGATCAGCCCGGCATGGCACCCGGCGATGACCGCGGGCATCTCGCGATGGGTCAGCCTGGGCCGCAGCTCGATTGCCTCGCGGACACCGAGCTCGTCGATGAGCTGGCCGAACTGCCGCGCTTCCACGCCACCGGCGGGCAACGTATCCATCATCACTACGCGGACGGGGCCGCAGCCGTGGTCAAGCGCCCGGCGGATGCCGCGCAACACCGCCAGGGTCCCGCGCCCGGGATCGTTCTTCCCGTGGAAGAGGCGCAGCGGCTCGCCGCCACCGGCCTGCCGACGGTCAGGGCTTGGCGCGCCGAACCATGACGGCGCGCAGCTCCGCACCCGCATGGCACTGGGATGGCGATCCGCATAGGTCGCAAGCAGGGTGTCGTTCACCGCGATAACCACATCGCAGCGCCTGGCCACCGACCGCATCCGGCCCTTGACCAGGAGCTTCAACGGCGGCACCGGCACCCCCATGGTCCAGCGGTCGAGCATGGCGCCGTGGAACGCCTCGTGAATGTCGAAGAGCGATGTCGCCCCCATGCGTCGCGCCAGACGCACAGCGACCGGCGCGGAATCAGGATCCGGTGCATAATAGACATCCACGCCCGACACGGCGGCAGCGGCGTGGCCCAGCCGGTACGGCATGCGCAGCCGACCAAGCCTGCCTCGTGGCGGATCAAGCGCGATCAGCTCGAAGCGCGGCGCGGTGCGCGCCCCCGCCGGCACCGATGGGGATACAGGACCGACCCAGGTGACCTGGAACCCGGAGGCCAGCCAGTGGTCGACAAACTTGCTGCGGACGCGCACGTCGTCCAGTTGGTGGACCGTGGTGATGACGCAAATATGGGGCATTTGTGGTTCAGGCATCGGTTGGTGTTGATGTTGGTGTTGGTGCGGGTTCGACCTGGGCCTGGCGGCGCAGCGCGGAGCGCGCCAGGCTCGCCCACACCAGGCAGAGAAGGATCAGCAGCGTCGTCCCGGACAGGAAGAAGCCCGATAGCCCGTTAGTGATTGAGGTGAAGATTTTGAACGCACCGACCCCGAATACGAGACACGAAAACGGCGTCTTCGGAATGTGCGTGAAGGCGCTGACGAAGAGCGCAATCATCGTCCCGACCAACAGCGTACCGATGGCCGCCATCGGCCAGCTGCCCAAGGCGATGGCTTCCCCCAGATAATAGGTCGGCACATTGCCGGCGCTCCCGTTTTCAACACCGACGGGATTGATCTCGCGCATCAATTGCCGGCCAGGGGCCTCCAGGCCTTCCGCGCCCAGCTTATTACGCAGGGCAGGATGAAGCAGGGAAACCAGCGGCACGGGATTGTCGGCAAACTTGTCGATGTACAGTGGGAGGCCCACCCATTGCCCATGGATCGCGCGAGTGATAAATGTCTCATGGACGGTTACCATGCTTTTGGTCGATGCGAGCATCATCGCGCCGATCAGCAGGAGCACCAGGGCAGAGGGCAGCACCATCGCCTGCGGCCGTAAGGGTCGCCATGCCGCCAGGGCGAGCAGGCCGATGATCACTGGCAAGGCGATGCTGCTACGCGCTAGAAGAAACAGTGCCGTCGACCCGAACAGCAGGACGGTTCCAACCCGGTACAGCCACACCCGCTCGCGCATCGCTACGAACGACGTCAGGATGAGATGGGGCAGGAGGAAGTAGAGCGGGACGTTCATCAGCGTTGCGCTGACCGCGCTTTCGGTCTCCTGGCGGTAAATGTTGTAGTCCTGGGACTCCAGCTGGGCCGCCTGCAACAGCGGCAGCGAAAAACCTGCTTGGACGAAAGCGATGCCGCAGCACATCAGCACCCGTACCGCCGAGCGACGCCACTGCTTGCGCAACCGTTCATCGTCCGGGGTGAGGGTGGGCTCACGCACGAAGGCGGCTACCGCCTTCCGGCTACCGAAGCCGCTGTATTGCACCAGCAGCAGGAAGAACGACGCGACCGTCGCGAGGAATGCCGCGGTGCAGACACCTGCCGGATCGCCGACGTTATCCTCAACGTACGAATACAGGTAACTGGGCGAGATCAGGTGGAGGGGATAGCTGACCAGGTTCTGGAGGGCGATCAGCACGAAGACGATCGTGAACGGAGTGACAACCGTCCGCGGAAGGACCGGGATGCCTACCGGCTCGGCGTCAGGCCGTCCTGCGTCAGCTGCGACGGTCATAATCTGCGCACCGGCCATGGAGATGCGGTCTCATCGCCTGAGCCAGCGCACTGCGTGCTCCTTCAGCAAAAAGAGCTTGGCGTTCGACGGGTAGTCGCGCCACGAGCGATTCGGCTGGGCCAGGATCGCCTCAAACTCGTCGCCACTGATGCCGAGCTTCTTGGCGATGAATCTTTTGTCCTCGTCAAGCGTGGCGGCATCGAAGGATGGGCGCTGGAGCTCTGCGAGCGCCTCCTCGCGAGTGATCTGGCTGGTCAGTATCATGCTCGACAAGTGCGCCTTGCGCTTGTCGAAGCCGAATTTGACCGGCAGGTACCAGCTCTGGAAGAACTTGGTAAAGCGGGACTCGTGGTGCTTTTCACCGTAGTCCCGCCAGCCGAGTCCCTCGGCCAGTTCGCGCTTGGCCTCCGCCTTGCGGTAAACCATCAGGTCTAGCGGCCTGAGGGTGCGGAAGCCCCGCAGGTACGGGTTGACAAGGTACATGTCGAGAAAACTCACCGTGGGGAAGCTGCGCAGCCGCCGGGTCCCGAAGCGCCGATGGATGGCACGGAGGTGCCGGCGGTCCATGGCAGTGTAGCCCCACGAGCGCGGCAAGACGCATTCGGTGGCGAGGTTGCCGCCGCTGAGGAAGTAGCCGATGCGGTGCGACGTGGCCTGGCGGTAGAGCTGGGCAAAAAAGGCGTGGTCCTGCGGCGTATCCTGGTTGGCCACGCCCGACCGGAAGAAGGCGAGTTGGAGGTCACGCATCTCTTCCCAGTCGACCACATGGGTGAAGAGATCGATTTTGAGCCGCTTCACCAGCAGTTCAATGTTGGCAACCGAGACCTCGCTGTTCCAGCCGCCATCGACATGGACGGCGAGGATGCGCAGCCCGTGGTCGCGGAGTTTCCACGCGAGATAGGCAGAGTCGGCCCCGCCGCTGATGCCGAGGATGCAGTCGTAATCCTTCCCGCGGCCATCAGCTTTAATCTTCTCGACCCACGCAGCCCACCGGCGCGCCCCCTCCTC
>JBBREK010000287.1:0-4746 GCA_038203025.1 Planctomycetota bacterium
GCGCTGGCGACCATGGACATGAAACTCGCCTTCTCGCTGATCGACCGCATGCTCGGGGGCCCTGGCAAGCCGCTCGACAAGATGCGCGCCCTGACCACCATCGAACAGTGCCTGCTCGACAACGTCATCCGCCGCTTCCTCGACCGCATCGCAGACGGCTGGGCCGAATTGGCCGAATTCAAGGCCGTAGTCGAGTCCCGCGAGATGGACCCGCAGTTCGTCCAGGTCATCCCCTCCAGCGAAATGGTGCTGGTCTCGACCTTCTCGATCTCCGCACCGGGCGAACTGGAACCGGGCGAGCTGTGCATCTGCATTCCCTTCATCTCCATCGACACGGTGATGCAGCGCCTGGGCAACCGCTTCCGCTTCGCGGCGATGAAGCGCGAGACGACCGAGGGCCAGCGCCGGCATATCGACCGCTTGATCAAGCACTCGACGCTGCCGGTGCGCACCGAACTGGGCACCGCCAGCGTCTCGGTCGAGCAACTCCTGCAGATGAAGGCCGGCGACATCATCGTACTGGACCAGCGCCTCGGCGAACCTGCCAAGGGCATGATCGGCGGCAAGCTGCGTTTCCTCTGCACCCACGGCCGTAGCGGCCGGCACCTCGGCGTCCGCGTCGAACGCGTGCTGCCGCCCGGCAAGACCCCCCACGACAAGGACTGAGCCATGGCTGACGACGCATCTTCCGGAGTCAAGCCGGCCGACCTCCCCGACCTCGGCCAGGGTGCCGGCACCCCGCCGGTGAGGCCCAACATCGAACTGATCAAGGACATCCAGGTCACCTTGACGGTCGAACTGGGCCGCACCGACATGCTCATCCAGGACATCCTGGAACTCACCCCCGGCAAGGTCATCGAACTGGACCGCCTGGCCGGCGAACCGCTCGACATCCTGGTCAACGGCAAGCTGCTGGCCAAGGGCGAGGTGGTGGTGGTCGACGAGAACTTCGGCGTGCGCCTGACCTCGATCGTCGAACCAAGCGCCCGCGAGGCCGCCGTGGCGGCCGAGCCCCCCACGAAGTAGCAGCCCGTTCACACTGGCTCGACAGCCGGTCGCCTGATGGCTTGACCTCCATCGGGCGAGTTTCCATCCTGCTGGGCATGTCGCTCCGCACCGCCACCGCCTCGCTCCTCATCCTCGCCACGGCCACCTCGGCCAGCGCTGCCGACGACTACTGGCTCCAGGAGGACCTGCCGTTCGTCGACATTCGGCTGGGGTATGGCCTGCTACCCATCCCGGGCAGCTACAAGGTGGACGTGGTCGACTACCCGCCAGCAGCGCCCTTCCAGGGCGTCGAGAACAACACCATGGATACGGACGCGGCACATGCCCTGTCCTACAGCATCGTCGGCGGCCGGATGGACCCTATCGGTCCGCTGTTCGGCGGTGAACTTGTCTACACCTGGGCGACCCAGCGCCTGCAGGCACGGGAACTGGATGGCGTCCCTCAACCCATCCCGGCCGACTCCGCCTCTCTACAATACCGCACCTTCGGCGGGAATGTTCTCGCCGGCGCTGGCTGGGCATTAACCCGCAACCTGCATGTCGAAGGCCTGGGCGTCCTCGGTATCGGCGGCCTCGACCTCGATTTCCCGAATGGCGCAGGCAATGGTCAGAACGACGGGGAAGGCTGGTACTGGAACGCCGGCGTCCGTGGCGGCATCTACTTCACTTGGCGCAAATTGGTCATCGGTGCGCTGTGCGAATACACCCGCATGGCCTACAAGGCCGAGTCGAACTGGTTTGCCTCGAACACCTCCGTGGACGACAGCGTCTCTGGCATCGGTTGGCGGATGGAGATCGGCTACCACATCCAGTAGGGTCGACCGCGCGAGTCTGCGGTTCCGATTCGTTAGTCGGACTTGGCTGCTCGGACTGCGGCGGCGCCGCCGCTGAGGCCGCCGCCAGCTGCCCCTGTCGCAGGCCGGCCAGGCCGTTACGGTGCCGCCGCTGCCATGCAGATCCCCGATGCACTGCGCGAACTGCTCGACCAGGGCCTCATCCAGCAGATCCTCCGCCAGCTGAAGAGCGGCAAGGAAGCCTCCGTCTTCATCGTCGTCGCCGATGACCACGAATGCGCAGCCAAGGTCTACAAGCGCCTGGAGGCGCGGAACTTCCGTCAACGCCAGGACTACGTCGAAGGGCGCCAGTCCGGGGATAGCCGCGAGCAGCGGGCCATGGACCGCGGCAGCCGCTTCGGCAAGCGCAAGGCCGAGGAGGCCTGGCAGCAGTCCGAGGCCACCGCAATGCGCCGCCTGCACGCCGCCGGCGTGCACATCCCCCGTCCCCTGGCCAGCCACGACGGCGTCCTGCTCATGGATCTGGTACTGGACGCGCGCGGCGAGCCCGCCCCGCAGATCGCAGCCTGGCGCTGGGACCGGGCCCAGGCGGTGCGCCTGCACAGCGAGATCATGCATCAGGTCGCCGCCATGCTGCGCAGCGGCCTGGTCCACGCCGACCTCTCGGAATTCAACATCCTCGCCGCGGCAAGCGGCCCAATCATCATCGACCTGCCGCAGGCGGTCGACGCTGTGGCCAACAACAACGCCAAGCGCCTGCTCATCCGCGACGTCGCCAACGTCACGCGCTTCTTCGCGCGCTTCGCCCCCGAGTTGCGGCGCACTGATTACGCCAACGAGATGTGGCTGTTGCAGCAGAACGGGGAGTTGCGTCCCGACACCCGCCTGACCGGCCGTTTCCAGGCGGCGCGCGGCGCCGTCGACGCGCAACTGGTGCTGCGCGCGATCGAAGACGCCAAGCGCGACGCCGCCAAGCGCGAGGAGATCCGCCGCGCCCGCGGCGGTCCTCCCCCGCGCTGATTCACCTCAGCGTGTCGCGCGCTTCGCTGCCTTCTCGGCGCGCTTCTCCTTCATGGTCTTGGCGGGTGCCTTCTTGCCTTCACGCTTGGTGGTCTTCTCGATAGCCATGTGAGCCTCCTTAGGTTGCGCCGCACCCTATCGCCCCTCCGTCCATCGTCCATCCGACGCCTCCCCCCTCCTTCGGCGCGAGTCCAGACGGCCGGAGCGCTAACTGTCCATGGCGACCGTAAGGGAGCCACCACGGACGCCGGACGCGCAAGACGCGACCGTAAGGGAACGGGGGCTCCGGGACGCGGCCAGCAGTCCCGCAGGGGATCCAAAGGGGGCACCCTTGGTCGGGGGGGGATTGGGGGGGTCGGGACCCCCCCAGATGCAAAATGCGGACGGTGGGACTCGAACCCACAAGCCTTGCGGCAACGGCTTCTAAGACCGTCGTGTATGCCATTCCACCACGTCCGCGTCAGATTATAGCCCGCACATACCTCCGCCGCATTCGCCGGCCTGCATCGCATCGCAGGACTGGCCCATGCCGCAGCCGCCTGCGCCGCACGGGCTGGGTCCATCGGAGGTCTTGGATTCGGTAAAGATGCCCAAGCCGCCGCTGATCACGCGCCGGACCGGCTCACCGGTCTCGGGGTGGGCCTTCAGGGCCTGGGCGGTGATCGGCTGATAGAGTTCGAAGCGCACCACGCGCTGCCCGGGCTTGCCAGGAATGGTCTCGTACTCGTAGGTCGGCATGCCGGCATGATCGCCGAGGTTCCGGACTGGCAAGTCGGAGGGTTCCAGGCTAGGCCAGACGGTTGCGCACGCGCAGGGTCGCCAGCACCAGCAGCAGGCCGAGCAATCCCGCGAGCGCCGTGATGTCCGGCCACAACTCGGT
Organism: Planctomycetota bacterium; assembly: GCA_038203025.1. Classification (GTDB taxonomy): domain Bacteria; phylum Planctomycetota; class UBA11346; order UBA11346; family UBA11346; genus UBA11346. Next base: position 3,703 of record JBBREK010000287.1, read on the forward strand.
GAATCCGGCCCCCTTCAGCACCATGCCGCGGACCACGCGCAGGAAGTGGTCAGCGGCAAGATCTCGGTGATCTGGCGGATGCCGGGGGGCATGGCTGCGATCGGGAAACATGAAGCCGGACAGCAGGATGTTGGGCAGCAGGAAGAACACCGCCATCTGCATAGCCTGCCCCTGGGTGCGGGCGATGGTCGAGAAGACCAGGCCGACCGCTAGGTTGGCGCCGATGAAGAGCAGCGCGACGGCGTACAGGCCGGGCAGGGCACGGCCCGGATGGATGCCGAACAAGACCTGGCCGAGCAGCAGGATCAGGGTCATCTGCACGTACCCGATCACCACGTAGGGCAGCAGCTTGCCGGCGATGAACTCGGCCGGGCGGACCGGCGAGACGATCAGCCCTTCGATCGTCCCACGCACGCGCTCGCCGGCGATGGCCAGGGCAGTCATCAGCACCACGGTGAAGGTGAGGATCACCCCGACCAGCCCGGGCCCGAAGTACAACGCGCTGATCTGCTGCGAGTTGTAGCGCAGATCGATCTCGACCGCGAGTTCGGACGAACCGATAGCGGCCGCCAGACCGCTGGCCGCCACCGTGGTCGAGGCGACGGTCATGGTGTCCGAGCCATCGACCAGCAGCTGGACGCGTCGCGGGACGTGCGCCGCCTCGGCCTTGGCGAATCCAGGCGGGATGACGAGCACCGCCCCGGCCCGACCCTCGCGCAGGGCGCGTTCGGCCTCGTCGTAGGTGCGCACGGCGCCGATCTCGTCGTAACGCGTCGTCGCCTCCAGCCGGCGCACCAAGTCGCGCGAAGCGGGCGAGGGATCGCGGTCGAGCACCGCCAACGGCACATGCTTCACGTCAGTGTCGATGGCGAAGCCGAAGGGCAGGAACTGCACCGTCGGCAGCAATATCAGGGCCCCGGATCCCCTATCCCTGCCCAGCCGAAGGCAGAGACGCTGATTGCACAGAAATCGCCGTCTAATCCGCACTGACACGCCTGGGCCTCCGGTGAATTCCCGCCGGTCGCCTCGGATCGGTGGCCGATA
>JBBREK010000288.1:0-4718 GCA_038203025.1 Planctomycetota bacterium
GTCGGCTGTGGGCGTGGTCACGGCGGCACAGCCTTGGTCTTGCCGTCGTCGCCTGCCTGCTGGCCATTGCCGGAACCATGATCGGCCTGGCGGTGCAGCGCCGGATCGAGGCGCATCGCGTCTGGGGCGACCCCCTGGTCGACGAGCACTTCAATGACGCCTCAGTGTTCAACCGCTGGCAGCCGCGCGTGCCCGAGACCTGGGCGATGTCTGACGGCCGCATGCTGACCACTGGCCTTAACGACTCGGCGCTGATCTTCCGCCGCCGTCTCGTCCCACCGCTGGCGGTCGAGTACACCGCCCAGGTCGCGCCGGGGGCCCGCATCGGCGATCTGTCGCTGTGGTGGTGCGAGGTGCCGGGACTGCTGGCTGACGACCGGGCCCGGGCCTACTCCAAGCCTGGCTGGCTGTTCCAGCTGGGCGCCCACGAGAATACCTACTGCAGCATCACCACCGAACCCATCAACCAGCCGGTCGTCATGTCCTCGCTGACGCTGGTGCCGGGCCGCGATTACCGCGTGCGACTGGAGATCGAGGACCGCGACTACCGCCTCTTCGTCGACGGGACGCTGATCATGCAGCACACCGACCTGCTGCCGGCCGGATCGGGGTATATCGCCCTGTTCGGTTACTTTCCCGGCAAGTCGTTCGACGACGTGCGCATCTGGCAGCGGCCGGTCCCGCCGAGCATCTCGCCGCTGGCGGTCGGTGATGGGGCCGACCAGGATGGACACTATACGGACGCCGCAGCGCACTACGCCCGCGTCGCCGAGGCGACCGACGATCGCCAGCTGGCCGACCAGGCGCTGTTCCGGCAGGGCCTCGCCGAGCGCAAGGGCGGCGACCCGTTCCGCTCGCTGGAGACGTGGAAGCGCATCGCCGACCCCGCGCAGCGTGAGATCGCTGACTGCTTGACCCTCGAGGACCTGATCCAGGGGCCGGACTACGCGCAGGCGCTGGAGCGCTTCCGCTGGTTCTGGAACAACCGGCCACGTGTGCACGCCATCCTCACCACGCAGTGGCTTGGACTCACCAACACGATCATGGCGCGCACCGATCTGCCCATCGCTGACCGCATGCTTTGGTACGACTTGCGCGCCGAACTCTTCCCTGACGAGGCGGTCACCTCCTTCACCGCCGCGCGCATGCTGCTGTTGGCCCGCCGGTACGAGGAAGTGCTTGCGCGCTTTCCGAACAACCACCGCGCCTGCTCCGACGCGCTGCTCAGCCTCGGGCGACCGGATGAAATCCTCGCCGCGCCGTGGGCCAACAGCAAGGAGCGCGGCCAGGGCCTGTACAATCTCGGTCGCCTCGACGACATGACCAAGGATCCGGGGCTGTATGTTGAAGCCCGAGCGCTGGCCCTGGTCAAGCTCGGGCGCTTCGACGAAGCCATGGAGCTCCCCTGGGCCCGGCAGTGGGCCCAGGTCTTTGCCGGCCGGGCCGACGAGGTACTGAACGAGGACACCGTGCCGACCGGCCTGCAGAACAGCGCACTGATGGTGGCTGGTCGCTTCGCCGATGCGGCCGGCGATGGCATCCCCACGTTCCGCCGCAGCGGCAAATCTTCCACCGCCCAGGTGCTACTGAACGGGCTAAGCGGGGCGGCAGCCAGCACGGGCGGAGTGGAAGGCCTGATCGTGGCCTTGGCGTCCGGCAATGAAGAGCAGGCGAAGACCCTGCACGCCGGCATGTCCACCCGTGCATCGTATGCCATGCGCGAGGACGCCATCAACCGCGATCTGATCCTGCCCCTGATCGACCAGGTACTTGGCAATCCCAAGGCGTTGCGCGACGCACTGACCGTCGAAGCCGCTTCCACCAGTTCGCTGTGGGATGGGTTCTTCCGCCTGGTCGCCGCAGCCATACTCGATCCGGCTGCCGAGCCGGCCCTTGATACGACACCCTGGCGGACCGAGACGGCAGCTTGGCGCATCATCGTCCATGCACTGCGCGCTGAGATGGCCGACGACCAGGCGGGCGCCCTGACCGCCTGGCAGGCCTTCCGGGCGCTTCCCGTCCATCAGCGTTTGCTGCGCGAGGCTGAACCCCACCTGGGTCTGGAACTTACAGCGCTGTGGCGGATCAAGGCCCTCGGCGGGCACTGAACCTGGACAACCCAGTAGAGTTCGTCGTTCCGCATAGACATACGACGAGGGAAAGTGTCACCAGGATGGTGATGGGCGTCCTAAGCGCAACCAACGCTGTCGCAACGACGAACGACGAACTGCGAATCCTACGCTGAGCGGTCTCAGATGGACGGCGGATCCAGCGTCATCCCAGCCTGGTAGATCATCGCTATCCGGCTGGCAGGCTGCGGGACTGCTCCAGCAACGAGCGCGTCGAGCATGCCGATGGCAGCAGCGCCGGCGGCGCGCGAATCGATGACCATGGTGTCGCAGATCAGGCTGCCGATCAGCGCTGGCCGGTCGGCAAAAACGATCACCGAGAGGTCGCGCGGGATGGAGAGACCGGCATGCGCGGCGGCCAGACAGACCACCACCGCCGACTCGACGGAGTAGCAGATCATCGCTGTCGGACGCTGAGGAGCGGTCAGCGCCGCCATCGTGCACGGCACCCGATCGGCCACCGGCAACCCGCCGCTACGTCCAAGGTCAACCGGTGACTGTCCTACGGCCTGCAACGCCGCCACAACACCGGCCCGACGTTCGTTGTGACTGTAGTGCCGACCCACATCCTGCAGGCCATGATTCACGTCAAGCCAACCGATCCGGCGATGGCCAATGGCAATCAGCCGCTGCGCCGCCTCCCGGCCGCCGGACAGATCATCGGGGAGGACGGCATCGAGCGGGCGATCCTGGTTGAACCACACGGCCGGGATGCGGTTCGACGCCAGCAACTCGGACATGCGCTCGGGCACATCGATATTGTAGTTGATCAGCAACCCGTCGGCGAGCATGTGACTGAGGATCTTGGGGACGAATCCCTCGCTGGTCAGTTGCTGGTCGGGTAGCCGGCTGATGATGAGGTGCAGTCCAGCCTTGGACATCTCGGCATCGATCGATTCCAGCAGACCCAGCGGCAGCAGGCTGGCCGACGGCTTCGGCGAGAGTACCAGGGCATAGCAGCCGAACCGCCCGGTCACCATGGCTCGGGCACTGGCGTTGGTCTGGTAGCCCAGCCGCGCTGCGGTCTCCTTGACCCGGATGCGCGTCTGCTCGCGATATACCCCCTTGCCGTTGAGGATCTTGCTGACCGTGGCGACCGAGACGTCGCAGGTGGTGGCGAGTTGGGAGACGGTCACGCGCACGTTACTTCACCATCACTGGCGCACCGATGAAGGATCTGACCTTGACGCCGGCAACCTGCACCCGGCCCTGCTTGACCCCGGTCCAGGGCGGCGCGGACCAGGCGGATTCGTTCCAGGCTGCCGCATCGCAGGCTGTGGTCGCCTGGTTCCAGATGGCCTGCGCATCACCAGCAAGATCCGCTGGCACGACCGATCCGCTCAGTGGCTGGGTGAGAACGGGACCAGCGGCCACCGCCGTCAGGTAGACGGCCTTGGTGTACTGGTAGGCCTGCTCTGCGTGGGTAAAGAAGAGATCCTCGTAGGTCGTAAAGCGCACCTTGTCGATATCGGTGTAGACACCGCCACCTGCCTGCATGGTCCGTACAGTCACCGTTGTGTTGCGCGGGGGCTGGTAGAAGGCATAGCCGAGTACCAGCGGGTTACCCCAGGCGTCGTTGAACGGTCGATTATGCGCCCGGTCAGTGGCCCAACGTGCAGCGTCGACCTCAACCCCCGCCAATACCAGTAGTTTGACCGTCGCGGTTGGCGACATGGATGGCAGGGCGAAGGGGTATATGCTGCCAGTAGGTTCTCCGGTGGTGTCATCCAGGGTCTGCTGCCCCCACGGAAACGGCAGGCACTGCGGTGCCGTCTGCGAGAGGTAGTTGCCATCAAGAGCCGCCAGCGAGGGACGAACGTTGTTCCAGATCGCGTAGCGGATGTTGGTCTCGTGAGACACGACGAATTTAAGCACGCCAGTTGCATACCCCTCTGATTTGAGCTGTGGCGCAATGACCTGTTCATGAATTATGTCAGCAGCCTGTTTGCCTACCCTACCCAATCCTACCAAACCCTGCACGATCTGATCAAGGCGCTGCGTTGTATCGGCAGCCCGTGCCGTCTCGCGTAGCATCGACACAGCAGGGATGAGCAGGGCTACGATCAACGCCATGATGGCGATGACGACCAAGAGTTCGACCAGGGTAAAGGCAAGTCGCATACTCACCATTCCCGCGGCGGATCGCGCAATCGTTCGATCCATTGCATGGTGCCAAGGGCGTTGGTTCCACTGGCGCGCACGCTTTGCCCCAGCTGATAATTGTCCTCGGAGCCGCCATACCAGTTGTGGTTGATGTATTTAGAAAACCCATCGTTGTCCCGATCGTTGGCGAAACGTCCGATTGCCGGGCTCCACTCAACGCGATACCACAGGCGTACCTCCTCGGAGAGCAAGCTGTCGAAAAGTTTCTGGTCGCCGCCAAAGCGTTGGGCCAATACTCCGGCATCGACCTCCTCGCGACGATAACCGAATGTGCCACCGCTGCCGCAAGTGATCACGAAGGTCGCAGGTCCGTCACGATACAGGCGAAACCAGGCGCCAGTCGCGCCCAGCGGACGAAGACGGTTGTCACCCTGCTGCCATTTACCCACGGCATCGGTATACCGTGTCGTCTCGGCTGCCGACAGT
>JBBREK010000289.1:0-4666 GCA_038203025.1 Planctomycetota bacterium
CCGAAGGCGTGCTATCCGTCAGCGAGTGCCACCCTGGTCACCCCTCCCGGTATGCCTACCAGGAAGGCCAGCGGCGACGATTTAGCTCTTACCAGCCCGCGGGGGCAGGCCCGCAGGGCCGCGGGGGCAGAGCCCCTGAGCTGTTAGTGCGATTTTAGGTTTCAGGGCCTACTGGTGCGCCGACCGGCCGTCCACGCCGGCAAGCCGCTTTCATAGGCGCCGATGTCCGGACCCGCACCGGCCACCGGGTCGGTGGGGACACGCACATGCATCTGGTCGCGAATGATCTCGGGCAGCGGCTTGCCGGCGTCCACGACCGGTGAGCCATCCAGCGGGTGCCAGGCCGGATCCAGCTGCGGATCATCGGCATAGCTGTCGGTCGGGATGAGCGTGTCGTCCTTGTTGTGGCCGGCCCCGTCCTTGCGCCCGTAGATCAGGTTGCCTTCCGGCACACCCTTGCCGTAGCGCGGGAAATGCATCCACAGGCCTGGCCCGTTGGGATTGGCGAAGGCGCAGACCTTGAAGATGTTGGACTGGATCAGCGAGCCGACGTTATCCGAGTCGCCAAAGCTGCGGCCCCAGGCGGCATCGTTGGTGATGGCGGTGTTGCGGTAGATGATCAGATTGTTCCGGACGTCGTGGTCCTTGGTCACCTGGATCGGCCTGGGCACGCCCCAGACCACGTTGTGGTCGAAGATCCAATTCCGCGAGAAGTCCCAGTAGGCGCCCATGATCAGTTCGCTGCGCGGCTCGTCGCACCAGAACAGGTTGTGGTCGATGCGCGCGAACTGGCCGTCGTTCTGCGGTGGGACGTAGAAGGCTCCGCCGTCCCAGTCCTGAATCATGAAGTCGGATATGGCGTTGTGGTGCAGGCGGAACGACTGGTCGCGGCCGTTGCCGGCGGTGCGCAGGCTGATGCCGCTGCGGCCGGTGCGGCGGATGGTGTTCCAGCCGATCTCGCAATCGCGCGTCTCGCCAAGCTTGCCGACCATGGTCGTGTTGATCGCGGCGCAGTCGACCGGCCAGTAGGCGGTGTCTTCGATGAGGTTGTCGACCACGGTGTGGCGCGGCCCCTGGATGGTGATGCCGTTGCCAGCGCTCCAGCGGATGCTGCAGTTGCGGATGGTGTGCTCCATGCCTGCGAGGACCACGCCCGAGGACATGCCCCACTGCAGGAAGAAATGTCCGCTGACGTCGGTGAAGTGGCTGGGATAGCGTATGTCGAGGTGGTCGAGCACCACCTGCGTCGAATCGACCGGCCCCGCCCCATCGGTATTGCGCCAGGGGTACAGGGTCTTCCCGTCGGCGGCATAGCCGATGTTGTCGCCGCCGCTAGCCGCGTCGGTGGTGATCGAGCAGGCGAACAGAGCGAGATCGCGGATGACGATGTGGCTGCGTCCGCTGAGGTCGAACCCCCACAGCCGGCGGCGCACTGACACCCGGCCTTCGGGCGGCTTGCCGTCAGGCGACAGCAGCCACAGAACGCCGGTACGTTTGTCGTGCCACCACTCGCCTGGCTGGTCCATCAGCTCGCGCTTGTTGAACAGGACGTAGCGCGAGCGGTCGTCGAAGACCTCATGCTTGAAGTCCTTGCCAGAACCGCTGCGCGTGCGCAGGGTCAGCTTGGCTCCATCCTTGGCCGTGACCACGCCAGTGAACGACCAACTCCAGGCCCCGTGATTGGGCTGCAGGAATATCTCGGCACCCACCGCCTGTGCGGTGGTCAGCTGATTGTCGGCATCCACCAGGGAGGCCTCGAACCAACCACCAGCGACCTTGGACTTGGCGAGGAACTTCTCGCACTCCGACAGCGTTGGATGCGACGGATCAAGCGACGGCAGATCAGGCCAGCGCGCCAGGACCATCATGCGGCCGTCGACGAAGATCTGATCGGCCTGGTTACGCACGCGGGCGTCGTACATACGCGCCGGGTCGAGGCTGCCCGGCTCGGCGGTGCTGAAGGTGTCGGCAGCCATCGGGGCCCGCCAGGCCTCGCCGTCCCGGGTCCAGCCTGGCAGGGGGTCGGAGCCGTCGATGGTGACGGTGCCGCCGGGCAGGCCGCGGTAGGTGATCGGCAGTCCGGGTTGACCGCTGCGCGCCGGGCAAACCGATTCGCGGTACACCCCCGGTCGGATGGAGACGGTGTCGCCGGGTTGTGCAAGCGTGGCCGCGCGCTGGATGCTGTGCAGCGGCGCTTCGGCGGTTCCGGCATTGGCGTCATCGCCCCGGGTGCCGTCCACCACCAGTTCGGCAGCGGGCAGCAGGGCGACGCAACACAGCGACAGGGTCAGGAAGCAGAAGGGAAAGGGGAAGGTCTGCATGGTGTCCTCGCTGGTCAGCCTAAGTGTCGTTGTCGGCAGTCGCAGGCGTCATTGCGCAGGTTCGCGTCCGGAATCCGCATGTCACACCGTCAGTGCCACGACGTTCGGCCGTCGAGAGCCGGGGCTTTCGGTGTCGGAAACCGTCGATCTTCTATGGCCATGACCTGGCTTCCCCGGCCGTTGTCGTGGGGCTGCGGACTGACCGCCCGGGGCGGCGGATTCAGCGGCCACGTGCACGAGACGCATGACGAGATCTGCTTGGTCGCCAACCAGGCGACGACCATTCGCCACGGCGGCGTCGAGCGGCCGGCCGAACCCGGCACGGTCTTCCTCTTTCGACGTGGCGAACTGCACGGCTATCGCAACCAGCGTGATCAGGAGCCGCACCTCTGGCTGGTCCACTTCGAGGCCGACGAGGCGCTGTACCGTGACTGCCCGCGGCTTGCCGATGCCGACCCCGAACGCCGGGTCTGGCGTCTCGACGCCGAGCAGCTCGCCGGCTATCAGGCGCTGTTCACCCGCCTGATGGCGGAATCGATGCATCCCGCCCGGCCGGGACACCAGGCCGCCTTGTCGGCCTGGCTGCGCCTGATTTTGGTCGCCGCCAGCCGCTGGGATGCGGCTGTGGCCGCCGATCCGCCCACCGTCGCCTCGGATCCGGAGATCGCCAACCTCTGGGAGATCCTGCACGAGCACCTGGAGTCGCCGGAGGTCGACCTCAGTGCGGCGCTGGGCCGCCGGGTACCGAACTACGATTCGCTGCGCCATCGATTCAAGCGCCTCTACGGTCGGTCGCCACGCGAGCTCCTGGCGCACATGCGCATCGAACGCAGCAAGCACCTGCTGTTGGAGACCGATATGCCGGTGGGCTCCATCGCTGCGCAGCTTGGCTATGGCCGACTGGCCGAGTTCACCCGGGCCTTTACCCGGCAGGTCGGACGCAGTCCGCGGGCCTTCCGCCGCGATCCCAGTTCCGGTCCGGCGTAATCCGTCACCGCGACGGCGAACGACGCCCCTGCAAGATGCGGCACAACCAGGGCATGAGCACTGCCATCGCCCCGCTTCCCACCACCCGTACCGGACTCCGGCCGGCCGAGATCGCCCACTGGCGCGAATACGGTTGGGTCGCTGTGCCGGATTTTTTCGAGGCCGCCGAGATCGACCTACTGCGCGGTGAACTCGCCGCTCTGCAAGCGGCCGGCAAGTTGCGTAATGTCTCCACCACGGGTGACGGCAAAACGCAATCGGCAACCAGCTTCAACCTGCAGATCTGCCCAGTCGGACCGCACAGTCGGCCGATCCGGGCGTTGGCCTATGGCGGCAAGGTGCGCAGTGCGATCACCGGGTTGATCGGCGACACCGCCATTCAGCATCTCGACCAGATCTTCCTCAAGCCGGGTGGGTCAGGCGTCGGTACCAACTGGCACACCGACAACGCGTATTTCCGTTCGGAGGTGGTCGAGGCTGGCACCGGCATGTGGATCGCCCTGCATGACGCGACGCGCGCCAACGGCACCATGCAGATCATCCCTGGTAGCCACCGACATCAGCTGGCCCATCGCCGGGATGTCGGCAGCGATCATCACATCACCTGCGCCGACGTGGTCGATCCGGTCGCGGCGCTGCACGTCGAGCTGCCGGCCGGCGGTGTGCTGTTCTTCAACTACGGCGTCGCGCATGCGACCGGTCGAAACGCCACCGATCGCGAGCGTGCCGGGCTGGCCCTGCACTTCGTCCAAGAGGCCTACTTGAGCACCAATGACGGTTGGTCGACCCGTGCCGATGCCTGGAAACGGCGGGTCGGGGCCGGGTCAGATGGGGGGCTGACGGTGCATGGCGAGGACCTCCGTGGGGCCTGGGAAGGCCTGCTTGCCTGATCGACGCAAGAAGTCGCTAGACCTTTTGCGGAACCCGCTAATGTCCCCCCCATCGGTCGCGTGTTGCGTCCGTCTCACCCCGGCCCGCGCGGCCGCTCTCAGAGCTACACAGCTCAGTTATCCTCGAGGACTCCCTTGGAACTCTACGTCGGCAATCTCCCCTGGGCCATCGATGATGCCCAGCTCACCAGCATGTTCGCTGCCCATGGCACCGTCGTGCGTGCCAAGGTCGTCACCGACCGTGACACCGGCCGCAGCCGCGGTTTCGGTTTCGTCACCATGGGTGACGAGCCTTCCGCAACCGCTGCGATCAACGCGCTGAACGGCATGGATGCCGGCGGCCGTGCCCTGACCGTGCGTAAGTCCGAGCCGCGTCCGGCCGGCGGCCCCGGCGGCGGCGGCGGCGGCGGCGGCGGTGGCCGTCCGGGCGGCTTCGGACGTCGCGAAGGCGGCGGCGGCGGCGGTGGA
>JBBREK010000290.1:0-4639 GCA_038203025.1 Planctomycetota bacterium
TCACGGCTGGGATCTCCCGGTTCTCGTGCATGAAGGTTTGCGCGCGTGCAGAGGGTCTAAGACCCCGCGGGACCAACGCCGAACTCGCATAGCGTCCAGCGTCGTGTTGCCTTGCCCTACAGACACAGGGGCGGCATCCCGGGAAAATGTGTTTCGAGGCTCAATACCTTGCCCGCGCACACCACCGTCCAACGCTTCGGCCATGACGTCGCCGTCATAACCGCATGGGGGTGGCCGTCGTGGCTTGCTAGGCCCACAACGTACACCTCTTGCATCTGCTCCTTCATGCCGGTTTATCCCGGCGCTCGCCTGTCCACCTTCGTTGCTGACATTCGTAAACGTCGCCGTGCCGGTGGCTCCGCGATCGCTGTCGGCCGCCGTAGTATTGGCCAAGCGGTACTCGACATCCCACGCCCGGCAGCATCCGGGGTTTCGTCGCGAGGTGGCCTGGCCGCTGGTGCAACATGCCCGGGAGCCGACGCTGCAACCCGAGTCGCCGACCACTGAACACCTCCGCACGCCAAGGATCCTGCCATGCCCAGCACCTCCGACACCTGGGATGCCGTCGATCAACTCTTCCACGGACACCTGATCGCGAGTGATCCGATCCTCGACCAGGTACAGGCGGGATGCACGACGGCTGGCCTGCCGGCGATCAGCGTGGCGCCCAACCAGGGCCGACTGCTGCAACTCCTGGCGATGATGGTGGGGGCGCGGTCGATCCTGGAGATCGGCACGCTGGGCGGTTTCAGCGCCATCCACCTGGCCCGTGCCCTGCCCGCCGACGGACGACTGATCAGCCTCGAACTCGACCAGCGGCATGCCGTGGTGGCACGGGCGAACATCGCCCTGGCTGGCCTCGCCAACCGCGTCGAGGTCCGGGTTGGTCGTGCTATCGACCTGCTGCCAGCCCTCACCGGCCCCTTCGATCTGATCTTCATCGACGCCGACAAGCCGAGCAATCCCGACTATTTCACCTGGGCCCTGCGCCTGTCGCGTCCGGGCAGCGTGATCGTGGTCGACAACGTCGTGCGCGGTGGAGCGGTGGCCGATGCAGCCAGCACCGACCCGGGCGTTCTGGGCGTGCGCCGGCTGTGCGAACTGATCGCCGCCGAGCCGCGCGTCACCGCCACCGCCATCCAGACGGTCGGTTGCAAAGGGTACGACGGCCTGCTGATTGCCCGCGTGAACGGCTGAATCAAACTAGAGATCGCAGTTCGCAATTCGCAGTTCGCGGTTGTAGCGACACGTGTTGAGGGTGTTCCCAAAACGGGTGACCACGTGTAAACCCAATATGGTCCGTAATCGAAGGTCCAACCGCGAACCGCGAACCCACGGCGGCAATGAGATCAACTAACCAGCCGCACGACGCGGTGACCGCCAGGCGGCGTCTCGCCGGCAGCGTGCACCAAGTTGGCCATCAGGCCGGGACCGTGCTGCCACACCGCCTGGAACAGGCTGAGGGTGCGCTCCTGGCGCTTGCCACGCGGGCGCAGCAGGCCGCTGATCGAGCCAGGCGAAGGCAGGCCGGCGGCGAGGCGGGCGCCGCGCGCCAGCGAGCGCGCCAGCCGGTCGAGCTCGCGGCGCAGGCGGACCTGGGCGCCGACGATGCGCCGGTCGGTGGCGTCGCCGAGCTTGTCGATGGCATGGGCGACGGCGGTCAGCCGGTCGGAACGCGGATCGTGCGGCGGGCTAGGTTCGGGGCTGGCGCCGTCGGCCAACGCATCCGGCGACAGGCCCAGTCGTTGCGCCGCGCGCTCGGCCCACTGCGGTAGCAGGGTGAGCGAACAGCGCGTGATCAGCTGCGGTCGCTGCGCGCCGAGGGCGGCGTAGGCCGGTCCGAGGGCGGCGTGGTAGGCCAGTTCGCCGGTGCCCAGCACGGCGGCGGCGGCGGGCAGGGCGAGTTGCTGCAGCACCGGCCGTAGCGCGGCGCCGGGACTCAAGGTGTCAGTCGGCAGATCACCCGGGGCGAGGACCGGCACGCGACCCGCGCTGGTGTCGTGGAACAGCGGCGCCCGTGGCAGGGGGCCGAAGGGGTCGGCGTGGCCGTAGTGCAGCAGTTCACGCTGGCGCGCCACCAGTTCGGCTGCTGGCCAGGCGGCGCAGGCCGCGTTCAGGCGCTGCGCCCACAGCGGACGCAGCAGGTGGGCTTCGCAGGCCACCACCGGCTCGCCGGCGCAGAGGTCGCGGATCAGTCGGCACGTCCACGCGCCCATGCCTTCGTCGCCGTGCGGGGCCCGCTCGATCAGCCAGCGGCTGCCCAGGCCGGTACCAAGCTGGGCCCGGCAGCGCGCCACCAGTTGGTCCCACCACAGTGCCGCCGGACGCCAGCGCAGGGCCGCGCGGCCCGGTCCGAGGTCGGCCGAGACGCGGGCGATGCTACCGTCACGCAGCACCAGATCGGCGTGGTTGGCCTCGCCGAGATCGTGGTCCTCGGAGGCGCACCAGAACCAGGCCAGGGCGGGGACGCCCTCGTCGGCCAAGCGCTTGGCGATGACGATGGCGTGGGCCAGCTTGACCAGACTGTACATCGGCCCGCCGCCGACGGCTGGTTGCTGGCCGGTGACAACCACCACTGAGGCGGGGTCGGCAAGCTGCGGATGCAGGCGCGCTAGCGGCGCGCGGTCCCAGGAGCCGGCAGCGAGCATGCGGCGCGCGTGTTCGGCCGTCGAGCGGATGCCCGTCCACGGATCACCCAACCATTCCCGTACCAGCGGATCGCCGGCGAGGTGGGCAGCTGCGAGGGCCTGGGGGGAGGACATACCATTTCAGGTTTCGGGTTTCGGGTTTCGGGGGGATCAGGACGTGATCAGCGTCTTGATCTCAGCCAGCTTCGCATCGCGCAGGGCCGGAGTGTCGCCTTCGAGGTTCAGGCGCACCACCGGCTCGGTATTGCTGGCGCGCAGGTTGAACCACCAGTCAGTGAAGCGCACGGTGACGCCGTCCAACTCCTCGACCTTGCCCTTAAGCGCCTTGGCGCGGGCGAAGACGGCGGCGCTGTCGGCGACCTTGAAATTGATCTCGCCGGTGTGGTAGTACTTCCGCAGCGGCTTAATCAGGTCCGAAATCTTCGACGCCTCGCTGGCGATGTTGGCCAGCAAAATGAAGGCGTAGAGGCCGCTGTCGGCGTTCCAGAAGTCGCGGAAGTAGTAGTGTCCGGACAGTTCGCCGGCGAGCACCGCGTGCTCCTTCTTCAGGGTCTGCTTGATGAAGCTGTGGCCGACGCGGGTCTCGACCGCCGTGCCGCCGAGTTGCTGGATGTACTCGGCCACGACCTTGGACGAGCGCAGGTCGTAGGCGACGGTGGCGCCCGGCTCTTTGGCGAGAAAATACTTGGCCAGCAGGGCGGTGGTGAAGTCGCAGCTGACGAACTCGCCGGTCTCGTCGACCAGGGCGCAGCGGTCGCCGTCGCCGTCGAAGGCGGCCCCGAAGTCGGCCTTCTCGGCCTTCACCCGTGCCTGCAGCTGCTTGAGGTTCTCAAGCTTCAGCGGGTTGGCCTCGTGCACCGGGAAGCGGCCGTCCGGGTCGAAGTTCAGCGGGATGATCTGGACGTCGGCCAGCTTGGGCAGGAGGTGCTGGAACATCGTGCCGATGATGCCGTTGCCGCCGTCGACGACGATCTTCAGACTGCGCTTCGGGGCCCACAGCTTGGCCAGGTAGACGGCGTAGGCGTCAAGGGTGATGGTCTCCTCGACCGAGCCGCCGGGCTGTTTGACGATCTTGGCACTGCGGGCGATCTGCTCGATCTCCTCCATGCCGGTGCCGCCACCGACCGGCTTGAAGCCGGGCCCGGTGATCTTGATGCCGCCATAGGCCGCCGGGTTGTGTGAGGCCGTGACCTGGATGCCTCCCTCGGTGGCGAGGTGGTGCATGCTGAAGGTCACCGCCGGGGTCGACAGCATACCGACGTCGACGACCTGCACGCCGGCATCGACCAGGCCCTGGATCACTGAGACCTTCAAGGTCGGGCCCGATACGCGCATGTCGCGACCGACGGTGAAGCGCTTGCCCGCAAGGCCGAGCACCTGAGCGGTGGCGTTGCCAGTCTGGTAGGCCAGGGCTTCGTTGAGCTCCTGGGGGTACAGTCCGCGGATGTCGTAGGCCTTGAACGGGTCGGGCATGGGTTGGCTCCGCCAAGGAAGCTAGGGCCACGGCGGGGCCGACAAGGCGGAAGGCGGGCGCGATCGTTAGCGACAGTGGACCAACCGTACTGCCTCCAGACGTTCCGGGTCGAGCTGAAGCTTGGCGGTCCCAGGAACCGGAACCCGCCGAGGCCCCGTCGCGCAGCGATGAGGCGGGCGCCGTGCGACGAAACCGTGCCGCGACAAAACCCGTGGGGACAGGCCCGCAGAGCCGCGGGGGCGAAGCCCAATGCGGTAAAGCTCAGGGGCAATGCACCCTGGGACCGCGTGCGGCTCGCGCGCCAGGGGCAATGGGCGGACCCGCCCTCGTTCGAGCGCGCCAGCGGCGCGTGATCCCAGGCTTAGGCCACGTTAATATATAGTAACTGCTCAGGCGGTCCAGTAGTCGGATAGACTTTTCGCTGGGTTCCAGCCCGGGTCGTGATATTCCGTCACCATGCCAACGATCACCGTTCAGGGTCGGCAGTTTGATGACGCGGGATTGGCTGAGATCCAAG
>JBBREK010000291.1:0-4589 GCA_038203025.1 Planctomycetota bacterium
ACAAAGCCCGGGGGTAGGCCGTGAGGCCGTAGGGGCGTCAGCCCCTGCGCAAAGAGCACCTCATCAAGCCAGCTGGCAAGGCCTTTGACGACTTTGCTGGCGACGCCACTGACAAGAAGCAGCTGCATCGGGTGCTGGGGATCTGAGCCGGCCTGGGACCGACGAGCTCCAGCTCGTCGGTGCGACCTTCGACGCGGGCTGAAGCCCACGGTCCTGTTGCGTATCACCGACCCGTGTGCAACCGCACACGGGTCGGTTGTTTCCAGCTTCCTGGTCTGGATCACCTTCCCGCATGCGTCTCCTTGCAGTCCTCCTTACCTGCGCAGCCATGGCAGCCGCCGATAATGGCGAGATCCTCGCCGTCCTTGGCCCTGACCGCTTGGCGGTGCAGTATTACCAACTGCCTGTCGTCGTCCGCCTCGCCGAGATCGAGATTCCGGCCGAGACCACCGACGCGGCCCAGGCCATGCTGGGCGAGGCCACGGGCAAGAAATCGCTCGTCAACTGGGCCCAGGATCTTGGCGCCGACGAGGCCGGCACGCCGCGCGTCTACGTCACCCTGATCAGTGAGACCAGATCGCTCAATGAAACCCTGGTCGAGGCCGGCCTGGCGCGCACCAAGCCGCTCGGCCAAGGCGGACGCAACCGCGAGCGTCTCGCCGCCGCCGAGGCCAAGGCGCGCAAGTCCAAGATCGGCCTGTGGGCTGCAGCCACGGCCGAGGCCGGCAGCAAGCCGACGCCAGCGGCAGCGGCAGCCAGCCGTCCATCGCCGGCCGCCAAGGCCCCGTTCTGCGCCGAGGTCGACGGCAAGTACTACTACCCGAGCGACGCCCCCGAGGTCAACCGACTGAACGCCAAACGCCTGGTCTACTACGCTAGAGAGGTGGCAGCGAAGAAGGCCGGCAAGCAGGCGTGGCAGCCGGCTGCTCCGAGTTCTGCTGGTTCGACCATCGCCGACGCCCGGGCCGCCTTCGAACGCGGCAAGGTCCTGGTTACCAATGCGGCCGGTCAGGAGCCGACGCCGGAACGGGACAAACTCTACGAACGCGCCTTCCTCGAGCTCAGCGCGGCGATGCAGGTGTACGGCCGCCTCGCCGAGGCGAAGCCGGATGACAAGGCGCTGGGCGAGGAGATGCGCCTGTGCATGCAGATGCGCTACGGCGCTCTCAAGAGTAAGCGATTCCATTAATGAAGGATCCCATGCGCGCATCCACTTTGGCCGCCCTCTCCGTCCTCGCCGTCTTCGTCATGTTCTTCGCCGGCTGCGGTTCGCAGCGCGAGGTCGGTGGCTTGTACCGGCATATCAAGTCCACCGGCACGATGCGCATCGGCGTGAAGGCCGACTCGCCGCCGTTCGGCGTCGAGCGCATGGGCCTGCGCCAGGGCTTCGACATCGACATTGCCCAGGGCCTGGCCCAGCGCCTTGGCGTCGACCCCGTCTTCGTCACGGTCACCTCAGCCGACCGCATCCCCAAGCTGCTCGCCGGCGAGGTCGATCTGGTCGTCGCCTCGATGACCCAGACGCGCAGCCGTGACCGTCAGGTCGACTTCAGTCTCCCGTACTTCGAGGATGGTCCAGCCATTCTGACCAGGACCGGCGGCGACATCCCCAGCTATCTGCAGCTGGGTGGTAGGCGACTCGGCGTCGCTGCGGGTAGCAGCACCGCCGCCGCTGTGGCCAAGGTTGCTCCAGAGGCCGTGGTGGTTGAAGTGCCAGCAATCAAGGACCTGTTGCCGGCGCTGGAAGCCGGGAAGGTCGATGCCGTGGCCAGCGATTACCTGATCCTCATCGGCCTGGCCCGCGCCAGCGGCAAGGGCAAGTCCTACACCATCGCTGGCGGACGCATCGTCAGCGAACCTTACGGCATAGCCATGCCGCCGAACGAATCCGCATTGCGCGACGCGGTCAACGAAGCGCTCATGGCGATGTGGGAGGACGGCGATTGGTCGCGGACCTGCGACCTGTGGTTTGGTCCCAACGGCGCGATGCCGGCGACGATCAAGTTCCAGATGCCGACTATTCCGCAGTAAGCTCAGGGGCTTCGCCCCCGCGGCCTGCGGCCTGCCCCCACGCGCTTTGTCGGGGTTCGGTTTCGTCGCAGACTCCGAAACCGTGGGCGGATGGGCTTCGCCCATTGTATCCGCCCACCACCCCTCGGCGCGCGGTCCTCGCCTACGGTTGCGGCCAGGGCGCGGCCCTGGACCCGACAACAACAAGGCCACCGGTTACCCGGTGGCCTTGTCTCCCTCCCCTGGGGCCGCGCGCGGCTCGCGCGCCAGGGGCAAAGCGATGTCGTGGGCTGTCGCCTACTTGATCGCCACTTCCTTGCCGGCCTCGGCACTGGCATAGACGCCGTCAAGGATCTGCTGGATCATGACGCCGTTCTCGCCTTCGGCGATGTCGTCCTTCCCGTCACGGGCGCACTCGATGAAGTTGCGCATCTTGGTGTTGAAGATGTTGTTCCAGTCCAGGCCACCGCCGCCGCCGCCGCCGCCGAGGTGCGGCGAGGTCATGTTCCACATGTAGCCGTCCTGGTCCTTGTGCACCATGCCGGTCTCCCAGGTGGCGCCGCCCTTCTCGCCCATGATCGTGACGTTCCAAATGTCCTTCTCGATGTGGGCACAGAATGACGACTCGATCGACATCATCGCGCCGGTCTCGAAGCGGACCATGCCGACTGCGAGGTCTTCGACGGTGTAGGTCTTGTGGTCCCAGTTGGGCCAGCCGCACAGGGCCTTCATCGGCTTGTCGCCAATGTAGGTCCAGGTGTTGCCGGTGGCGGTCACCGGCTTGGGCGCGCCCATCATGTAGTGGGCCATCTCGGTGCAGTGCACGCCGATGTCGATCATCGGTCCGCCACCCTGCAGCTTCTTCTGACCGAATACGCCCCAGTTGGGGATGCCGCGCCGGCGCAGGGCCTGCACGCGGACGTAGAGGATCTTCCCGAACTCGCCGGAGGCGATCTGCTTGCGGATCATCTGGCTGCGGTGGTCGAAGCGCCACTGGAAGCCGATGGTCAGGTGCTTCTTGTGCTTGCGCGCGGCCGCCAGCATAGCCTTGGCCTCGGCGGCGTTCATCGCCATCGGCTTCTCGACGATGACGTGCTTGCCGGCGCTGAGGGCAGCGATGGTCGGATCTTTGTGCACGCCGTTGGGGGTGCAGACGGAAACCGCGTCGACATCCTTCTCCTCGCGCAGCATCTCATTGTAGTTCTTGTACTGGCGGATGTCCTTGCCCCACTTCTCGCAGAAGCTGTCGAGGGCGCTCTGCTTGATGTCGCAGCCGGCGACAATCTGGACCTGATCGCCCAGCTTGCTGTAGCCGGTGGCGTGCGCGTGGCTGATGCCGCCGGTGCCGATGATGGCGAGTTTGAAGGGTTTGCTGGGGGACTTGGCCATGGGTGCTCCTGATGGGCTTGGTCGTCGTTGGCCTGACGCGTCGGCGTCAGGCGATGAGTATTATGGAAGCGCTTTCATATCGTAGCGGCTGGAATAGCGGCGCAACTCCGCCACCTGGGTCTCACGAGCAGGCGGGTACGCGGGCGACCTCGGCCCAGCACCCGGTGCGGTTCGAGGCGTAGACCGCCTCCATGATCGCCGCCTCGTCGAGTGTGGCCGCGAGGTCGGCAGCGACCTCAGCCGGATCGAGCTGGCCGCGAACCAGGGCGACCAAGCGGTTCATGCGGTCGGGCCGGGCGTCGGCGCTGGCGACCAGCTTCTCGGCCTTGCGTCCTGGGGCGCCGACGACGTAGCCGTCAGGCGTGTTCCACAGGGCAGCCTGTGAACCGATGATCTCCAGGCCGCCGATGCCGCCAGTCTGGGTCCAGGCCGATTCGACCGTGCCGATGACGCCGTTGGCGAAGCGCAGGGTGGCGATGCCCCAGTCGTCGACCTTGGGGTAGGTGCCGGCGTGGTTACCGACCACCGCCTGCACCGCATCGACCCGGCCGAACAGTTCACGCAGCAGGTGGACGGCGTGGGCGCCGAGGTCGATCATCGCCCCGCCGCCGTTGAGCACCGGATCGGCGAACCAGGCGAGGTCCGGATTGTCGAACCAACGGCCGTAGGCGGCGTGGTGGGAATTGCGGTAGCGCACGCGGGTGATGCGGCCGAAGGCGCCGGCCTCGATCATGCGCACGACGGTGCGGATCTCGCGCGAACTCTGGTGGAACCAGCCGCACACCATCGGGGTGTGGTGGCGGGCCACCAGGCCGGCGATCAGCACCGCCTCAGCGGCGTTAGTCACCATCGGCTTCTCGACGAAGATCGGCTTGCCCACTGGGATGAGCCGTTCGAGCAGTCCGGCGTGCTTGCTGTTCTCGGCGCAGACACAGAAGCCATCGACGTCGCTGGCGCTCAGCAGCGCTTCAAGCTTGGGCTCGAAGCGCACGCCGGCACCGCTGGCGTAGCGCTGACCGCGCTCTGGCACATCATCCCAGATGGCGACGCAGCTACGGCCATCCCCGGTCTTGGCCAGATTCTCCAGGAACGACTTGGTGTGGATGTGGGCGGCCGAGACGAGGGCGATGCGCGTCATGGCCGGATGCTAGTCCTTACCCGGGGCTTGTCGCCATGCCCGGCCCGGCTCC
>JBBREK010000292.1:0-4579 GCA_038203025.1 Planctomycetota bacterium
GCAGGGAGGGGCGCGAGAGCGTCCCTCCCTGCTGCGTTCATGGGGTCAAGATCACTTGCAGGGACCATCCGGACCCATACTTTTCTTGCCAGCTGCACCGGCCAGAATTTTCGGAATTGCGCGACCAGAATTTCCGGAAGCGACACAGCCCAATTGTGTCGCTGGGCCTCCTCTGCAACGGCACGACCGGCCATCCGAATTGTCGGGACATTCCTGACCATCACCGAACATCGCCTGGAGCCACCATGATTCGACTCTGCCTTGCCATACTGCTGTCTGCCATGGCCTGGGCCGTCGATGCCGAGGCCGTCATCCGTACCGATTTCAACGGACGCTTGGCCAAGACGCCCGAAGACCAGATCGACCGCCGGGTCGACCTGGCGCGCTGGGCGCGCAGCAAGGGCCTGTCGGCCGAGGCCGAAAAGATCCTGGAGGCGGTGATTGTCGTCAAGCCCGACCATCTCGGCGCGCGCAAGGCACTGGGCTACGAAAAGATTGGCCAGGACTGGCTGCGCGGCGAACCGCTGTGGCTGGCCAAGAAGTGGGTGCGCTACCTCGGGCGTTACATGCCGCCGGCAGAAAAGAAGCGCCTGATCACCCGCCGTGACAGCATGCGCGATCAACTGCGTGCCCGGGCCGGCTGGGACAAGGCCTGGGAGACCAAGACGGCACACTTCTCGATAAAGAGCAACTGCACAGTGCGCGTGGTCGAGGACCTCCGCATCGCGATGGAGCAGTACTACACGGTCGCCAGCCGAATGTTCAATTTGCGCAACACCCAGACCAAGATCCCGGTCGAGGTCTTCGCCGACCAGGACTCCTTCAGGAAGGCCAGCCTCGACGATCGCATCCAGGTCCAGGAGAACCTCCTCGGCTACTACCAGCCGGGCCGCGACATGATCCGCTGCTTCTACGCCGGCAGCCTGGACCAGACCCTGGGGATCCTATTCCACGAGACCACCCATCTGATCATGAATCGCTTCGCCAAGCGCGAGGTCCCGACCTGGACCAACGAGGGCCTGGCCGTGTACTTCGAGGACGCCGATCGCCGCGAGGACCGTGTCGACCCGGACTCCATCCCGTGGACCCGCCTGTGGCATCTGCGCGACATGCTCAAGAGTGGCAAGGTCAGCCTGGACGACACCGTCGCCTGCTCGCACCAGGCCTATACGGTTGAATACTATCCGCGCGGCTGGTCGCTAACCCACTTCCTGATGCAAAGCGGCGACAAGAAGTTGCGCAATGGCTACGAAAACTATCTGATGTCACTCAAGAAGGGCGGCAACGCATCGAACACTGAGCTGTTCACCAAGGGCATCGGCCGCAGTCCCAGCGACCTGCAGTCCGACTGGGAGAAGCATGTACTGGCCATCGAGCCGCGTACTGCCGACGAACTCGCGGCTGCGGCCGAGGCGGCCCTCGGATCGTACTTCGATCTGCAGCGAGCCGAGGAGTACGCCGATCGCGCCGTCGCCCTGGCACCGGATAACTGGCGCTGCCACGCCGCGCAGGGCCAGGTGTGGCTGGCCCTCGCCCGCCTCGGCGGCAAGCCAGCCGACGCGGTGGCGGCGGTCGAGTCCTTCGACTGCGCCGTCGAACTGGCCAACGCCAGCGCCACGACGATCAAAGCCAAGGTGAAGTCCGGGCAGAGTCTGTCGTTCTGGACCTCGCTGCTGGTCGGCCGCCTCTTCGCCCTAGAGGCGGCGGGAGACGGCGAGGGTGCCGCCCAGGCGGCAAGCGTGATCCTCGACATCGACGAGGCCAATGCGCACGCCTACGCCGTCCTCGCCGTCCTCGGCTCACGCGATAGCGATGACCGGGCCGAGGCCGACACCTTCATCGCCACGGCACGCGATATCGGCAACGACCATCTCGTCCGCTGGTGTGCAGCCCGTGTCGCCGCCGCCAACGACAAACTGTCCGAGGCCCGCACCCTGTTGGCCGAAGCCGCCGAACTCGACCGCCTCGGCCTTGGCCGGGCATGGTACCCGCGCGAGGCCGAGCGCCTCGCCCGCACGAAGAAGTGATGGTGACGGCTCTGGATCAGCGAGCCGATACACAGCCCGGCAAAATCTGAACCAAGAGGTTCATTATCGGCTTCGCCGGGCCGTTCGGCTGTTACCGCAGGGCTTCGCCCGCCCCCCACGCACTCCTCACCGAATGCCTCGGACGAACCACAGAATTCGGCTCGTAGTGGTACACTAATCTCCCGTCGGAGCGACCACGGTCACCGCATCGCCGCGTTCGCGCATCCAGGTGGTCAGCCGTTCGCGTAGACGGGCCCGTTCGGCAGCGTGCGCCGGATCGGCCACGAGATTGCTCAACTGATGCGGATCCGTGCGGTTGTCGTACAGCACCGTCTCGACCCAGCTGCCGCCTGGACTGGTCGGTTCACCGCCACCGACATCGCTCGCGGCGATGGCGTAGGTCCACCCGGCCTCGCGAATGGCGCGGCCGCACTGGCTCTCGCTGATCTGCACGAAAGCAGCGTCGGCGCCGCCCTGGGCGAGGTCCCGTCCCGCCATCACGCGCGGAGCCGGCAGGCCGGCCGCCGCCAGCAGGGTGCGCGGAATGTCGAGCAGACTGGCGATACCGGTCTCGACCCGGCCGCCGCGGAAACCCGGGCCACGCATGATCATCGGGATATGCACCGAGGCGTCGTGCGGCGAGCGCTTGTATTCGCCGTTCCTGGTGCGGAAGTGACTGCCGTGGTCGGCGGTGTAGATGACCACGGTGTCCTCCCAGGCGCCAAGCCGTTCGAGCAGTGCGCGGATGCGCCCGACGTTGGCGTCGAGAGCGTGACAGCAGCCGAGGTAGTCCGGGTAGTTGACCTCCCAGTCGCCCTTGCCGCGGTTGGCCGCCAGATCGCCAGGTGCGACGTAATCCTTCCACTGCTCCTTCGAGCCCTCCGGACCCTCGTAGCGGTTGCGGTCGTTCTGGTGGTGCGGCTCGATCCAGCTGATCATGGCGGCGAAAGGCCGCTGCGGATCACGACCGTGCTCCAGCCAGTCCAACAATTGGTCGGTAACGCAATCGGCGCGGAACCGGTCGGCAGGGAAGTCGACCTGTCGCCCGGCGGCGTCGAACATGTACCCACCGTAGCCGCGGCTGGTGAATTCGAGGGTGTCGCTGGCCACCCAGCCGTCGCGCCAACCGCCGCGCAGATCTGGCGGGATCGCCACGACACGATGGTTCATCGACTCGCGGTCGAGACCTTTGCCGGCATGGTCAGAGGCGAGGTGCCATTTGCCGAAGTAGCCGGTCTGATAGCCAGCGTCGCCAAAGTGATGCGCTATGGTTTTGGCATCGCGTGGGAGAGCCCGGTCATTGACGTGGCAGCCCATGTCGGTCGGCCAGCGACCGGTCTGCAGGGCGCAACGTGCCGGTCCGCACACCGGCTGGCAGGTGATGGCAGTGGCGAAGCGCACGCCCTCGGCAGCCAGGCGGTCGAGGTTCGGGGTGATCGGCAGGGGCTGTCCGTAGCAGCCCACGGTGTCGGCGCGCTGCTGGTCCGAGAAGAGGATGAGGATGTTCGGGCTGCCCATGGACTGGATCTCCTGCGCTGATGGTAATCGCCTGGAAATCGGGTATCCATGGATGACTTTGCATGAACCTGGATGTCCTGACACGTCTAACCCGAGAGCGGCGCACGCTGCCCATCGCCACCGGAGCCGAACTCGCCGGCCTCCGGCTGCTCCGCATTGGCACCAATCGCATCGATCCGCCCGGTGGCCAGGATCTGCATCGCCGGCACAACCCTGATCACCACCTGACCTGGATCGCCGAAGGTCAGACGTTGGTACGCGAACCGGGACCACCACGACTGGCGGGACCCGACGACCTCCTCGTCCTGCCGGCCGGCACCGCCCACCGCTACGCCTCGACCGCGATGCGCGGCTGGCGCGCCCTGTTCGTCGTCTTCGCCTGTCCGGACTTCGCTCAGCTCGGCCTACGCCCAGGACCGATGCGGCCGTCGCCCAATGCCATGCACAGCCTCGCTGCGCTGGTGACCTTGGCGATGGCGACCGGCACCAACGGCCTGCGCCTGGCGGCATCCCTCGCCACGCTGCTCGCCGAGTTGTCCGCGAGCACACCGCTCGGACGCGCCGATGCCCTGGCGGAATCCGTAGCGGCGCAGGTACGCGCCGACCCCATGAAACCCTGGGATCTGCCCGGGGCCGCTCGTCAGCATGGCCTAAGCTGGTCGGCCCTGCGTCAGGCCCTGCGCCGACGCACCGGCTTGTCGCCCGAGCGCCTGCTGCGCAGCGCGCGTCTCGCACGTGGCGCGCAGCTGCTCAGCGGTGGAGCCCGGGTTATAGAGGCCGCCGCCGCCGCCGGGTTCACTGACCCCTTCCATTTCAGCCGCCTGTTCAGGCGTGCCTACGGCGTTGCCCCGCGCGCGTGGAGGGATCTCGGGGGGTAATCCTCCCTGTGACGGCTCAGGGGCTCCGCCCCCGCGGCCCTGCGGGCCTGCCCCCACGGGCTGGTAAGAGCTAAATCGTCGCCGCTGGCCTTCCTGGTAGGCATACCGGGAGGGGTGACCAGGGTGGCACTCGCTGACGGATAGCACGCCTTCGGG
>JBBREK010000293.1:0-4557 GCA_038203025.1 Planctomycetota bacterium
GGGCGGCCGACGCCGATCTGCTCTACAGCCAGATCATCCGGCCCTGGAAGAGCCGCATGGCGCTGCTGTATGTCGAGCACGGCGGGGTTGGTGGGTACCTCCTGCTGATCATCGCGACGCTGGTTGGCGCGGTGTCACGACGCCAGGCGCTGGCTCTGGTGCATGGCCAGTTGCGCCGTTGGGGTGCCGACGACGTGGTGCTGGCGGTGGCATGTCGCGAGGCGCCACCGCCAGCGGCTCCACCTCCCGGCGCTGCGGCGGTGGTTGAACGCATTGAGCGGGGCTGATCAAAGCCGCCGAGGCGCAGGAGGGAAAATCCTTGAAATCCTTGGACAGGCACCGGATCCGCAGCCCCGGGCGAGTCGGCGTGAGGTCGCGCCAGGCGGGCACACGCCTGGCAGGGGGTACCGGCGGCGGGGGACGGGGCGGCGGGATGGCCAGGCTGGCACCCCGGCGGACTGACATCCGCCGACCGGGCCTCTAACAGCTCGTAAGTCGTTGCGGGAATTGAAGCGATGTTGTTAGCCCCGCGTCGATCGGGGCCGTCCCGACCCCACTCGTCGGTCCCAGGTCGCTAGCCGATGTGCGACAATGCCGCGACGGCCTGCTGCTTGTCGAGCACACCATCGCGCTGCAGCTGCGCGATGCGCGAGCGGGCCTGGTCGACCGTGAGTTCGCCGTCAGCCAACTGGCCGCGGATTACGGCGAGGATGCCCTCGGCTTTGCCCTCGGCTTTGCCCTCGGCTTTGCCTTCGGCGCTGAACATATCGACGACGCTGATCGTGTCGGGTGTCTCGCTGATGAGGTTACGGAAGATCGCTCGGGCCTCGTCGGTCAGGCTAGTCAGATGCTCGATCAGGGAAGCAGCACCGCCATCAGCCGCATGCCGTCGCGGCTGTGCCGCAACTGCTGCACAGCGCGGTACGCCACCTGCACCTGCGGCTGGTCGCGCAGCAGTGCCGATAGCACGGCCAGCAGGGGCGAGCGAGTCCGGTCCCACGCCGGTAGGCAGTCGCGGTCGAGGTGGAAGATCCGGCAGCGGAAGTCGAGGACCGTCGCACCGCCTACCTGGCCGAGCAACCGGCCGTCCAACGTCCGGCCGCGGGTCTGGCCGACCACTACCACCGGCAGCACCTGGCGGTCCGGATGGCGATGCATGAGCGCCGCCGTGTACAATGCCACGCGTCGCAGGTCGACGCCGTCAGGACGCGAGAAGTGTTCGGTCAGGATCAGCACCGCTTGGCCGCCAGGCCATTGCAGGCTGACAGCGAAATCCAGGAAGCGCGAACGACGCATGCCCGGGATGCGCGGCAGCAGTTCCACCGACTCGACGGTGATGGTCCCGGGTGAGCCGATGGCTGCCGCCAGTTCGGGAGCGAAGACAGGCAGGATGTCACCTGGGCACGCGCTCAGCAGCAGCTTGAAGGCCTCGTCGTGGCGCATGCGCATGCGCATGGACTCTGCATGGGTGTTTATTGACTCGGGTCGATATGTACTCATCCTATGCGTGATGGCGATCTACACCGGCGCGGCGAGCAGCCGGGCCAACCGCCGGGGCCCCATCGCGCAGC
Organism: Planctomycetota bacterium; assembly: GCA_038203025.1. Taxonomy (GTDB): domain Bacteria; phylum Planctomycetota; class UBA11346; order UBA11346; family UBA11346; genus UBA11346. Next base: position 1,572 of record JBBREK010000293.1, read on the forward strand.
GATGGGGCGGGCGCCGAGTGGCGGTGGCGGATAGCATGGGCGAAGCCCATCCGCCCACGGTTTCGGAGCCATGCGACGAAACCGAGCCGCGACAAAGCCCGGGGGTAGGCCGCTAAGGCCGTAGGGGCGCAAGCCCCTGAGCAAAAAAGCCAATGACGGATTGACCCCCCTGGATGGGCCACTAGCCTTCCCGGCCCTTCCGAGGAAGCCTACATGCCCACCGCCGCGCTGCCCCCTTGCGCCCAGGTTCTCGCCGCTGCTGAGAAGCCGTCCCCTGCCCAGATCCGCCGTCTGCGCATTGCAGTCGGCCAGGATGTCGAGGAACGTGCCCGCCTCGCCGCTGCCGTCGCCGACGGTCATGGCTTCGGCAAGGACAAGTCGCGGCTGGCCATCGCCAATTTCGCGCTCGGCCGCTTCGCCGACGCCGAAGACCAGCTCGACGTCAAGGACGCCTATGGCGCCCTCATCCTCGGCCTGATGGAGGTCGAGCTCGGCGAGCACGCCGAAGCCAAGACCCATCTGACCGCCGCCGCCAAGAGCCTGCCCGAAGCCAAGGCCGAGCTGGTCCGCGCCCTGCTCGCAGCCGGCTCCCCGGAAGACGCCGAGAAGGCGCTCTCCAGCGTGCCCAGCGGCGCCGATCGCGAATACCTCGCCGGCGCCATCCATGAAGCCAAGGGCAACGTCGAACCGGCGATCAAGGCCCTCGAAGCCGCTCTCGAGGCCGACCACGACCACATCGAGGCCGCCTTCAAGCTCGGCGTGCTGCTTGACCGCATCGGCGACGACGAACTCGCCGCCGAGCACTACCTGGTCTGCGCTGATGCCTGGCCGGCCTATCTGCCCGGCGCGCTGAACCTGGGCATCCTCTACGAGGAGCGCGGCGAGCCGAACGCCGCCATCGACTGCTTCCGCCAGGTGCTGGCCTACAATCCGCGTCACCGCCGCGCCCTGTCGCTGCTGCGCGACGCGCGCAGCAGCCGCTCGATGCACTACGACGAGAAGGAGGAGCGTGAGCGCGAGCGCATGGAGAAGATCATGCGCACCAGCGTCAACGACTTCGAGTTGTCGGTGCGTTCGCGCAACTGCCTGGCGAAGATGAACATCTTCACCCTTGGCGACCTGCTGCGCATCTCCGAGAGCGAGATGCTGTCGTACAAGAACTTCGGCGAGACCTCGCTGAAGGAAGTGCGCGAGATGCTCGCCGCCCGCAACCTGCGCCTGGGCATGTTCCGCGACGAGTCCGAGCACGGCCCGACCAAGGCCGACCAGAAGATGCTCGGCGAAAGCGTCGACAAGCTGGAGCTGACCCCGCGCGCCGTGCAGGTCGTCACCGACCTCGGCATCACCCGCATCGGCGACCTGGTGCAGTACACCGACCTCGACCTGTACAAGGCCAAGGGCTCGGGCCAGAGCGTCGTCCAGGAACTGAGCACTGCGCTCGGCTCGTGCGGCGTCAGCCTGCGCAAGCCCGACGTCCGCTTCTGACAGTCCTCACACGTCCTGGCGGCGGCCCCGTCGCCAGACGGTGAACAGATCAACGCCGGCCAGCAGCATGCGCAGCCACGGGCGTTTCGGTACTGCCGTATCGACGTTCTTGCCCCGACGGAACCAGGCGCTCGCACCCAGCGAGAGCAGGCCTACCAGCCCCTGCCAACCAGCGGACGGCGTGACCAGCCCACGGGCAGCACCACGCAGCGCGCTGACCTCAGCAATCAACTGATGGCGGTTGATCTCGCTCTCGGCGATGAGTAGCTGTTTGTAGGCCTCGCGCGCACTCACGACAGTGCCTCGGTTATAGCGATGCGGTCCTTGGCCAACTGGTCGAGAGTAGCCGCCAACGGACGCGCCGAGCGCTGGCGGGACACCAACACCAGCCCGATGATCCCAGCAGCGGCACCGTAGAGCACGGCCAGGATAACCAGCGTGGCGACCGGGGCGTAGGGCCACAGCAGGACCACGATGGCGGCCGACGCAGCGAGCAGCGCCAGCAGGGCCAGACCAAGGGCGACGATGGCCATCACCACGGTCAGCAGCAGCCGGTCGCGCTCTTCACGCAGTTCGACCAGGAGCAACTTGTAGCGGTTGCCGGCGACGGCCAGCAGCCGTCGCCGCACATCGCGGGCCACCGCGATGAGCCGGGACAGACTGCCTGATGATTCCTCCGCCATGGCCTAGTCGCGCCTGCAGGAGCAACTTGCGGAGACGAAATAGCCGACGACGGCGCCGACCGCCACAGCGATGCCAATGGCCTGCCAGGGATGGTTGCGCACTGCTTCGTCGGTGGCCTTGGCCCCGGCGACAGCCTTCTCCTTCACCGACTCAAGCATGTGCTTGCTGTTTTCCAGGGCAGTGGCCAGACGCTTGCGGGCCTCGGTGATATGGTCGCCGGCGACATCGCGGGTCGCCTCGAGCAGGGCCTTGGCGTGATGGGTGATATCGGCGGTGGTGTGATGGGTGGTTTCGGGGGTGCTCACGGCGTGCTCCTTGTGTAGCAGTTATGTAAGTCGTTCTGGATAATCTAGATGAAGACCGGCGTCTGTTGCGTCAGCCGGCTGGGGATATCTCGCATTCGATTAGTTTCCTTATCGTTTCGGTTCTAATCGTTTTATACACAAAGTTTTCTCAGTTGCAAGTTGGATCGATGAACCTGCGACGTCCCAAACCTATGTCCGGACAGGGGTATCGTCGACGTGACTGCTCAGGGCTTCGCCCCCGCGGCCCTGCGGGCCTGCCCCCTCGGGCTTTGTCGCGGCTCGGTTTCGTCGCACGGCTCTGAAACCGTGGGCGGATGGGCTTCGCCCAGTATATCCGCCCACCGCCACTCGATCGCTGCACGACGGGGCCCCGGGCCTGAGTTGTTACTCGTCGACAAGGCGGAAGGCGGAAGGCGGAAGGCGGAAGGCGGAAGGCGGAAGGCGGAAGGCGGAAGGCGGAAGGCGGAAGGCGGAAGGCGGAAGGCGGAAGGCGGAAGGCGGAAGGCGGAAGG
>JBBREK010000294.1:0-4542 GCA_038203025.1 Planctomycetota bacterium
ACCCGTCCGCTCGCCACCGTCGCGACCAGTGTGCAGGTCGACAGCGTGCTGGCGCACCGCCGCACCGTCGCCGGCCGGCCCAGCCTGACCATCTATGCCCTGCGCGCCCTGGCCCTTGGCCTGAAGGCTGGCAGCCCCTTCGCTAAGCGGCTTTACGGCAACCGTCTGCATACGCCTGAGACGGTCGACTTAGCGGTAGCGGTCGAAGTCGGCGATGGCGTGCTGACCCCGGTGATCCGCAAGGTCGACGAGCTGCTGCTGCCTGAGTTGACCACCGCGGTCGAAGCGATCATCGAGAAGGCGCGGGCCGGCAAGGTTGGAGACGGCGGCGAATCGGTCGCTTCGGTCAGCAACTACGGTGTCTTCGGTCTGACCTGGGCGACGCCGATCCCGCTGCCCGGGCACAGCGTCATCCTTGGCCTGAGTGCGCCGCAGAACCACCCCGAGTGGAACCCGGCGACCAAGTCGTGGGACCGCATTCGCAAGATCGAACTGACCCTGACTTTCGACCACCGCATCGCCGACGGCGGCGACGCCGCCCGTCTAATCAATCGCATCGCCGAATACCTGGCGAAGCCCGAGAAACTTTAAGGAGCGCCGGCTTCAGCCGGCACGGCCGGCGGGCTTCAGCCCGCCGATGGCGCCATGGTCTTCAGCTCCCTCGCCTTCCTCATCTTCTTCCTGCCCGCCGTGCTGCTGCTGCACGCCGCAGTTCCGCGTCGGCTACGCGATCTCGTGTTGCTGTGTGCCAGCCTGGTGTTCTACGCCGTCGGCGAAGGTTGGTACACGACGGTGATGCTCGGGGCCATCGTCAGCGGCTGGGGCTTCGCGCATCTCATCGAGCGCAGTCCAGCCGGACGCGCCCGGGCCGTTACCACCGGTTGCGCCGTTGGCGCGCTGCTGGCGGTGCTGATCGTCTTCAAGTACGCCAACTTCCTCGTCGCCAACCTCGCCGCCCTCGGCCTGCCGGTGCATCTCGATCCGATCCATTTGCCGATCGGCATCTCATTTTTTGTCTTTCAGGCCATCTCCTACGTCGTCGACGTCGGGCGCGGCGAGGTCGCCGCCGAACCCAGCGTGCTACGCTTTGGCGTCTACAAGTCGTTTTTCCCGCAGCTGATTGCCGGGCCGATCGTGCGTTGGAAGGACATCGCGCCACAGTTTGCCACCCGCGATCCGGGCATCGACGATCTCGCCGCCGGGCTACGCCGCTTTACCCTTGGCCTGGCGCGCAAGGTGCTGATCGCCGACAGCGCGGCGACGGTCGCGGACGCGATCTTCGCCCTGCCTGCCGGCCAGCTGACGACCGCCGCCGCCTGGCTTGGCGCGGCTGCCTACGGCGTGCAGATCTATCATGATTTCGCCGGCTATTCCGACATGGCGATCGGCCTGGCGCGGATGTTCGGCTTCCGCTTCAAGGAGAACTTCGACCGGCCCTATGCCGCCACCAGCATCCGCGGCTTCTGGCGCGGCTGGCACATCTCGCTGTCGACCTGGTTCCGCGACTACCTCTACATTCCGCTGGGCGGCAGCCGGGCCGGCCCGTGGCGTACGGTGGGCAACCTAGTAATGGTCTTCCTGCTCTGTGGCCTGTGGCACGGTGCGGCCTGGACCTTCGTGCTGTGGGGATTGTTCCATGGCGTCTTTCTCGCCGTCGAGCATGCCATAGCCGCGCGTACGCCGCGCCTGCCGGCCATTCTCGGCCACGCCTACTGCCTGGTCGTGGTGCTGACGGGTTGGGTGCTGTTCCGCGCCGAGGACATATCGCAGGCCGGGCGGATACTGGCGGCGATGGTCGGCGCCGGCGGTGGTCCGGCACCGTGGTGGCGGCTGGTCGACGGCCATGGCTGGCTGATGCTGGCGATTGGTGCGATCTGCGCGACCGCGCCGCTGCCGACCTGGTCGACGGCGCTGCGTACGCGACTGGGCGAGGCCGTGTGGGGCTGGCTTGGTTCCATTGCCGTCCTGGCCATCCTCGTGCTGTCCATCAGTGCCCTGGTCACCACCGCCAGCAGCCCATTCATCTACTTCCGCTTCTGACATGGACGACCACTCCCGCATTCCGCGCTCCGCCGCCATCGCCACCATTCTGGGCTTCGCCCTGGTTGTGATGACGTTGTGGACGATGGGGTGCCGCAGGTTGCCGCAGGCGTTCCCGGACGAGGCCCGGCTGCAGGAGGTCATGCCGCTACGCGGCGAGGCGGGCCGGTTGTGGAACGGGGTGCGGTGGTATCTGACCGGTTCGACGCCACCCACCGTCGTGCGTGGCCACGACGGCTGGTGGTACTACGCGTCTGAACACGCCGGAGACGGTCACAGCCTCGACGAACTGGAGGGTCGTGTCGCCCCGCGGAAGGAGGAGGTCGGCTGGGCCGACGCTATTCGCGCCCGGGCCACCAAGGTCCGCTATCTGGCCGTGGTCCCGCCGGACAAGGCCACGATCTTGCCCGGGCATCTGCCTTTTGTGCCAGCGTCCGAGTCGACCCGACTCGACCGGCTGGTCGCGGCGCTCGGCCCGGATGGACCGTTGCTGGATCTGCGCGCGACGGTCACCGGCGGCTACACCAAGTGCGATTCGCACTGGCTGGACGACGGCGCCTATCATGGGTATCTGGCCATCCATCGGCGACTTGTCCTGCGCGGCGTGCCACTGCCGCGCAGTGACTTCATTGCCAAGCCCTACGACTGGCCTGGCGACATTTGGGCCCTGCGTATGGCTGGGCCGACGCACGAACGGGTCGAGCTGTGGCAGGCGGTCAAGCCGCTGCCAGCGCACTGGCCGTCCGGCGAGGCGGTGGCCCGCCCGGGCCTGTTCCATCTGCCGGCGGCGCAGTCTGCCTGGGCGCCTGGACAGTCAGGCGCACGCGAGGCGGTCACCCTGGTCGACGATCCGACCCTGCCGACGGCGGTGGTGTTCCACGACTCCTTCATGCCCGCCCTGCTGCCGTACCTGTCACAGCATTTCCGCCGCGTCCGCTATGTCTGGTGCCACTACCTCCAGCCGGTGGTCGACGCCGAGAAGCCGGATGTCGTCATCCACGAAAACGTCAGCCGCAACGTGCAGTGGCTGGGCAAAGTCAGCGATGTGCAGTAGATCGGCCGGACGAACGGCGCGTCTGCTTGAACAGATTATCTGTTGTAGCGGATGAGACGTCCGTTAACACCACCGCCACGCCATGAGCCAACCGGTGGACATCGACATCAGCGCAGCGGTCGCCGGCAACCTCAAGCGGCTGCGCGCTGAGCGCGACCTGACGCTCGACCAGCTGTCCGAGGCCAGCGGTGTGTCGCGGGCGATGCTCAACCAGATCGAGACCGGCAAGAGCGTGCCGACCATCGCCACACTGTGGAAGGTGGCAGCCGGTCTGCATCTGCCCTTCCAGCAGCTGATCGCGGTCGAGGCAGGGCCGCGCAGCGTGGTGCTGCGGCGCAAAGACGCCAAGGTCTTGGCCAACGCCGAGGGCAGCTTTAGCTCGCGCGCCCTCTTCCCCTTCGACGGCGGCCCGCGCACCAACGAGTTCTATGAGCTGACCATCGCTCCGGTTGGTGCCGAGCGCGCCGAACCACACGCCCGCGGCACGCGCGAGCAACTGGTGGTGGTGAAGGGTCGCGTCGTGGTCGAGATCGCCGGCCAGCGCCACGAGCTGGCCGAGCGTGACGCCATCGGCTTCGATGCCGACGTGCCGCACGCTTACATCAACCCCGATCAGCGTCGCGAGGCGCTGCTCTACTTGGTGATGACCTATGCCGAACCTGTGCATTGAGGCGTGTCGACCGATGCCTCGACCCATCTTCGGCTGGCTGCGCCGCGTCCTCCGTTCGCTCGCCGAGGCGCTCCTCCTTCTCGGACGCCATACTTGATCTCCCATGCGTTTTTTGACCCTCTTCCTCCTCACGGCCGCGCTCATCGCGGCTGACGGCGTCCTGCTCAACGCCTCGTACGATCCGACCCGCGAATTGTACAAAGAGATCAACGTCGCCTTCGCCACACAGGCCGGTGGTAACGTCGTGATCCGCCGGTCGCATGGCGGCAGCGGCAAGCAGGCCCGCTCGGTGATCGAGGGCATCGAGGCCGACGTCGTCACCCTGGCTCTACCTCTTGACGTCGACGAGATCGCCAAGGCCGGTCTGCTGTCCGCCAACTGGCGTAAGCAGCAGCCGGGTGGCGTCAGCCCCTGGACCTCGACCGTGGTGCTGCTGGTGCGCAAGGGAAACCCCAAGGGCATCAAGGACTGGGGCGACTTGGCGCGCGCCGATGTGGTGCCGTTGGTCGCCAGCCCGAAGACCGCGGGTGCCGCGCGCCTCGCCTACCTGGCGGCGTGGTCGTGGGCTGCGGCCAAGCACCCTGGCGATGAGGCGGCGGTGGGTGCCTTTATGGCCGGCTGGCTCAAGCGCGTCCCGACCTTCGACGCCGGCGCCCGCGGCGCGACCACCACCTTCGTCCGCCGCGGCATCGGCGACGTGCTGCTGACCTGGGAGAACGAGGCCTGGCAGGCGGCGGCCGAGGCGAAGTGGGGCAACGAGGTGGTGGTACCATCATCC
>JBBREK010000295.1:0-4522 GCA_038203025.1 Planctomycetota bacterium
CGATGATGGAGAAGATCGGCCACTTCCTCGACGTCGCCAACGAGGCCATCGTCAGGAAAGCCGAGAGCGAAGAGCTGAAGGCCGACGCCCTGCGCGCCATGCTCGCCGACACCCTCGACCTGTCGAAGGTGCTGCGCCGCGCCGCGCGCGCCTGGGACGGCGGCTACTTCATGGCCGGCATCGTCGGCCATGGTGCGACCTTCGCCCTGCGCGACCCCAACGGCATCCGGCCAGGCTACTGGTACGAGGACGACGAGGTCGTCGCGGTCGCCTCCGAGCGCGCCGCCCTGGTCACCTGCTTCAACGTCGAGCCGGACCAGATCAAGGAAGTCACTCCGGGCTGCGCCCTGATCATCGACCACCGCGGTCGCGCTACCGAGCAGGAGATCCTCGCCCCGGGAGCCAAGCGCAGCTGCACCTTCGAGCGCATCTACTTCAGCCGTGGCAACGACGCCGACATCTACCGCGAGCGCAAGGCCCTGGGCGCCGAGCTGGTGCCGGCCCTGCTGCAGGCGGTCGACCACGAGTTGGCGCACAGCGTCATCAGCTACATCCCCAACACCGCCGAGAGCGCCTACTACGGCCTGATCGAGGGCCTGGAGTCGTGGCTGGCCGAGTGGAAAGAGCGGCAGATCCTCGATCTGCAGGCGCAGAACGCCCTCACCCCCGAACGCCTGCGCGAGATCCTGGCGGTGCGGCCGTGGGCCGAGAAGGCGGCACAGAAGGACGCCAAGCTGCGCACCTTCATCACCGGCGAAGATGACCGCGGCGACCTCGTCGCCCACGCCTACGACGTCACCCGCGGCATCCTCCGGCCTGGCCTCGACAACATCGTCGCCATCGACGACTCGATCGTGCGCGGCACCACCCTGCGCCAGTCGATCCTGCGCATGCTGGCGCGGCTGAAGCCCAAGCGCATCGTCGTACTCAGCAGCGCGCCGCAGATCCGCTATCCCGACTGCTACGGCATCGACATGAGCGAGCTGGGCAAATTCGTCGCCTTCGAGGCTGCCATAGCCCTGACTATTGAGCGTGGCAACGCCGCCCTGCTCGACGAGTTGCTCGCCGTCTGCAAGGCGGTACGCCCCGGCGAAGCGGCCCCCAACCACGTCACGCGCCTGTACGCCCAGTTCACCGATGACGAGCTGAGCGCCCGCATTGCCGAACTGATCCGCCCTAAAGAATACCCCGGCGAACTGCGCGTGGTCTACCAGACCGTGCAGGGCCTGCGCAACGCCATCCCGCACCACAGCGGCGACTGGTACTTCACCGGCGACTATCCGACCCTGGGCGGCACGCGGGTGTGCAACCAGGCCTTCGTCAACTTCATGGAAAAACGCCTCGGCCGCGCCTACGAGGGCGCCGGGGCGTAACAACGTCCCCAGGACCGCGGGCTTCAGCACGCGATCGAAGCCGTTTCGCGGGCTGAAGCCCGCGGTCCTGGCCGGCCTACTTGGACAGCAGCGAGTCGATCTGCTTCTCGGCCGCCGCCCAATCGGCGTCGTGATGGCCGTGGATGAAACCGCGCTTCTCGGCGATGTAGTAGGCGGCCTCAGCGATCATCCGGCTGCGCATTTCCTGGTCGATCGTGCGCTTGGCTGGCTTGGCCAGAGCCGCCTTGGCGACGGGTGCGGCTGGCGCAGCGACCGGCTTTGCCACCGGGGCGGGCTTGGCGACGGGTTTCGGGGCAGGCTTCTTGGCAACAGCCATGATCAACTCCTGGGTTACGTTGGCCCTTCGGGCCAAGGTGATGGTCTAGCACGGCACCGGCAGAGCGCAAAGGTGACTGGCTCAACAGGTGGACCCGGCTCGCCGCAGGTAGCGAGACTCCGGCGGAATCCCTTTCTTCATATGACGTTCCGTGATACATTCTGGCATGGGTCCCCTCCTGGACCTTTCCCATGACTGGCACCGGGCGCGCGCCTTGCAGCGCTCCGGCAAGGGGAAGCCGCCGCCACTCGTCGCCGCCGGACTGGACATCGAACTACTCAACGCTGCCGGTCGCAGCGTCCGCGTGGTCAAGGTCGGTGGCATGGCCATCGTCTTCGGAGCCTTCCCACCGTCACTCAATGACCACGCCGGCTTCGCCAAGGCCCGGCTGTTTCTGCAGCCCGAGCAGGCCCGCGCCCTGGATCCGGTGCTGCGCACCCGCGTCCTCGCCCTGTGGGCCTGGCTGCCCGGTCCGCGCCTCGACTGCTATCTCGAATACGACCGCGCCACCGATGAGGCGCACGCCTGGCTGCTACCCCCCGAGGGCCCGCGCGAACTCGACCTCGAACACCCCGATCCCGAGGTCGACGCCTGGTTCCTGGAAGGCCTGGTCCTCGCCGGACCAACCAGCTGGGGCGGCGAACAGGGCCTGGCCAAGCTGACCGAACGCTTCGGCCATCACCACCTGCTGGTCGCGGCCCGCGTCGCCGACCGCCTCGACCGGCGCAGTCGCGACCCACGCGGTACCCTCGAACTGGCCCGGGCCGCCTGGCCGCGCCTCTCCGAACGCGATGAGGCCGGCTGGGCCGAGCTGTCCGAGGACCTCCACCCGTGGGCGGCAGTGCAACTGGGCCGCCTGGCGCTGCGCCTTGGCCTGACCCGCGCCGCACGCGTGCTGCTGATGCGCGCCGACGGCACCGACGCGCCGCCGATCGCCTGGTTCGATCTCGGCCAGGCGCACGAGGCCCTTGATGACCTGCCGTCGGCGCTGAACGCCTTCGTACATTACGTCGGCATCCGCTCCTCCGACCCGGACGGCTGGCGCCGACTGTTGATCTGCCGCTTGCGCCAGGGTGACCTGCAGGTGGCCGACGAGGCCCTGCGCCGCTGGCGCGAATCCGGCGGCAAGGACGACGACCTGGCCGAACGCCTGCTCGGCCAGGTGCTGGCCTCGCGCATGCGCCTGCATGAGCGCGCCGCCGTCGCCGGCTGGCTCGGCGCCCGCCTCGACACCCAGCTCGCCGAGGCCGCTCCGGCCGGCAAGCTGATCGAGGCCTGCTGCAACGAGTTGTCCCCGGCCCGGGCCGAGGCCCTGCGCGCCGCCTGGACCCTCGCCCAGCCCGCCATCGCCGAGGACGCCGCGCGCCTGGGCGAGGCCGACCTGCCGACCCTGGCGGCCCGGGCCGATTCCCTGGCGCGCACCGCCCTGCTCGCCCTGCCGCTGCTGGCCAAGCCGCACCCTGGCGAGGAGGCCCCCTCGGCCGCCGACCTCGCCGGCAACGCCCAGCGTGCCCTGTCGCTGTGGTGCGAGCACAAGCTGAAGCTCGGCCTGCGCTGGTACAGCGTGCCGGGCTGGTTGGGCGCCCTGGCTGAAGCAGCCAGGGCGTAGTTTCGGGTTTCGGGATACGAGCCTGCGGAGTCCTGTGTGGCCGGGAGTGGTTTCGGGTTTCGGGTTTCGGGTTTCGGGTTTCGGGATACGAGCCTGCGGAGTCCTGTGTGGCCCCGGACACGACCCCGAAACCCGTAGCCCGAAACCCGAAACCCATGATCACCGCCACCGGCCTGACCAAGGTCTTCCGCACCTACGACCGGCGGCCCGGATTCTGGGGCGGCATGCGCGATATCTTTGACCGGCGCAACCGCGAGCTGACCGCGGTGGCCGGCATCGACCTCAACGTGCCTGAGGGCGAGGTGGTCGGCTACATCGGGCCGAACGGCGCCGGCAAGAGCACGACGATCAAGATGCTCACCGGCATCATGCGCCCGACCAGCGGCACGGTGCGGGTCAACGGCTTCGATCCGCACCGCGACCGCAAGCGCTACGTCCGTACGGTCGGCGCGGTGTTCGGCCAACGTTCGCAGCTGTGGTGGGACCTGGCGGTGGGCGAAAGCTTCGAGCTGCTACGCGAGCTTTACGGCGTGCCCAAAGCGATCGCCGCCGAGCGCATCGCCCGCTTCGACGAGGTCCTCGGCCTGGCCGACTTCCTGCGCACACCGGTACGCAAGCTGTCGCTCGGCCAGCGCATGCGCGCCGACCTCGCCGCTTCGCTGCTGCACGACCCACCGGTGCTGTTCCTCGATGAACCGACCGTCGGCCTCGACGTCGTCACCAAGGCCAAGCTGCGCGATTTTCTGCGCACGCTCAACCGCGAGCGCCGCACCACCATCATCCTCACCACCCACGACCTGCAGGACATCGAAGCGCTGTGCAGCCGGGTGGTGGTCATAGATCACGGCAAGGTCGTCCACGACGGCGACCTTGACGGCCTGCGCCTGCGTTTCGGCGGCGGCAAGAAGCTCGCCATCACCCTCAAGGCCAACGGCGAGCCGCCAGCGCTGCCCGGCATCACCGCCTGGCACCGCAGCGATGATCTGCACCTCAGCGCCGACCTCGCCGAGGGCGCGGACATCCCGCAGCTGCTCGCCGCCTGCCTGGCCGCCCTGCCGGTCGAAGACATCCGCATCAATGAGCCGGAGATCGAGGACGTGGTCAAGGCCCTGTACGGCGACCGCGCCGGCTGACCCCCTGGGACCACCGAGCTCCAGCTCGTCGGCGGAGGGTCCCAGGTGCGTTGCTTCCGCCCATCCCCAC
>JBBREK010000296.1:0-4466 GCA_038203025.1 Planctomycetota bacterium
ACATCAGTGTCACCTGGATGGTGATGGGTGTCCCTGAGCGCAACCAGCGTGGACGCAACGACGAACGACGAACGACGAACGACGAACGACGAACGACGAACTGCGATTTCATGGACAGTTCGTGGTGCGCAGCCGGGCGCATCTGACCCACGTGGAGCACGGGTAAGCATCATAAACCACGGAAACCATATAGTCTGACCCATAGCTGACAATCACCCGAAGACGAGACTGAACCGAGATCCCACCCACGCCGAGACCAAATCATGCGCCGATCCGCCATCAGCCTGCTCCTTGCCGCCACCGCCGTCCTGTCCGCCGCCGAGCTGGTGGCCGATGGCGGCTTCGACCAGGCTGGGGTCGGCCCCTGGCGGACCTACAAAGAGGTGACGATCAACCATTTCGCCGATCTGGGTCGCAGCGCCCCCGGCGCCCTTCACGTCGTTTCCGCCGGCGGCGGCAACGCCAACGTCAAGCTCGAACGCGGCATCGCCGGGAAGACCCTACAGATCACTGGCTGGGTGCGGCGCGATGTGGCGGTGCAGGTGCGTCCCTTCACCTTGCTGTTTCTCGATGGCAAGCCCGACGCCTTTACGACTATCGGCGAGATCGGGCCGACCGGGACCTGGGAACGCTTCGACAAGCGCCTGGAGGTACCAGCCAACGCCAGCTTCCTGCTCGTTGGGTTGGATATCCAAGGAACCGGTTCCACCTGGCTGGACGATGTCTCGGTGACGGTGGTCGAGTGACGCCATGACCACGCCGGGCGCCGCCTTCTCGCTGGTCGAACTGGTGGTGGTCATGGCCATCATCGCCATACTCGCGTCGTTGCTGCTGCCCGGGGTCAGCCTAGTCAGTGACATGGCCAAGAGCGTCCGCTGCCTTAACTCCCTGCGGCAGATCGGCCTGGCGATGCAGGGCTACATCAGCGACTGGAGGGGCCAGATGGTGGCGACGCAGATCTACAACACACCATCGCATATCATCTGGGCCGACTCCCTGGCGGAATACACTGACGACGGTTCGCAGGCCGCGGGCGGCAAGATCCTCTGGCAATGCCCGAAGAGCGGCACGTTGGTCAGTGCGAGCGCAGCCACGTCCACGACAGCGATTGGCTATGGAAAATTCGATCGATTGTACTCTCCCAACACCCTGTGGACCAGCGACCGCCGCGCCAGTTCGGGCGACGATCTGTCTTTCCGTTTCCTGCGTTCCCGTATCACCCGTGCCAGCCTACGTGTGGCCGTGGGCGACGCCGACAGCTACATGCTGCTGGTCAAGCACTATCCGACCGTCACCTGGAGCGACCAGCCGCCATGGTTCATGCCCTACTCGACCGGGGTCATCCCCAGCGATCTGCGACAGGGTGGGGACCCGACCCGGCACCGCGGTCGTGCCAACTATCTGTTTGTCGACGGTCGCGTGCAGAGCCTCGGCGAGGAAGATGCCTGCTGGGGCTTGGTGCGACCAGGCGAAGGCCCGTGATCAGCCGTGGCCCACGGCTGGTTAAACCCGGCGACGCCCCCCAGTTCCGAATCCACGCGAAAGGTCTTACCATGATCCGCTCTCTCTTTGCACATGCTGTCGTGGGGACCTTGCTGCCGCTCCTGGCCGTGGGCCTGCTGGCTGCCGGCGACGAGACGGTATTGCCATCCTATCTGGTGCCGACCGGTGCCGACGTCATCGCGGTGTCGCCGCTCACCGACCGCATCGTCCTGGTGCAGTTCAGCGAGGGTATCATCGACTACGCCGGACAGGGCCAGGACCGCGAGGCCAACGTGCCGCACTATGGTCTGCTCGATGTCGCGCGCGCGAGCACACTGGCGCGCTACCGCCTCGGCAGCCGCGACGATCCCGCCTTCGCCGGCGAGGGCCTGGCCCCGGTGGCCGTCGGCCGCAAGAGCAAGGGTGACCAGTTCAACGACCTGTTCGCGTATAATCGCAAGCAGCCGACCCATCTCAGCCGCCACTGGATCTACCTGGAGTTCCCGACCGCACTGACGCCGGGGCGCACCTACACCCTGACCCTGGACAAGCTGGCCGCCAACAGCGACGTGTGGAGTTTCACCTTCGACGAGTCCACCCGGCACAACGAGGCGATCCATCTCAACCAGGTCGGGTTCCGCCCACAGGCGCCCAAGTTCGCCTACGTTTCGCAGTTCATGGGTGACTTCGATCATGGCCGCCACCACGAGGGCGGCCTTGACCTGTCCGACTATGATGGCGAGGTTTTCGAGGTCGTGCGTCTCGACGATGGGCGCGTGGTGCATCGCGGCAAACTCGCGCTGCAGAAGCCCAAGGGCGAGCGCGACACCTGGACCAGTCCCGACAACATCGGCCCCAGCGGCAACTTCTCCCGCGCCGATGTCTGGCAGGCCGACTTCAGCGCCGTCACCGAACCGGGACGCTACCGCCTGACGGTGCGGCGGATGGGCAACTCCTTCCCCTTCGAGATCGGCGACGATGTCTACCGCCGCGCCTGGGTTACCGCCATGCGTGGCCTGTTCTTCATGCGCGCCGGCATCGATCGTCAGGTGCGGGAGTACGGCGATATCGTCTATCCCGGCGAACACCGCGACCACCTATTCTATCTGCCCAATGGCGACCGGAAGCATTCGGAGAAAGTCGCCGACACCTCGCGACCGGTCACCGGGGTGTGGGGCTGGTACCACGACGCCGGCGACTGGGACTGCTATCCGTACCAGCATTCCATCGTTCCGGCCCTGCTGCTGCTGGCCTATGATCTGGATCCCGCACGTTTCGGTGATGGCGATGTCGGCAACCGCTGGCGGCTGTCGCCGACGGATCCGTGGATCGACGAGGGCAGCAACGGCATCCCCGACATCCTCGATGAGGCCGGCTGGCTGGTCGCCTTCATGCGGCGGGCCCGCCAGGCCCTGGTAGCCCAAGGCTACGGCACTGGCGGTGTGCCGGCCTATGTCGGTATCGAGGGCTGTGGCAAGCTGAGTACGGGTTCATGGGCCGACACCCGCGATCTGGCGCTGCACGGCGAGGATGCCGGTATCACCGCCCAATACGCCGGCCTTGCAGCCTGGTACGGTGCGGCCCTGCGCCGAGCCGGCCAGCCGGCGGAGACGACAGACCCGTGGCTGGCCGAGGCCGCCGAGGCGTGGCGTTGGGCGATCGCCCACGGCGCCAGTGGCAAGGACGTGCTCTTCGGTGCCGCCGGCCTGTATCGCGGCACTGGCGATCCGGCCTATCAGACGGCGATGCTCGCCGCCGTCGACGCGAAGATGAACTGGGACTACTGGAACCGGCCAGGGCACGACCATGTCGCCCTGTCGCTATACGCCATCCTGTCCGACGATCATCCGGGCCTCGACCGCGACCGCCGCCAGGCGGTGCGCAGCGACATCATCAGCAAGGCCCTGCCGTTCTGGTTGCGTGAAGGCCCGCAGCGCGGCTTCCGCGCCACCCACCTGTCGCGCGCCCAGCAGATCCACACCGGCGCCCTCAGCGCGCCACGGGCGCTGTTTCCGCTGGTTGCGCAGGCCTTCACCGGCGAGGCGCCGTACGGCAATGCGGCGCAGTTCGCTGCGGATTACTGCCTGGGTGGCAACCAGATGTCGCTGGTGTGGATGAGCGGCCTCGGCTGGCGCTCCGATGGCGCCTTCTTCAGTCCTGACTCCTGGTGCCTGATCAACCCCAAAAGCCTGGTGTATCCCTGCATCGTCCTGCCGGGCTTCACCACCTTCGGGGCGCGGTCGTCCTGGGACTTCTTCGGCCCCGGCTACAAGCATACGGGCGACGAGGACTTCTCTCGCTCGACCGCCTATCCGGTGATCTGGCGCAAGACCGGCGCCTCGCTGGGCGGCCAGGGGCCGGCCTACATGAAGAGTTCCGAGATCCCGAACTGGGCATCGAAGGATTCGCTCGGCGATGGCCCGCGCAACGACACCCTGTTTCCGGTTGGCGAGTGGCGCTTCCCCAACAAATACTCGATCGCCGCCAGCGAAGGCACCGTCCACGGCAGCATGTCCCACCCCGCCTTCACGTATGCCGGCCTATTGGGCACCTTCCGCGGCTTCACGCCCGAGGCGCGGCCGACCGTGCAACTGCAACTGCAACTGCCGGCGGACAGCCAGGCCACCCTCGGCGACACCGTGCGCTTGAAGGTCAAGGCGTCGACCGGGGTCGTGCGCGTAGAGTACTACTACGGCTGGCACGTCATCGGCGCGAGCACTGTGGCCGCGGACGGCTTCGCCCTGTCCTGGGACACCGCGCGTTTCAAGCTGGCGGCGGGTGAGCAGCGCCTGACCGCCAAGGCGTTCACCAGTACCGGCTTGGAGTCGTTGCCGTCGCCGACCGCCGAGGTGGTCATCGGCTTCCGCAACCGCTGACGGCGTCAGCGTCGGTGGAGAACCTCTCTCCGCTGCTCAGTGGTGGTGATGGCCGTCGGGACCGTGGGCGTGACCGTGCTGGGATTCCTCGGCGGTCGCCGCGCGGAC